>CAYSBP010000254.1:0-5032 GCA_964429255.1 uncultured Planctomycetia bacterium
GATTGCCTCTGAGGGCGTGGGCCAGGGCAGGGGCATGATGACACCGATCCGTGCGTCATGCCCCTACGTACCCGGTTCCTTCTCCTCTCTTGCCTCACGGCCCGGAATCATGGAAAATGCGGCCATGAGTTTCCGGATCGTGGTCATTCTTGGTGTCGTCGGCACCTATGTACTGGGCTCGGCGCTCGAATCGTACGCCTGGCGCAACACCGTCGGATGGAGCGACGAGGCGCGTCAGCGCGTGATGGGGTGCGTCCAGCGCTTCGAACGCCGGTTGCGCCTCCTCGACATCCTCTCGTTCGTGCTGATCCTCGCCTGCGTCCTGCGCCTGGCGGGCATGTTCAGGTTCGTCCCGATCATCTGTGCGCCTCGCGGCCTGGTCGTCGCGGTGGGTCTGCTGGCGTTGGAACGCATCCTGCGCGGGTGGCTGACGTGGCGGGCCTTCTCGAAAGAGGAATACACCGATGCCACGTTGACCGCCAAGCGCTCCGCCCTGGTCAGCACGCTCCTCCAGACCGCACTGGCCGCCTGGATGGCCTGGTGGGTCTTCACCAAAGTTTCAGCCCCTGGGAAAAGCACGACCGGCGGCACAACGACCACGCAGACGACGGGCGGTTCGAACACGATGGATACGGAAGAAGACGATCCGCAGCCGGGCGCCAAGCAAAAGTGGATGACCGAAGCCGAGGCGCTGCAGTTCTGCGGCAGGGACAAGCAGTATCTCGACATGCTGACCGTTTACGAGAGCGGCGTGTTTTCGGAACCGCTGGGCGAGATGGTAAACGGCCGAATGATGTTTCGACGCATTTTCCTCGAACAGGTAAAGGCCGGCGGCTGGCCGGCGGTGGAACAGATGCAGGGCGCCCAGCAGCAGCCTCCCGAATCTCCCGAGCCACGCTCGGAAAGCGATCTATTGAAAGAGTAGTGTTTCGGGATTGCTTGAGGCCGGGTTTCTTTGAACGCTGGGAGTGGTTCTGCCCGGGGGTAATCTTCCCCTATATGCAGCGGATAGCGGGTACACCGATGTTCTTGCCCGCGGTTGGAACGCCATCCTGGTATTCGTCCAAACCATTGACCTGACGCCTTCACCGCCTATCATCGCGACCGATGCTCTATCTCATCGAGATCCTTATCCTCCTGGTTCTGGGATATATGGTCTGGCGGATCTTCAGACTGGGGTTCGCCCGTGACCTCCTTAACCTGGGCATCTACTGCACTGGGGGCGTGTTGGCTATGTTGGGCTTTCACCTGACCAACGCCCTCCTGCCTTTCTGTACGTCGAACCTGGTGGTCCGCACGTTCGGCGGCCTGCTGGTTATGCTCACCGCCTACTCGGTCATCGTGTGGTATCTGAGACGCCGCAATCGCAGCGATGACGCGCCGACGGTCGTGTCGCTCAAGAAGCGCCTGCAACTGCCACGGTGGGGCGAGCGCCTTGCATGTGGCCTGATGAGCCTGGTGCTGGTTGCGGTGTGCGCGCTCATGGTGCTCTTCCTGGTGACCATCTCCAGTGCCAACCCATCCTGGGGTCATGCGATCGCCACGCGTTCGCTCTACCTGCGGTACCTTGCGCCTTGGCGTGCTCCCGACGTTCTGCCCCCCGTTGCTTCCGGGAGACGGCCCGATCAACTGGACGAAGTGGTGGCCGAACAATCCGGGTTGCTAAATCACATGCGGCAGCGTTGGACGAGCGCGCGTGATTCCATAGCCAACAGCACGGGAACGACGGCTGTGTTCGAGCAGCTTGATGCGCTTCGCGAGATCGTCAACCTGCAGCGAGAGGAACAGGCCTGGCTGGCCGAGCGGAATCCCGTGCTCAAGCGCCTGCTCAACCATCCGCGCCTGATGGATATCCTCCGGGACGACCGGTTGCTCGATCTGATTGAGCGAGTGGGCAATGGTTCCGCCACCGCGCTCTATGCCCTCGGTGACGAGCCCGCCGTGCGGGCTTTTATCGAGGATCAGGAGGTCCAGCACGTCGTGAAGTCGATCGACCTGCTGGAGTTGAGGCGTCAGGTTCAGCAGCGGCGACAGAGCCGGGAAACGCGCTTTCCGCTGTGCTGGTCGGTCGCCACGATACGCACAACGCTCGAACTGGATGCGCAACTCTCCCGTGTGCCCGGCTGGGAGAATCTGGGGCCGACCAACGTGCTCTCGTGGCCAGAGGACGAACCCATCGGGCTGGCGCGGAGCAGGGTCCGTTCGGCGGACGGCGCGGCTCGTTCGGTGGAGCTGCGGTTCCGTACGTCAGGTCAAGTCACCTTGCTGGTCGATGATCGCAGCGTGAAACTGACCGACCACGACGGCGCCGCGTCGGCTACGGTGACCTTCAGCGCGAGCCCGAAAACGCTTGTCCTGATGGTCAACTTCGTCGGCAGCGATTCGGCCCGGACCTGTTTTGCCGAAGCGGTCTCCCGCTGAGCGGTACTGCTGTGGCCCGGAAACAGCGGCGCGGGCCGTGTGAGGGCCCGCGCCATCGGTCATCCTTGAGCTGGTGTAATGGATCAGTTGTGTTCCTCGAACGGGATGCCCTTCTGATCCTCCTGCTCCTCTTGATCTTCCATATCTTCCATATCTTCCTGATCCTCCTCGTAGAGGAAGCTCCACAGCGTGTTGAAGAGCAGCACCTGGTTCCGATGCAGCGTCCCGTCGCCCGGCTTGACGAGCAACTGGTTCAGCTTCTCGTGGCCGCCCGGACCCGCGTAGGTCTCAACGTACGAATTGACGACGCTTTTAACGAGGAAGGCCAGCGCATCCGTGTTGACGGCCAGCGACATCTCGTACTCGCCGTTGCCCACGCGCTCGTATTCCATCGAACCGCCCACCGAATCGGCCTGCGCCGAGTAGGCTTTCAGGAGGTCCGTGATGGCGGGCACAACACTCGGTCTCGGATAGCGCAGGTTTCCGGGCAGCAGCAGATACAGATCGCCCGACACCGGATCGGCACACAAGGCCTGCATCAGAAGCGGAGGTTCGATGGCCATCAACTGGGCCTCCATGTTGTCCCGGTTGTCGGCCTCCTTCTTCACGACTTCGCGTGCCTGTGCCAGATACTCGTCCAACTCCTTGTGGATCAACGCTTCGACGCCCCCCAGTTCACGGACCACAGCCGGCAGATGGTGGAGCAGTCGCATGGTCCGAGCGGCCACGGCGTCCGCTGGAATCTGGTCCAGCAGCTTGACCAGGGCGGGCGGCAGCGGCGCCGCCTGGACCTTCTCCATCCGGTTTACCCAGAGATCTCCGATGCTTGAGCCCTGCTGCATGAAGACGTAGTCTCCCTGTCGGGCGTAGTAGAGCATCTTCCGGTTGACCAGTTCGTGTTCGTTGAAGCCGAAGAGCCCGAACGTGGAGGTATAGACGGATTCGTAGACGACACGCTTCACGCCACCCTCGAGCGTGCTCACCTGGCTGCGCGCGCTGGCGTTGAACCAGGGCGCATTCTGGAAGACCTGGTGGTAGCTCTTCTCATTGGCGGTGAATCCACGGGCCTCGTCGGTGAAGTGCTTCTCGATGAAATCGTCCTGCTGGGCGGGCATCATCGTCAAGGTCGCTGAACCGGGCTGTGTGAGGAGGCGCTGGATGTATTCGACCACGGTCTTCACCGGTGCCGGAGCCACTGCCGGAGACGGGTTCACAAACGACTGGATGACCCACGGCACTCTGGACTCCAGGGCCTGAGATTGCTGGTAGCCTTGCACGTAGGCGGCGAACCGGGCCAGTCCTTCCGGCGGCAGTTTCTTGGCGACGAACTTGGCCTTCAGGTTCTCCAGCCACTTCAGCGTTACCGGCGAGACCTTGGCCGGCAGGCTTCGTCCGGAAATCGAGAGCCAGTCACCGACGCCCGGAAGGAGGGCCAGCGCCGTGCGCACGTTGGCCATCGGAATGGGCTGCCCCATCTCGGCGGGCTTGATCGCGGCCGAACGGAGAATCACGCGCAGACGCTGCGTCGGGTGGGCCATGTCCACTGAGATCACGAGGCCATCCAGAACCTGGATCTGGCCGACGAGATACTCCGACAGGACCTCGTAGGTTCCCGTCGCGAACGCCTCCAGGTAGTCCAGGCCCTGATCGATGCCGTCGATGCCGAACTGCCAGCGCAGGCGCAGGTCTATGCGCAACCTCTCGGCCGGCGGGATATTGCGCATGAGCTCCCTGCGCACGTGCTGGATGGTCTCCGGCGGAATGGTCGGATAGCGCGCGCGGAACATCGCCGCTATCGGCTTGAACATCCCCGGATCGAGGACGACCGTCAGGTCCTCCTTGCCGTACTGCTGGATGGCTTGGGCGATCAGCGGCGAGGACGCCGCGAGGCGCGGGCCTTCAGCCAGCAGACCGGCCGCAAGGGACGCCGCGTTGCAGAGGTAGACCCGATCTTCGGAACACGCCACAAACATCCGGGTGGGAAGATCCGGATTGGTTCCGACGATGTCGAAGAGTTCGCCGCCTGTCACGGGAGTCACCGTAAAACGCCGTGGTGCCAGTGCGTTCACCAGCAGGCCGGTCAGTGCGCCAGGGTCCTTCATGGGTAGCGAGAGAATGAAGGCGGGACCCGTCTGCGCTTGCGCTACGTAGAGTGACAGGGAGACCGGCCGATCCTGGGCAATGCCAAACATCTGACTGAGCTGATCCATGCTAAGCGCCCGGCCCTGCGGATCGCGCATACCCAGTAACGCCAGTACGGGCATGGGCTCTTTCAGTGCGGCCCGCGCTTGCGGCGGCAAGGCCTTTTCGGGAATGAAGGCGACCATGATCTCATCCAGCGCCTTGGCCAACGCCGCAGGGTTGTGCGCACGTACGTGAACCACGGCCCCGGCCGGCAGCACCTGCTCCGGATCTCCTGCCTTGACTCCCGTCGAACGAAGTACGGGCGGCTCCTCCGCCCAACCGCTAAGTGTCAGACCAGACACCAGAAGACCACACCAGACCATCGTACGTACGCACATAGGCATCTCCTTTTTCTGCTCTGAGATTCGCTCCGAGATTCGGAAAGATCACAGGTTACTCCCGAGAGCATTTCGACACAAGATAATGT
>CAYSBP010000255.1:0-4999 GCA_964429255.1 uncultured Planctomycetia bacterium
CTACGACGATCCCCCAACGTCGCGCTCCCGCTGTACCTTGCTTTTGGCCCGTGTTGCCGTACCCTTTTGACTTGTCCGCACAGAATCGGAGGAGTGTCTTCACCGCCGTGGCCACCGGATCGACGACCTATTATCTGCCTTTTGAGCAGGAACTCGCGAAACTCGACGACCAGATCGCGAAGCTGGTCGAGCTGTCCAAGACCAACACGATGAATCTGGACGAGGAGATTGCGGGACTGCGCGGCAAACGCGAAGAACTGCTGCGGCGCGTCTACCAGAACCTGACGCCTTGGGATCGGATTCAGGTCGCCCGACACATCCATCGTCCGCAGACGCTGGATTATATCGGCATGCTCTGCGATGAGTTCGTCGAGGTCCACGGCGACCGCTCCTTCGCCGATGATCGCGCGGTTGTCACCGGTTTCGCGATGATCGCGGGTCGGCGGATCATGCTGATCGGTCAGCACAAGGGCCGGGACGTACAGGAGCGCGTGAAGTGCAATTTCGGCTACATGCAACCGGAAGGTTACCGCAAGGCGCTCTGGAAGATGCGGTTGGCCGAGAAATACCGTCTCCCCATCGTGACGTTGATCGACACCAAAGGCGCCGCTGCCGCCGTGGAGGCAGAGGAACGCGGACAGTCCCAAGCCATCGCCTATAACCTCATGGTCATGTCGGGCCTGAAGACCCCCATCATCTGCGTCGTCATCGGCGAAGGCTGCTCGGGCGGCGCGCTGGGGATCGGCGTCGGTGACCGCCTGCTCGTCCAGGAGTTTGCCTACTTCACCGTGATCTCGCCCGAAGGCTGCGCGTCGATACTGTGGAAGGACGCCAATAAGAAAGCCGATGCTGCCGCCGCATTGAAGATGACCGCACCGGACCTCAAGGCGCTGCGAGTTGTGGATGAGATCGTGCCCGAACCGCTAGGGGGCGCCAACCGTGATCCCGCCGGTGCCGCGAAACTGCTTCGCGACACCATCGTCCGAAACCTCACCGAACTGGCCGCGATTCCCATCCCCGAGCTGGTTGAGGAACGGTATCGCCGCCTGCGCCGGTTGGGACAGTACATGGAAAACGGACGAGCCGTCCCCGCCGTGTGACCTCCCCTGACGTCAGATGGCGGTGATCGTGCCGTCGCCGCCTGCTCGCACTCCTCACAGTTCTCGGCGCTCTGCGCTGTCCTTATCCTATATCGATCCCGATCTGTGCCCCTGAATTCGCTGGCCGCAAGCACACCCTCCTCGCGTGTCACCGAACGGTTCCACATCCTATCTTCTTAAATTATATATTGTTGCGTACTCCGTCAATAGGGTAGACTGGAGCCGGGGACGGGAGAGGACGATAGGTTAGCCCATAAGACCAAACCGTCTATGCACGAGGTGTGTAGATGGCGTTGCAGGTGGTCTTTGGGGGGGAGCATGTCAGAGAATCGGGACGATCTACTCAGCGAGAATGCGGCTTTGCGCGCGGAGCTTGCGGGCCTCAAGAGCGCCTCGGGAGACTTGGCGCCATCGGAGTCGTCGCCTGCGCTCCATCTTTCCATCCTCAATAGACTTCGCTCAGTCCTGGAGGCGGCGGACGAGTTGTTGGGATTGAGCGATTGGGACCAATTCTGCCGTCGGGCGGTCGAGCTGCCCCGCGAGGAATTGGGGATCGAGCGGGTTGCACTGGTGTTGGTTGAACTCGGTGCGAATACCGTTCGGCACACCTTCGGCACGAACCTGCAGGGCCGCACGACCGATGAACGGCAATTCACCAGCCCGAAGCCGGCTTGGGTCGTGGAGGTCGTTCGCGATCTCTCGCTGGGCCGGGCGCGTTGGCGCTTTGTTGAACAGTCTCCGCTGACGGAGGAGGGGGCGAAGGAGTCGGGTCAGGGCTGGACCGCCGCCTCGCCCGTCCATGCCGGCGGCAAGCTGCTGGGGATGCTCTTCAACGACCGTGCGCTCTCGAAGCGGGCGCCGGATGCCGTAACGCAGGAGTTCGTGCTGCTGTATGGCTCTCTGTTGGGCAACATCATCCGCCGACGCCAAGCGCAGGAATCCGAGCAGAAGGCCGCGGAGGGTCTGCGAGCGACACTGGCGTCTGCAGACGAGTTGATCGGAATCACCGACCGGGACCTGTTCTTCAAACGAGCCGTCGAGCTGGCACGCGAACGGTTGGGGTTGGAGCGCGTCGGGCTTTCGATACTCGCGGACGACGGGGAACACATACGGCCCACCTTCGGAACGGACCTGCAGGGCCACACGGTGGACGAGCGCGGCGACTCGCTGCCGCTTGACGACGCGTGGCGGAAACTGAAGGAACGCATGGCGGCCGGTCAGCCCCGGTGGGTCCATCTACCCGACTACCCCGCCGGGTATTGCAAGGACAGCCAACGCGTTCAGCTGGTCCGGAGTTGGCTGGTGATGACGCCCATCTACGTAGAAGGACGGTTGATCGGCGCGCTATCCAATGATGCCGCGATCACTCAGCGGCCGCTGGACGAGACCAAACAGGAACTGGTCGCCGTCTACTGTTCGTTGCTCGGCAACATGCTGCGTCGTCGTTCGGCGGAAGAAGCCCTGTGGAACACGGAACATCGGCACCGCCAGCGCTACAATCAGGCGCCGGTCATGATGCATACGCTCGACCGCGAAGGGCGGCTGGTGATGGTCAACGACTACTGGCTGAGTGCGCTGGGGTACACGCGTGAAGAGGTTCTGGGTCGTCGGCTGCGCGAGTTCCTGACCGCCGAATCGCGACATCGAATGGAAGACCCCGCGATGACGGACCTGAGCCGCACAGAAGAATCGCGCGGCATCGAACTGCGTATCTTCCGGAAGAACGGTCATGTCATGGATGTGCTCCTGTCGGAAAGCATCGAGCGGAATGCCGAGGGCAAACGGGTGCGCTCGTTGGCCGTGTTGACCGATATCACCGAGCGCAAACGCATGGAAGAGCACTTCCGGCAGGTGCAGAAGATCGAGGCGGTCGGCAAACTGGCCGGCGGCGTGGCGCACGACTTCAATAACCTGCTCATGGTCATTCTGGGGCACGCGGATTTCCTGCTCGAACGTCTCGACCGGAACGACAAGACACGCGAAAGCGCCGCCGAGATCAAGACCACCGGCGAACGCGCGGCAGCCCTGACCCGCCAACTGCTGGCCTTCTCCCGCCAGCAGATGCTCCGCCCGGAAACGCTCGACATCAACCAGGTCGTCACCGACGTACACAAATTGCTCCATCGGTTGATTGGCGAGGACATCTCGGTCCTGCTGAGTCTGGAAACCAATATCAAGCCCATCCTGGCCGACCGCTCGCAGATCGAACAGGTTCTGATGAACCTGGCCGTCAACGCCCGCGATGCGATGCCGCAAGGCGGCAAGTTGATCATCGAGACGGCGGTCGTTGAGCTGGACGATTCCTATGCAAGTACCCATCCGGTCGTCGTGCCCGGGCACTTCGTCAGGCTCTGCATCAGCGATACCGGTTCGGGGATGACGCCCGAGGTGAAAGAGCGCATCTTCGAACCGTTTTACACGACCAAGGAACAGGGCAAAGGCACCGGCCTGGGCTTGGCCACCGTCTACGGTGTGGTCAAACAGAGCGGCGGGTTCATCTGGGTGTACAGCGAACCGGGTATCGGGACCACCTTCAAGATCTATCTCCCCGTCGTCACATCGCCGTCGGCAACAACCTCCGTGCGTCCATTGACGGAAAATCCGCCGCCCGGAGGAAACGAGACGGTATTGCTGGTGGAGGACGAGAGCGGCGTGCGCGACCTCATCCGGCAGATCCTGGTCCTCCAAGGCTACCAGGTCCTGGAGGCCTCCGACGCCGAGACCGCCTTACGCATCAGCCAGCAACACAAGGAGCAGATCCAGTTGCTCATCACCGACGTGATCATGCCCGGTATGGGCGGCCGCGAGATGGCCGAGCAGCTCGCGAAGCAGCACCCGGAAGTCAAGGTGCTCTTCATCTCCGGCTACACCGATGAAGCCGTCACGCCGCAAGGTATACTGGAGAAGGGACGGGCGTTCCTTCAGAAGCCGTTTAACCGCCAGAGCCTACTGCAGAAGGTTCGCGAGGTCCTCGAGCAGACCCCGCTGTAGCGGGGCACGCCGGAACGGACGCCCGAGACCTGAGCTGCTCGATCCATCGACCCGTAACGGGAGCGGTCAGACCAGGTTCTGTCCAAGCAAGGCTTCGGCCATGGGAAGGTCCTCGGGGCGGGTGATCTTGATGTTCGTCGAGGAACCCTCGATCAGGACCACCGACTGGTTGAAGCGTTCGCAGACTGCGGCGTCGTCGGTGACCTCCAGGTCCGGCGTGGAGTGCGCGAGCATCTCGAAGAGATCGCGGATCAGCGCACGACGGAAGACCTGCGGCGTCTGAGCCTGCCAGAGGCCGGCGCGCGGCACGGTTGTCCCGATGGTCGTCTCGCCTTCGCCATCGTGCTGGTGTTTAAGAGTGTCGCGGACGGGAACGGCCAGGATCGCGCCGCCCTGTCGCCGCGCGGCATCAATGGCCGCCCGCATCGCCTCCAGCGGTGGAAAGGGCCGCGCCGCGTCGTGAATCAGGACGATTTCCGTCGCCGGATTCGCGGCGCGAATGCCGTTGAGAACCGAGTCCTGCCGCCGCGCACCGCCTTCAGCGTACGTCACGAGGATCGTCCGGGGAAGCTTGGCCTGTTTGACCGCACGCTGCGCCTGTGGCCGGTCTTCCATCCGCGTAACCACAACCAGCTGTTCGACGCCTTCGAGTGGTCCGAAGCGCGATGCGGTCCAGGTCAGGATCGGCTTGCCGCAGAGTCTGAGGTAGGGCTTGCGCGTCTTGCCGCCCATGCGCTTCGAGATGCCCGCAGCGACGATAATCACGGCACAGCGCGGCAGGGGAGGGGGCGTTTTCTTCCGGTGCGCCGGCATGGGACCTCCTGAATGGGTTATTGTTCATAACTCATTGAGCGGCCGGTGTGCTCCGGCCTTCGATCCGTCTCAGCCCCAATGAACAATGAAAAATG
>CAYSBP010000256.1:0-4988 GCA_964429255.1 uncultured Planctomycetia bacterium
TAATCACTGTCCCCAAGTCTTTGTGCATTCCGTCCAGACCTTTATCCCTTCTTCGCTGCCAGGAAGTACAGCACCGGCACCGCCATGCGACTCAGGAGCAGGCTCGCTACTTCGCCGGCCATTAGCGAAATCGCCAGACCCTGGAAGATCGGATCGAACAGGATCACCGAAGCGCCGACCACCACGGCCGCCGCGGTCAGCACCATCGGCCGGAAGCGCACCGCGCCCGCGTCGATCACCGCCTGATCCAGCGGCATGCCTTCCTTCAGGCGCAGTTCGATGAAGTCCACCAGGATGATCGAGTTGCGGACCACGATCCCCGCGCCGGCGATGAAGCCGATCATCGAGGTCGCCGAGAAGAACGCGCCGAACAGGTGGTGCGCCGGCAGGATGCCCACCAGCGAGAACGGGATCGCCGCCATGATGATCAACGGGGTCTTGAACGACTCGAACCAACCCACCACCAGCACGTAGATCAGCAGCAATACCGCGGCGAAGGCCAGGCCCATGTCGCGGAAGACTTCGTACGTGACGTGGATCTCGCCATCCCACTTCAGCGCGTAGCGGTCTTCGCGGTCCGGCAACCGTGCGTAAAAGATGTCCAGTTTCTCGTCAGGCGGAAGGTTCGCCTGCAGCTTGTCGATCTCGGGCTGCGCACGCAGGACCGCATAGATGGGACTCTCCTCGACGCCGGCCACGTCGGCCGTCACATAGGAAACCGGCTGAAGGTTCTTGTGATAGATACTGACGTCGGTCTTCGTTTCGACGATGCGGGTCAATTCGCCCAGCGGCACCAGCATGCCGTCGCGCCCGCGAATGGGCAGCAGGCGCAGGTCCTGCAGCGACGAGCGGGACGCGCGATCGAGGCGTACGATCAGATCGACATCCTCGCGCTCGCGCGGATCGTGCACGATGCCGACCGAGCCGCCGTCCAGCGCCAGCCGCAGGTTCTGCGAGATCAACTCGGTGTCGATTCCGTGCAGCGCGGCCTTCTCGCGATCGATCTCGAAGCGGAATTTGGTCTGCTCGTCCTCGATGTAGGTATCCACGTCGACAACGTCCGGCGTACGGCGAAGAATCGCCTCGACCTGCCGCGCCAACGCATTTCGCTTCACGGCGTCCGGACCGTAGACCTCCGCCACAACCGTCTGCAGCACGGGCGGTCCGGGTGGCACTTCGGTAACCTTGATGTTTGCGCCCAGTTTCCCGGCCAACGGTTGAAGCTCAATTCGAACCGCCCGTGCAATGGGGTGGCTCTGCCGCGTGCGTTCGTGCTTCTCGACCAGGTTCACCTGAATGTCGGCCACGTTGGCCCCGCGACGCAAATAGTAGTGCCGCACCAAGCCGTTGAAGTTGTACGGTGATGCCGTCCCCACGTAGACCTGCAGGTCCTTCACTTCCGGGCGCTTCGCAATCGCGTCGGCCAGTTCGCGCGCGACGGCCGCGGTACGTTCCAGCGTGGTGCCTTCCGGCATATCCACGATCACCTGGAATTCGCTCTTGTTGTCGAACGGCAGCATCTTGACCTTCACCCAACCGGCCGGCACGAGCCAGCAAGCGCCGCCGAGCAGGCCGAGCAGCACGAGGATGAAAAGGAACTGCGTCGCGCGATGGTGGATCAGGTAGCCCATCGCCCAGCGGTACAGCCGCGTCGCCCAGTCTTCTTTCTCGTTCTCGCCGTGCGCGCCATGGCCGCCGTGGCCCAAGTGCGGCTTCAGCAACCGCGCGGCCGCCCACGGCGTGACGACGAAGGCGACGATCATGGAGAAGAGCATCGCGCTGCTGGCGCCGACGGGGATCGGCCGCATGTACGGCCCCATCAACCCGCGCACGAAGGCCATCGGCAGAATCGCCGCCATCACGGTCAGCGTCGCCAGGATCAGCGGACTTCGCACTTCATTCACCGCTCCCAGTGCGACTTTCAGAACCGAACGGGAACGGTTGTGAGTCATGCGCAGGTGGCGGACGATATTTTCGACGTCCACGATCGGATCGTCCACCAGGATACCGATCGAGAAGATCAGCGCGAAGAGCGTGATCCGGTTCAGCGTGAAGCCCAGGAAGTAGAAGGCCGACATGGTGAGCGCCAGCGTCACCGGGATGGCGATGGCCACGACGAGCGCCTCGCGCCAACCCAGTACGAAGGCGATCAGCACCGAGACCGAGAGGACGGCGAGGCCCATGTGAAGGAGCAGTTCGTCGGCCTTCTCCTGCGCGGTGCGGCCGTAGTGGCGCGTGATCGTGACGTCGACGCCTTCAGGAAGAATCCGCCCGCGAAGCTGAGCGACGCGTTGCAGCACGCGCGTGGCGACATCGATGGCGCTGGTGCCGGTGCGCTTGGCGACGGCGAGCGTGACGGCGTCACGGAAGGAGTCGCCCCCTGAACCGCGGGCAGCTTGCCCGGCGATGCCCGGCGAAGCCGGGTCCTCGCCTGCCATTCTTGGGGCGCGGGCGTCCCCGCCCGCTTCCGGCTTCTCAACCTGGGCGGCCGGGACGGCCGCGCTCCTGAAAAACACATACTGATCAGGCTCGTCCGGACCGTCGGTCACGCGGGCCACCTCGCCCAGACGCACCGAACGGCCACGGTAAACGCCAATGACCACGGCCTCCACTTCCGCCGCGCTCTTCAGGAACGCACCGGTCTCGACCACAAACTGCCGGTCCTGCCCGTCGAAGGCGCCGGCCGGCAACGGCTGGTTGGCCCGCTTCAGCGCCTGCGCGACATCGGCAAGAGAAAGTCCGCGCCCGGAGAGGGCCGCACGGTCGGGCGTCACACGCACGCGCCGTGGCCATCCGCCGATCAGCGTCGTCTCGCTGACTCCGTCCACCAGTTTAATCGCGTCGTCCACCTGTGCGGCCAGCCGGCGCAACTGTCCGTGATCGTAGCGTTGACTGGAGAAGGTCAGCGCGAGGATCGGCACGTCGTCGATGGATTTGACCTGAATCAGCGGCGGCGATACGCCCGGCGGGATCTTGTCCATGTTCGCGGCGATCTTGGCATTCAGTTTCACGATCGCATCCGTCGCCGCGTGACCGACTTCAAAGCGCACGATCACCATCGACCGGCCTTCGCTGCTCGTCGAATAGAGGTACTCGACGCCGGGGATCTCCCAGACCAGTTTCTCCAGCGGCCGCGTGACGCGCTGTTCGACTTCCTGCGCCGACGCGCCGGGCATCTCGACGAAAACGTCGATCATCGGCACGACGATCTGCGGTTCTTCTTCGCGCGGGAGCATCCACACCGCGGCGGCGCCCAGCAGGATCGAAGCGATGACGACCAGCGGCGTCAGCTTGGAGTCGATAAACATCCCGACGATGGCGGAAGCGATTCCGCCATGTGCCTCCGCGCCGGGCTTGAGTTCGGGCGGGTTCATACGAGCCCCCCCGCAACGTACGTCAGGCTGCCTGCCCTGAGCGAAGCCGAAGGGTCCAGCCTGACCCGCGTGTCTAACAGCTGCCCGTCTGTCAGACACATCCCGAGAGCACTCGAACGGTTCGCAGCAAGGTCCCTGCGTAGTCCGGTCGCCGCGGCCGGGTCAGGCTGGAAAGCCTGACCTGCAACCACCGGATCGCCATCGATCAGCCCCGCCGGCGGCGCAACGATAATCTCGTCACCCACGTTCAGCCCCGACAAAATCTCCACCCGACCGTCCTGACGCCTGCCGGAACGCACCAACCGCAGCCTCGCTCGGTCGCCTTCCTTCACGAAGACGAATTCCAATTGCCCGCGCACCAGCAGTGCGCTTTCGGGAACTCTGAGCGCCGGGCGCAGACCGCAGGTAAAGGCCAGCCGTCCGAACATGCCCGGCTGCAGATCGGGCAAGGCCGGCAGGTCGGCGCGGACCAGGAAGGTGCGGCTCTGCGGATCGACCACCGGAACGATCTCGCTAACGCGCGTGACCATTTCGCGTCCCGCCGATTCCACGCCCACGCGGACTTCGTCGCCCACATGGACGCGCCGTGCGCAACTTTCCGAGACGGGCGCTTCAAAGCGCAACTGTGTGGCGCTCTGCAGCGTCATCAGCGCACGGCCGGGCGTGGCCAGATCGCCGGGTTCAACCAGACGGTCCACGACGACGGCGTCCATGGGGCTGGCGATGGTCGTCTTGCCGGAGAGCGCGCGGGCTTCCTCAATCTGCTGGCGCGCCCCTTCCGCCTGCCTCCGCACGGCGTCCACCTGCCGTTTGGCCGCGTCGACCTCCTCTTTGGCGGCCTGGACCGTTTCCGTGGTTGTCTTCACACGCGCTTCGGCCTGCTGGAGTTGCTGCTGCGTGGACGCGCCGGCCTTAAAGGTCTCTTCGTACCGTTTAAGGTCGCGCTGCGCTTCGTCGCGCGTGGCTTCCGCCGAACGCACGCCGGCCTCCACCTGACGCACGCGCGCCTCGGCCTGCCGCACCATCGCCTCGGCGGAACCGGCAGCCTCTTCTGCCTGCTTCACGCGTGTCTCGACCACGGACGTGTCGAGTTGCGCCAGCAGTTCGCCCGTCTTGACCTTCTGATTCGCGGCGACCGGGAGCTTCTCGATGCGGGCCAGAATCTCCGACGAAATCTGAACGACCTTGCGGGACTGCACGGACCCGGAGAACTCACCGAATTCCTGCGTCTCTTCCGCGGCCAGTTTGAGGATCTGGATGGATACCGGCGCCTTGTCGTATCTCGCCGGTTCGACCGCTCCACCGTGGCTGACCACACCACGCGACTGCAGCAGGAGCACGGCCAGCACAACCGCCACGCCCAAGCTCACGCCAAACCCTATCTGCCAAATCAAAGCGCCCTTCATGCCCAAACCCTCCAGTCACTCGCGAGTGCAGTTACCCACCATATTCGGACGCCTGCACCTGAAAAGCGCAGGATGGGTCGGTCTTCCATTCCCAAACTCCATAACGTGGATCCAACAAGGCTGGAAGGGTTACGGAATAAATAGGGACAGCAACGAATGGCGCTTCCTTAAGGAAACTTCTTTCACTACACCACCCAGGAAGCGTTTG
>CAYSBP010000257.1:0-4973 GCA_964429255.1 uncultured Planctomycetia bacterium
CACGACACGGAAAGCGCCGTCTTCACGCTGCGCGTTTACCGCGAGCCGCAGGTCGACGAGTTCAGCCTGCGCGTCGAGCACCCCGAATATACCCGTCGTGTCGTCGAGACGCTCCCGCCCGGTGTGGGTGACGTACGTGCGCTGTGCGGGACCAAGATCACGGTCAATCTGAAGGCCAACACCGATCTGGCGAAGGCCGAGGCGGTCTTCGAATCGAAGCGTGAGCCGGCTGCCGGAAACATCGCGGGACGCACGGCTCAGCTTTCATTCGATCTGCGGAATGACGACACCTATCAACTGCATATCAAGGACCCGGAGAGCCACGCCAACGCCGCGCCGGGTACCTACCGGCTGAAGGCGCTGAGGGACCATCCGCCACGCGTACGTATCCGCAAACCCGAGCGCGATCTGATGGTTCAACGCGAGCAGACCGCGAAACTGGAAATCACCGCGACTGACGACCTGGGCGTCGGCGAGATCGGCATCTTCCACAGTCTGGGCCTGCAGGAAGCCAAGACCATGGTGCGACGCGTGGACCCCGACGCGCCGCAGACGTCGGTGGAGGGCAAGCACACTTGGGAGCTCGGTTCGCTGGGCCTGAAGGGCGGCGAAGTCATCGCCTACTACGCCTACGCGATCGACAACGACACGCTCTCCGGGCCGAAAACCGGCAAGAGCGAACTCCACTTCCTCACCGTCTACGACGAGGAGGAATACGACTCGCCGCAGGCCCCTAAACCGCAGGGCCAGGGCACGCCCGAAGCCGTGAAGAATCTCGATAAGCTGATCGAGGTCCAGAAGAAGCTCCTGCAGGAGACCTTCACGCTGGCGCGCAACCGTGAGGCGTCCGAAGCCAAGGAGCCCACGGATCCGGAGAAGCAGGCCAGCGCCAAGACCGCGCAAGCCCAGCGCGACCTGAAGGGGAAGGTCGAGGAACTCGCCGCCGCGGTGGCGCAGGAAATCGAAAAAATGGGCGCGGCCGAAGAGCCGGAGCAGAAGGAGGACGAGGAAGGACGGCCCCAACGGAACCCGATGGGGGTCAAGGAACTGGAACACATGCGCAACGCGGCTGGCAAGATGGGCACGGCGGCCGACCAACTCGCCGAGACCAAACCAGCGCCGGCCGTAACGCCCGAAATGGAGGCGCTGCGCGAACTCTCCGAGACGCGCCGCCTGCTGCTCTCCCAGAAAGAGGGCGACCCGCGATTCAAAATGGCGATGAACGACCAGTCGAAGAAGAACAAGAACAACGAGAACCAACAGAAGCAACAGGACATGGCGCAGGCGCAGAAGGAAATGATAGAGATGCCACCCATGCTCGAACGGGAAAGGGAAATCGAGCGCGAGTTGGAGAAACTGGAGGAGCTTAGACCCCGTCAGAAACAGAAGCCCCAGCCCCCGCAGACCGAAGAGCAGAAGCAAGAAGAGAAACAGAAGGACGAACAGCGGCGGCAACTGAAGCGCAAGGTCGAGGACCAGCTCCAGAAGCTGGCCGACGACACGAAGGAACGCGCGGAGAACCTTCACGACATCGCCAAGCGCAACGAAGAGCTGCGTACACCCGCCGAGAAAGCCCGGTCGGCCGCCGAGAAGGTGCAGCAGGCTCAAGAGGATGCGAAAAAGGACCAACACCGGCAGGCGCAGGACAAGGCACATGAGTCTGCGCGCGACATGCAGGAGGCGTTTCAGGACATCCGCAACGAACTGGAGAAGCAGTTCCGCGAACAACTCGCGAGCCTGAAGAACGACGCCCAGGAACTGGCCCAGCGCCAGCAGGACCTGGCGCAGTCCACTCGCGAAATGCAGCAGCAAGCACAGCCGCAAGGCCAGCAGCAGCAACAGCCGCAGGGCGAACAGCCGTCGAACCAGCAACAGCCGGGGCAGCAGGCGTCTTCAGGCCAACCCGATCCCAAGTCGCAGGCCAAGATGCAGGCAATATCCAAGCGGCAGGGTGAAGTGGCGAGTGACCTGAATGCTCTGGCCGAACGACTCGAGGCTGCGGCGCGACAGGCGGAATCGAAGCAACTCCCCAGCGCACAGTCGCTACAGGAGGCGCAGGCGCAGGCCAAGTCCGACGCGCCGGCCGACCGCTCCGCGCGCTCGGCACAGGAGTCCCTCTCGAAGGGCCAGGGCGAGAAGGCGCAGAACGAGCAGGAACGCGCCGCGCGCGAGTTGGAGAAGGTGGCGCAGTCGCTTGAAAAGGCCATCCAGAAGACCGAAGCCGCTGACATGAAGGCGCTTGCTGCGGCCTTGCAGAAGGCCCGGGAAGTCACCCGCGAGCAGGAGCAGGTCAACGAGGCGCTTGCGCAGGGCAAACCGACGACCGAGATGATCGGCCGCGAAGAGAAGGTGGCCTCGGCCAGCCAAAACCTGGCCGCTGAGGCGCAGAAACTCGAAGCCTTGAAACGTCAGAATCGCGCCGGCAATGCAAAGGAGCAGTTCGAGCGTGCGGCGAGCCAGGCGTGGGAGGCGGCCGAGCAGTTGCGCGTCTCGGCGCCGGACAAGGCCAAGGAGCCCGCGGGCCGCGCCGAGCAAGCCTTGAATGCCGCGGTCAGCGAGATGGAACGCGCCGCGGGCCAGCGACTCGAAGACGCCGCGCGCAAGGCGCAGGCGCTGGCCAAGGACACCCGCGAAAAACAAGAAGAGGCGGCCGAGCAAGCGCGCGAGATTCCGCAGCCGGAGCCCGGCAAGCCGATGCCCTCGGAGGCCACCGAGAAGCGCGACCAGGCTGCCGCGCAGGAACGTGACGCCGCGCGCAAGGCCCATCGGCTCGACCAGGCGCTGGAAGGCCTGGAAGAAATATCGAAGGAGATTCAGCCGGCCGCTTCGCAGATCGCGAAGGAGCCTCGTGAGACCTCGCAGGACGCCAAGCTCCCTCAAAGCATGGAGGAACTGGCGCGCGACCTGCAGAACATGGGCACGCCAAAGCTGAATCAGGTCTCCAAGCAGCCGACGCCGACGGAGGCCGGGCAGCGCGGCGATGAGCTGGCGAAGACCGTTAAGCAGGTCGAGCGGCAGCTCGAGCAGTTCATTGCACAGGCTAACGGCACGCCGCTGGACCGCCTCCGTGCGCTGGAGCAGGAAGCCAAGGCGAACACGAAGGAAGCGCAGCGGCTTTCCGAACAGGCCAAGGAGACCGAAGCGCCGAAGGAACCGAAGGAGTCAAAGGAGGTCAAGCAGGACCCGGGCAAGCCACTCGGTGAGCAGGCCGGGAAGCTGGAGAAGAGCCTCGAACGCATGGAGCCCAAGCTCGGATATCTCGAGGCGGGCGCGCCGGAGCGGAAACAGCTCGAGCAGGCTCGCGAGTCCGTGAAGCAGGCGCAGAAGGAGCTGAAGCAGAGCCAGGGCAAGAGCGGCGAGCAGTCCGGACCGAACGGCGGCGCGGCGCTCGACAAGGCCAAGCAGCACCTCGAGAAGATGTCCAGCGGCCTGACCGAACGGATGGAGCGCATTCTCAAGGCACGCGAAGTCCAGCCCGACGAGGACGAGGTCGCGCCGAAGGAATATCGCACGCTGGTCGACCAGTACTACCGCGCGTTGTCGGAGGATGTGGAAGAAAAGCAGTAGATGATGGGTACTGGCTGGTGGCTACGGATGGGGAACGGGTGGTCCTCAGAGGTGCGGCTCCGCCGCTAACAAAAAGGCCACCCTCTTACCTCCCTTCCGAGCACACGCTGGTCCGAAGATGCTCACCACCGCCTTCACCGGACACAACCGTTGTCCACAAGCAGCGGTGCGCCCTACCACAACCGCACGCTCGACCCACGAGAATGATGTGGTATGCTCGTGTTTGGTCCAAGCCGCAGCAGGCGCGTAGTTCAGCGGGTGCTCGAACGCTGTTCGCGCGCCACAATCTCTTTCCTCTGTGGCCGAAAGAAGAAGGGGGGTTCCCGCGATGCCGACGTACGTATACGGGCTCTATCCTGAATCCAAGGCTGAAGGCTGCACTCACTGCCGCGAGCACTTTGAAGCCGTCCAGCGCATGTCCGAGGACGCGCTGAAGGCCTGCCCCAAGTGTGGCGCGCCGATCATCCGCTGCATTCAGCCGCCCATGGTCGGCAGTCAGGCGTTGAGCAAAGGCCCCAGCGAGAAGCGCATCAAGGAAGCCGGCTTCACCCAGTTCAAGCGCAAAGGGAAAGGCTACTACGAGAAGACCTTCGGCAAAGGACCCAGTGCGCTACATCCGTAGACCATCCTTCTCATCCCGTAAGAAAGGGCACCCGGCGGCCCCGGTACCGGTCGATTCAAGTCGTTCTCCCGAATGGACTAATCATTCCAGCGTAATAGATCGCTGCTCACGGGGTACATCCCTCACACGTGCAGTGAACTTTCCATTTTGACGGCTAAAGCATTGACGCCCCCATCCGATGGGATGGGTGGGGGGATACTCTGTCCTGGGTTCCGGGGTGGGTAAGCGGAAGGATACGGTATGGTCGGAGCTGTTGGCGGCAGTTTCTCGGACTACGCATCCCGCTGGGCGCCCGCGCGATCCAGGGAGGCGGAGCCGTCCACGGTGACTGGGGCGCCGGACTCCGCAGCCGAGGCGCCGGACGCCATCGGCAGCGCCCAAGACGAAAGTGACCAACAGGAAGCTGTTTCCTCGCCCAGATCGCGCGAACTGACGGATGAAGAAAAGCAGTCCGTCCGTCAACTCCAGCAACGCGACGCGGAAGTGCGGCGCCACGAAGCGGCCCATATGGCCGCGGGTGGCGGAATCACGGGCGGCGCCTCGTACGAGTACCAGGTAGGCCCCGATGGACGTTCTTATGCGGTGGGTGGAGAGGTCAGCATTAGTCTCTCGGGAGGGTCCACGCCACAGGAAACCATCCAGAAGATGCAAGCGGTCAAAGCTGCGGCCTTGGCGCCGGCCGACCCGTCCGGACAGGACCGCGCTGTGGCGGCCGCGGCCCAAGCCCAGGAGGCCCAGGCCCGGATGGAGATGGCCAAGGAGTCGTCCGGTCAGGGCGAGTCCA
>CAYSBP010000258.1:0-4970 GCA_964429255.1 uncultured Planctomycetia bacterium
GCGCACCATTGCGTGTTTCGCTTTGCGTGCTGCCGTCACGAAGAAGACATCATCCGATCGGAGCACAGTGCTCTGGATACTCAGCGCAAAGGAGGGTACTATCATGCGGAGTGCCGGTCGTGGGCGGCAGGCTTTCACCTTTGGATGCGGGAACCGCGGTCGGGATCAAGATCGCCAGCGACCGCCGTTGAACGCGGTAACGACCTGCCACGATTGCGACGACGATGCGGTGGTGGATCGGATTTGGGAGCGTTGCCAGTATGAGCAGAGACGATCGGTTGATGCGCACGCTAGCCAGTGAGATTCCGCAGTTTCGTGAGGCGTTGATGACCCATGTAGCCGACTTCGGCGGCGTCTTTTGCCATGCGCTAATGGAGGAATTCGCCAACCTCATGATGGACGCGCTCGCCAAGTCCAAGTCCGGCCCGGAAGCCGCGCAGTGGGCTTCCGCGCTGAAGACCGGACTTGACCTCCTTGAGAAGGCCTACGCCGGTCCCGATCCCGCCGTGAAACAGCTCATCAAGGAGTCCTTCCTCGGCCACCTCTGGAAGACCGGTGAAAACCTTGGCGAACTGAAAGACCATATGGGACCGAATCTGAAGAAGGTGCTGGCGGAACTGAAGTAGGCGAAGGCCCCTCTCGACAGCGATCAAGGTCTACTGCGACTCGCCCACCTAGCCTGGATTATTCATGGGGAGGGCCCATGAATAATCCGGGCTAGACGCGCGAACAACGGATTTTTCTCAACAGGCGGTCAGAAACCGTAGGTCTTCTGTTCGACGTCCAGCAGGAGCTGCCCATAGGGCCGGCTGGTGCGCGAACCGGGCGCCCGGCGGATCCGTTCCAGCAGCAACGCGGTGGCCTTCTCTCCAATCTCGGCTTCGGGTTGCGCGATCACCACGACCGGCCGTCCCAGGTGCGCAATGCAGGGAACTTCGTCAAAACAGGCGACCGGCATGTGCGCCCACGGCACGCGCGGTGCCTCGGACAACCGGTCCAAGCAGCCGGCGAAGATCTTATGATTGGAGCAGAAGATGGCATCCGGCGGATCCTCGAGTCTCAGGAAATGCTCGACGCCACGTTGTCCCGTCGATTCGACGGAATCGCCCAGGAAGACCAGGTCCTTGGCGAAAGGAACGCGTTGCCGACGCAGAGCGGCGCGGTAGCCTTCCAGCCGCTGCCGGAGGGTCGAGATCTGAGGCCGTCCGCCGATGAAACCGATCCGATGCACGCCGTGACTGAACAGCGTTTCGCAGAGCTGGCAGGCCGCCATCAGGTTCTCGACGGCCACCCAGTCGCAATCCAGTTCGTCGGTGACGCGATCCAGGAGCACGAAGGGGAAGTCCTCGTTCTGCAGCACCATGAGGTGCTCGTAATCGGGTCCCACCGGCGCGATCAAGATTCCGTCAACACCCATCGCGGCCAGTTCGCGCACCAGCACGCGCTCGCGCCCCACGTTCTCCTCGGTGCAGCCGGTAATCGCAAGGTAGCCGGCTTTGCGGAGCGCCTCGACCGCCGCGGCCGCTACGTTGCAATAAAAAAGGTTGGTGAAGTCCGGCAGGATGACGCCCATGCGCGGAGAGCGACGGGACAACGTCACGGTTGAGGCATCGGATTTCAGACGTCGCGCCATGGCTCCCTCCCCTGGGGACTTCAAAGACGCTGCGGTTGTATCTTTCCGAACGCTCCGCATCAAGGCGTCTTTGGCCACCGTTCTGCGCTTGCCTTCCTCCCTCTCTTCTGGAAAGTGAGCCTCATCAACAGTCCCCCAGTGACAGGAGCCATGGACGTGGCCTATGGCTGAAGAGACCGAAAGCGACGAAGAGAAACTGGCGAACCTGCTGCGGAGAGACACCCGCTTCCGGCGGGAAGCCTACCAGTTCGTGCAGGAGTCGTTGGAGTTCACGCGCCGCAAACTGACCCGTCGCGGGCACGTTACGGGCCGCGAACTGTCCGAGGGCGTGCGCGACCTGGCCCTGGAACGATTCGGACTGCTCGCCAAGACCGTGCTCAATCAGTGGGGCATCTGCTCCACGGGCAACGTCGGCGATATCGTCTACAACATGATCGATGCCAAGATCATGGTGAAGCAGGACTCGGACATCCGCGAAGATTTCGACAACGTCTACGATTTCGGCGTGGCCTTTCAAACCGAGTTCAAGATGGAACTGGAGATCTGAGGTAACGCCATCGTCCGGATTGCGCGATCATCGAGACCCGACCGCGCACGCCGGAGGCATGCACTTCAAACCACTCATTGCGCGGGGATCGTTCTCATGGCCGAAACGACCAGTCTACTGGATCTGCTGGAGCGGCGATGCGCGGAACAACCGGATGCGCCTGCCGTCGGCGATCCCTTCCGAACGCTGTCGCGCGGGCAACTCCTGGGCGAGGCCAAGGCGCTGGGCCGTGCGATCGCCGGCACCACCGCGCGACCCGTCGTAGCGCTCTTCCTGCCCATGACCGGCGCCTTCTGCAGCGCCTTCCTGGGCGCCTGGTATGCCAACAAGGCCGTCCTTCCGCTGAATATGCTGCTCAAGCCGGAGGACCTGGCCGGTATCCTGGCCGATTCGGGCGCCGACCTGGTGCTCACGTTGCCAGACTTCAAGGATAAGCTCTCCGCACTCCCCGTGAAGGTCCTGGCGCTCTCCGATTTGAAACCGACGGACACCACCGCGGCCCGGCCAACGCTGGACGACTTGGCGACGCTGCTCTACACCTCGGGCAGCACCGGCCGTCCCAAGGGTGTTGAACTGACGCACCGGAACCTTCTGACGAACAGCGAAGATGGCGTCCAGGCGATGGGTCTGGATGCGACACACCGCGTCCTCGCCTGCCTGCCCACCTTCCACACGTATGCCATCACCGGCACGTTCCTGGCGCCGCTGATCGGCGGATCGTCGGTCGTCTGCGTACCGAAGTTCGACACCGACGCCGTGCTGCAGACGGTCCGGCAAGCGCAATGCACGGTGATGATTGGCGTGCCTTCGATGTACCGGCTGCTGATCCGCAAGCAGGAACGCGAGAAGCTTCCGCACACGCTGCGCCTGGCGATCGCCGGGGCCGAGCCGTTACCGGCGGAGGTCGCCGACAAGTTCCAGCAGGCCTTTGGCATCCCGCTCTTCGAAGGATACGGCATGACGGAGACCAGCCCGGTCATATCGGTGAACGCGGTGGGTCAACACAAACCCGGGACGGCCGGCCGGTTGATGGCGCGCGTGCAGGCGAAGATTGTCGATCTCGAAACGCTGCAGGAGCTCCCGCTGGGTTCCATCGGCGAAATCTGGGTGAAAGGCCCCAGCATCATGCGCGGCTACCGCAACCGGCCTGAAGAGACCGCGAAGGTCTTGACGCAGGACGCCTGGTTGCGCACGGGAGACATGGGTCGCCTGGACACCGAAGGCTACCTGAAGATCACCGGCCGCTTCAAGGAGATGATCAAGGTGGCCGGCGAGATGGTTTTCCCCACGGAAGTGGAGAACGCGCTCTCCAGGCATCCGGCCGTTGGCGAAGTGGGTGTGATCGGCGAGAAGGACGAACGGCGCGGAGAAAGCGTCAAGGCGTTCGTGGCGCTGGCGCCCGGCAAGACGGCTACGGCCGACGAGTTGATCGAGCATTGCCGCAAGCTGCTCGCGCCGTTCCAGGTACCTCGATCCATCGAGTTCCGCGACGCGTTGCCGAAAGCGCCAACGGGCAAAGTGCTTCGGCGGTTGCTCACGTAAGGCAGATACCGTTGCACGGCGATGGGACCCTGTCGGTTCGCTCCTCGTTCTCCGGACACTCCGACCCGAATATCGCTCGACCCGGGTTTTCCATTTTCAAGAAGGCCGTGGGGAAATAAAACGAGACCTTTTCCACAGAGCACACAGCGCACACGGAGGACCGCGGAAGGAGCAGGCGGATCCCTCTCGGTGTTCTCCGTGAACCCGGTGGCCAATGGGTCGTTGTGGCGATAGAGTACGTTGCCTGACGAGCAAAGATCTGCTGCGATCATGGAGGAACAAGCCATGTTTTGCTCGACATGCGGCGCGCAGAACGACGACAGCGTCTACCACTGCGCCAGCTGCGGGTCGCCGGTGCGTGCCGAACAGGCCGCAGCCGGCCTGTATCCTCCGCCCGCCGGCGGCCCGACTGAGCCCAAGCCGAACAACTGGCTGATCCCGGCCATCCTGGTGACCGTGCTCTGTGGATGCTGGCCCCTGGGGGTCGTGGCCATCGTCTTTGCGGCGCAGGTAGATGGCAAGTACCACCAGGGCGACTATCAGGGCGCTGTGGACGCCGCGCGGAAAGCGAAGATGTTCACACTCATTGCGCTGATCCTCGGCGTGGTCTGCATTGGTGCGGCCGTGGTCCTACAAGTGTTTGGGCTGCTGCTGAGCGCACCGGGTCTCGGTTTTTGAACGGAAAGTCATTCCAGCCTTGACAACCTCAGGGATCGCGTCGCTCTCGTCACCGGCGCCAGTCGCAGCATCGGCCGGGCCATCGGTCTCGCGCGGAGCATCTGCGGTGCCCACGTCGTCCTGGCCGCGCGCAGGGAAGATGAACGCCTGGCCGTTCGCCGAACCCTTCAAAGGCACCGGTGGCCAGGCCACACCGCTGCGTTTGGACGTGGCCCAGGAGTCTAGCATCCTGAGTGTCTTCAAGCATGGCTTCGTGGATGCGTTGGGGCAGTTCGTCTTTCAGGGTATTCTCTGTGTGGTGTGGTACAGGTGGCAGGGGCGCAGGTTCGAGAACTATGCGTGCTCGCGTCGGGTGAGATGGCTTTCTAGCTTGCAAAATGGAACGCAAAGCGAGCTGTCAGGCACAGCTTTGCAGGGGGGGCCAGAGCCTCGGGATATCAGGATTGCCTCTTGACATTGCATGAAGACCACGGTCAAATACGGGGGTCGTTTGATGGTGACCGACCAGCCAATCTAATGAGAAGAGCGTTTACGGCCTCCGGTTTGCTTAACGAATTTGCAGAAGTTGCG
>CAYSBP010000259.1:0-4956 GCA_964429255.1 uncultured Planctomycetia bacterium
GGCGTGAGTGCACGGACACCGCATACAGCCGCGGTGTCCATGGCACCATTCGAGCATTCAGCGACGTGCACCCGGTGAAGGCCCGTGACTTTCGCGTCGCTTGCGATGTCCAATCCACACGACTAGCATACGGGCGTCCTACCGTTTGTCGGAATCGGGAGAACCCGGTGGTTCCCTCAAGTCCCCAGGCGGATGCTGGCCTCAAGGCCTCGGTGAAACATGACGACTGCAGAGAACGTCGGCGCGGAGTCCGCTGCCCTCAGGGGCCTTCGCATCCTCCTGGCGATCGCCCTGCCGCTGGCCCTTCTGGGCGGCTCCTTCCTGGGTATGATGAAGCTCCGCGCGATGCGCAAGCCGCCACCGAAGAAGGAACGTAAGACCGAGCCGCTGAAGGTCCGTTGCATGGAACTGCAGCCCCGTACGGTGCGCCTCTTCGTGGAAGGGTACGGCTCAGTGCGGCCCAAGGCCGAGGTCCGCCTGTCCGCACAGGTAACCGGCCGCGTCGATTACGTCTCCCCCAACCTGCGCGCCGGGGCATACGTACACAACGATGAAGAACTGATCCGCATCGATCCGACCGACTTCAAACAGGCCGTCGAACAGGCGCGCGCGCAGATCGCCGAGGCCACGGCGGAACTGAAACGCATCGAACAGAACGAGTACAACCTGAAGGCCTCCCTGGAGGTCCAGAAGGAAAAGGTCGCCATCTCCAAACGCGAACTCGATCGCAGCGAGCTGGCCTTGAAGAGCGCGGCGGTCGCCGTCACCACACGCGAAGTGGCCGCCCTGGTCTACCTCAACAACCAGGCCACGCTGGTGGCGCTGCAGAACGAACTGGCGCTGATTCCCGTGCACCAGGAGAAAGCCCGGGCCGCACTGCAAGCGGCCAACGTCCGCCTGGCCGACGCGGAACTGGATGTCCGGCGTACCGTGATCCGCTGCCCTGTCGACGCACTGGTCATCGACGAGAGCCTGGAGCCCGGTCAAGTGCTCACCGCCTTCCAGATCGCCGTGACGTTGGCCGCGACGGATGCCTACGAAGTCCCGGTCATCGTGGATGCCGAGCAGCTCGAACGGCTCGACGGGCTGCCGCCGGAGAGTATCTGGCGGGACGCGCAGACCGCGCCGGCGGCCGCACGCGCCAAAGCGACCGTCACCTGGCTGGCCTTCCAGAACGCCTTCACCTGGAACGGCGTGCTGACGCGCCTGGAGCCGTTCGATGCCCGGACACGCACCGCCCCGCTGGTGGTCGAGGTGCCGCGGCCTCTGGCTCAGGACTCGTCCGACCGGCCGCCGCTGGCGTTGCAGGCCTACTGCCGCGTTCGCATCGAAGGCCGGGAACTGAACGATGCACTGGTCGTCCCCGAGCAGGCCGTGCAGGAAGGCAACCGGCTTTACCTCATGAACCCGGACCGCACGCTGCGCATCGAACCGGTTCGGGTGCGCATGCGCACGAACGGCGATGCGATCATCCAGGCCGAGCAGGTCGAGGCGGACGGTTCCCGGCGACCGTCGGTGAAGCCGGGAGACCGCGTCATCGTTACGCCCCTCCTGTATCCGGTCGCCGGCATGGCGCTGGAACCCATCACCGGGGAGGCCGGCACGAAGCCATGAAGGCGCTCATCGCCGGCGCGGCCCGGCATCCGGTCTTCGCGAACCTGCTGATGGCCGTCGTCCTGATCGGCGGCACGGTCGGCTTCCTGAGAATGCAGCGCGAGTTGACGCCCCAGTTCAGCGCCAACCGCGTGCAGGTCTTCGTCGCCTACCCCGGCGCATCCGCCGAAGAGATTGAAGATGGTATTACGATCAAGATCGAACGTGCTATCCAGGGCGTGCCGGGCATCAAGGACGTCGAGTCCATTTCGCGCGAAGGTTCGTCGCTCACGATCTGCGAACTGGAAGAGCGCGGCGCCGACCCGCAACGCGTGCTCCAGGACGTGCGCAACCGCGTCGACACGATCCGCACCTTCCCGGAAGAGTCCGAGCGTCCCGAGATCAGCGAGCTCCTGCTGCAGAACCCCGCTCTCCTCCTGGTCCTGCACGGCCCGGCCGATGAAGACGTGCTGCGCGAGATGGCGATGGAGATCCGCGACGAACTGCTGGCCCAGCCGGACATCTCGATGGTCGACGTCGACGGCATCCGCAACTACGAGATCGCCATCGAGGTCAGCGAGTCCGCGCTGCGCGAATACGGGCTCACGCTGGACCAGGTGGCCAGCGCCGTGCGCCGCGCCAGCCTGAACCTGCCGGGTGGCTCGCTGCGCACCTCCCGCGAACAGTATAAAATCGAGATCCGAGGCCGGAGGTACCGTGCGGGCCATTACCGCGACGTCGTTGTCCTGGCACGCGAAGACGGCACCACGATCCGCCTGGACCAGGTGGCTCGCGTGCGGGACACCTTCAACGAAGACGAGGCGATCGGCCGCTACGACGGCCGCCCGGCGGTACTGATCCGCGTCATGCGCACCAGCGACCAGGACATCCTGCGCATGGCCGACCACGTCCGCGCCTACCTTGAACAGAAGCGGCCTGCGCTGCCCGGCGCCATGCAGCTGACCATCTTTACGGACTTCTCCAAGCTCATGACCGACCGCCTGGACCTGCTGGTGAGCAACGCCAAAAGCGGCCTGATCCTGGTCTTTCTCTGCCTGTGGGCCTTCCTGAGCATCCGCGTCAGTTTCTGGGTGGCGTTGGGCATCCCGACGTCCTTCGCCTTCTGCGGCATCCTTCTTTACTTCACCGGCCAGACGCTGAACATGATCAACCTCTTCGGCCTGATCATGGTGCTGGGCCTGGTGGTCGACGACGCCATTGTGATCGGCGAGAACATTGCCTCGATGCGGGAACGCGGCGTTCCTCTGCTGCGCGCGGCCATCCTCGGCACGCAGCAGATGGCCTGGCCGGTCGTAGCCACCGTCACCACCACCATCGTGGCCTTCATGCCCATGTTCTTCATGACCGGAATCTTCGGGAAGTTCATCGCGCAGATCCCGATCGTAGTCGTCGGGACACTGATCGGATCGCTGGTGGAGAGCCTGCTGATTCTGCCCAACCACCTGGCGCACGAGGGGGGCATCAAGCGCTGGGTGTCCAACCTGGCCCCGGGCCTGGTACGCCAAGGTGGAACGGTGGGGCAATGCCTTCGCACCGGTATAGAGAAAGTCCTCCGCGGCCTCTTTCACATCCCCTACCAGGCGCTCATCCGTCAGGCGATCCGCTACCGCTACATCCCGATCGCCTTCGGCTTCGCCTGCCTGCTGCTGACCATCGGCTGCTTTCTGGGCGGCTTCATCAGCTACGAGATCTTCGGCTCGGCCGATTCCGAGTCGGTGCTGGTCGAGGTCACCTTTCCTGAAGGCACCCCCATCGATCGGACACGCGCGGCGTTGAAACGGATCGAAGACGCCGCAGTGCAGATGAACAAGGAGCGGAGCGATAGCGTCGTGCCGGGCGGCGGACCGCTGATCGAGGGGGTTTACTCCTTTGGCGGCGGCGAAGGCCGTACGCATTACGGTGGCGCCTGGATCCTCTTCTGCAGTTCCGAGAAGCGCAACGTCCACTCGGAGAAACTCACCGACGAACTGCGCGAACGCGTCGGTCCGAACCCCGATGCGATCTCGGTGCTTTACGGCACGCGCGGCGGACCACGGCCGCCGACCAACGACATCGAGCTGTACGTCTTCGGGCAGGACCTGAATCAGCTCCGAAAGGCCTCGGGCGAACTGGCCGAAGCCTTCCGCGGCTACGACGGCACGACCGACGTGCGCACCGACTTCCAGCCCGGCAAACGCGAACTGCGTATCGAACTGCTCCCCCAGGGGCGCGTGCTGGGCATCACGCTGCAGGATCTGGCCACGCAACTTCGCCACGGCTTCTACGGCGCCGAGGCCATCCGGATGCAGCGCGGGCGCGATGAAGTGAAGGTCCAGGTGCGCTACCCGCCGGAAGAGCGGGCCTCCTTTTCGGACCTGTACGCCATCCGCATCCGCACGCCGCAGGGCGACGAAGTACCCTTTGACCAGGTCGCAGGCGTGCGCATCGTGCCGGGCATCGCCGAGATCAAACGGCGCAACGGTGAGCGGCGCGTGGCGGTGCTGGCCGGGATCGACAAGACACGCGGCCGGGGTGCCGACGCGCCCAACGCCGACCGCATTCTGGCCGAAGTCGAAGGGCAGTTCGTCCCCCAACTGCTGCACCGATTTCCACACCTGCGGATCACCAAGGAAGGCGCCAGCAAGGAGACCCAGGAGTCCTTCCAATCGCTGGGCCGCGGTTTCGTCTTTTCCCTCTTTGGCATCTTTGCCATCCTGGCGTTGATCTTTCGCAGCTATGTCCAGCCGATCCTGATCATGCTCACCATCCCGCTGGGCATCGTCGGCGCCGTCGCCGGACACATGATCTACGGTATCAATCTGACGATGCTCAGCCTCTTCGGCATCGTCGCACTGGCCGGCATCATCGTGAACGATGCCATCGTGCTCATCGAGCACATCAACGAGCGCCTGCGTGAAGGCGTTACGGTCCACGAGGCCGTCAGGGCGGCGGGGCCCGCACGCCTGCGCGCCGTGCTGCTGACGTCTTTCACCACGGTGGCTGGACTGACGCCGCTGCTTTACCAGCGCAGCTTCCAGGCACAGTTTCTGATCCCGATGGCGCTTTCGCTGGCCGCGGGCCTCATCTTTGCGACCTTCCTGACGCTCTTCTTCGTGCCGTGTTCCTACATGGCCCAAAACGACATCCGCTGCCTCCTGCGCTGGCTCTACACCGGGCGCTGGCCCAGTCGGGAAGACGTCGAACCCTCCTGCCGGCACAAACGATGGTTGGAGAATGAAGACACGCAGGCGGCCCAAGGTCCAGCCGAAGGCGAGGCCATCGACAACGGAAGGTAACCACCGCCCCACACAGCGCGCCGCCGCCGCGCTCTGAATGTATGAGCCGTGGTGCCATGG
Organism: uncultured Planctomycetia bacterium; assembly: GCA_964429255.1. GTDB lineage: Bacteria > Planctomycetota > SZUA-567 > H5-PLA8 > H5-PLA8 > CAYSBP01. The sequence goes on from CAYSBP010000259.1 coordinate 4,950, forward strand.
ATACGCA
>CAYSBP010000260.1:0-2972 GCA_964429255.1 uncultured Planctomycetia bacterium
CTTCACCGTATGACTCTTTCATTCACAACACCTTGCCGGTTTAGCCCGGCGCACAGGGAGCACATCATGCCCAGAGGAGACGGAACGGGACCTGCCGGAATGGGGTCCGCTGACGGGTCGAGGTGCGGGGTTCTGCGCGGGCCAGGAAATGCCCGGTTACGCGAATCCGGTTCAGGCGCGCGGTTGTGGCATGAGATGGGGCCGCGGTCGCGGAGGTGGAGGAGGCAACGGACGAGGATGGCGGCACCAGTACTGTGCCACCGGCATGCCCGGTTGGATGCGTGCCGGTCAGGGTCTGGCCCCGGTCGCCGCCCCGACGCCGGAAACGGAGAAGAAGGTCCTGGAGAATCACGTCGCGGCTCTGCAAGCGCAACTGGACGCCGTTCGCAAGCGTCTGGATGCCGTGTCGGCGCAGGCCGAAAAGAATAGTCATGGGGCGTAAGCCGCGTGGCACGGGCAGCCCGCTGTTTGCTGTCGGCTGCCCGTGCCCTAAATGAAAGAGGAGTCAAACGCATGAAATGGGCCATCACCTCAAGCGGCAAGACACTCGCGGATCCCGTCGATCCCCGTTTTGGCCGGGCCGCGTTCTTCATTATTGTGGACGCCGACACGGGCGCCTTCGAAGCCCACGCGAATTCGCAGAGTCTGAACGCGGCGCAGGGTGCGGGCATCCAGTCGGCCGAGACGGTCTCGCGTCTGGGCGCCAACGCGGTGCTGACGGGCCATTGCGGTCCCAAAGCCTTCCGCGCGCTGCAGGCAGCGGGCATCCAGATCGCGATCGGCGCCGAAGGCACGGTCCAGCAGGCCATCGATCAGTTCAGGAAGGGCGTTCTGAAACCGGCCGAAAAGGCCGACGTCGAGGGACATTGGGCGTAGAGGCGGTTCAGTGGCGAGGAAAGGATTCACCCAGCATGTTGACATGCAAGACTGTCGTGACGGGTGTGTTGTTCGCAACCAACCTGATGTGGGCGGCCGACCAACCCGCCTACGTCCAGGGCCGCACAATCTTCATCGAGACCGGTGTCGATCAGCCCGATACCGTGTCTACCTGGTATGCGCCGATGGTAAAGAAACCATACGCGCCTGTCTTTGAGATCCTGGGAACAAAGGGGACGCAGGGCCGCTACTACGAGTATACGTTTGCCGTGACGCTGAAAGACATGGTGAAAGCCCACGGCCACGACTGCGAGGGGCTCACGCACGCCGCGTGTTGCTGCAAGGTGGCCTACGAGATCCTCTTTCCCGATCACGTCATCGACCGGAGTATTCTGCGGGCCATCACGGGCCGTTCCCCTTGCTGGTCGGACGTGACGGCATATCTTACCGGCGCGCGAATTCAGTATGGCAACCTCGCGTTCTTCAAAGAGCGGAAATTCGAGCACTCGATTCTGCTTTTCAGGGAGGACACCAAGGTAGCCGTGTTGGCGACCTGGAAGGAAGGCATCAATACGATCCCCGACGAACCGGTCGCACTGCCGGGCCGGATCGACTGGAAGCCCGTCATGGACACACGGGCCATCATGGACCTGAAGAAGAAAGTCAAATCGACCGGAGGCAAGCCCACGCCCGAAGAAGTGGACCTCATGCGGCATCAACAGTTCGTTCACGTCAACGATATTCTCAGCCATCCGCTGGAAGACAGTTACCAGGCCAACGTCATCGAAGATTTTAGATGGGACGATTGGGTGGAGCCTACGCTCCAGATAGCCAAACCATTTGAGCGTACTGACGTCCGTTTGAAGAACTACCCCTACCGAAGTACACCTGTGCTGGAACGGGAAGACGCGGGGGAAGCAAAAAAACCATAGTTCGCCCAAGCCGCGCGACTCTTGTCGGGCGATAGGGTCGAATGCAACCAAGGCCGGGGAGGCATCTGGATCAACACATGCGTGTACAACTGGTCGAGTACAAGCCCATCGGCGTTATTCACAGTGGCCACATCCTGGCCGAGAAGACTCCGATACAACCTGTCTTCGCGCAAGGTTGCGCGGGCCGGGCAGAGGTGCTTCCTGAGTTCGCTGCTGGACTGGACGACCTTGATGGATTCTCCCACGTTTATCTGCTCTACCATTTCGACCGAGCGGGAGCGGCCCGATTGAAGGTGAAGCCGTTTCTGCAGGACGTGGAGCGGGGGATTTTCTCCACGCGCACTCCATGCCGGCCCAATGCAATCGGGATCAGTATCGTCGAGCTGGTGCGTCGGGAAGGAAACGTGCTCCACTTGAATAACGTCGATGTCATGGACGGCACCCCGTTGCTCGACCTCAAACCCTACGTCACCCGCTTCGACCGGATCGATGCGACGCGGAACGGATGGCAGGAGCAGGTGGACAATGCGACGGCGCGGAAGCGCGGGTTGCGAGGCTACACCCCCGCTGCTGACCCGATTGATCCGCTGCTCACCGACGTAATCCGCTTCCACGGGCACCTTTGTGCCGGGTTGGCGATCGGTTACCGTGCGGCCAACGCCGCCATGGAACGGTTGAGCGCCCGTCGCGCGGAGGACGAGGAGTTCATCGCGATCGTCGAGAACGATTCGTGCGCGGTGGACGCGGTGCAGTACCTGACCGGCTGTACCTTCGGCAAGGGGAACCTCTTCTTCCGCGACTACGGCAAGCACGTCTACACGTTTGCGGAGCGAAGCGGCTCGCGCGGCGTACGGATCGCCCTGCGGCGTCGCGAAGCGCGCGTGGGAGAGCCACCGCGCGAGGATCGCGAAGCACGTTCGCAGTGGATGCTGCAGGCGCCGACCGAAATGCTTTTCGACCTTCGCGACACGGACGTTGCATTGCCCGAGCCCGCAGTCATCCAGAAGATGGTTCTATGCGCGGCGTGTGGAGAAGAAGCCATGGCGACGCGCATCGTGGAGCGCGGCGGAAGAGCGTTCTGCGGGCCCTGTTCGGAGGCGGAGAATGAGGACAGGTGAACCTTGTGCGGACCGGATCCGCTACACGCTCAGTGATGCGACCGGA
>CAYSBP010000260.1:3072-4941 GCA_964429255.1 uncultured Planctomycetia bacterium
GACAGGTGAACCTTGTGCGGACCGGATCCGCTACACGCTCAGTGATGCGACCGGAAAGCTGGCCTTCAGTTCCTTTGCGTTCGTGGGGGACGGCGCCTGTCCAACGGCGGAGGAGACGCTTCGCACGTATCTGGTGGGCCGTCCGCTGGCGAACGTGGACCTGAAGATCGTCGAACAGCTCAGTTGTGCCAATGGACAGGGATGCTTTGCCCAGATCGCGGCAGTGATCCGCGAGCACCAGGATTTCTTCGTGCTGGGAAACGACTAGAGAGGAGAACGAATCATGCCACGCGGAGATGGAACGGGGCCGACAGGACAGGGGCCAGGCACAGGCCGTGGCCGCGGACGCTGCACGGGTGGCCAAGGCGGCAAGGGCGAGTCGGGTGGCGGTGCACGCCGTGGCGGATGCGGCGTGGGTCGGGCCCGCCGTGGGTCCGGCGGCGGTCGGCGAAGCGGCGGTCCTGGACAAGGCGGCGGGACGGGACGGGGGAGCGGCGGATCATGATGGCGCTCTGCCCCACGCGTACCGACGCGAACGATTTTATCGACGACGGGCGAATGGCCGGTGCGCTGGACCCGGCGCGCGTCGATCCGCATCGTGTTCGTGACTTGATGGCCAAAAGCCTCGCCAAGGAGCCGCTGGAACCTGACGAGACGGCCGTTCTGTTGGCGGCTGACGATCCGGAATCGACGGAAATCGTCTTCGAGACGGCGCGCCGGTTGAAGCGCGAAGTCTACGGCAACCGTATCGTGCTCTTCGCGCCGTTATACATTGGCAGCGAATGCGTCAATGACTGCCATTATTGTGCCTTTCGCCGTTCGAATCCGGAATCCGTACGCCGGACGTTGGCACCAGATGAAATCCGCGCGCAGTTGACCGCGCTGGAGAACAAGGGTCACAAACGCCTGATCCTGGTTTTCGGGGAACACCCCCGATATGGCCCCGAGTTCATGGCGGAGTGCGTTCGGAGTGTCTACGCGTTCAAGGTGGGCCATGGCGAGATCCGCCGCGTCAACATTAACGCCGCGCCCCTCGACATCGAAGGCTACCGGATCGTCAAAGCGGCGGGGATCGGCACGTACCAGATCTTCCAAGAAACCTACCATCACGAAACCTACGCACGCATGCACCCGGCAGGCACGCGCAAGGCCGACTATCGCTGGCGCCTTCACGGCGTGGGCCGCGCGATGGAAGCGGGCTGTGACGACGTCGGCATCGGGGCGCTCTTTGGCCTGTACGACTGGCGATTCGAAGTGCTGGGGTTGATTACGCACGCCCGGCATCTTCAGAAAACCTACGGTGTTGGTCCGCACACGATCAGTTTTCCGCGGCTCCGGCCCGCCAGCGGCGTGGCCTGCGACCCGGCCCACTTGGTGAGCGACCACAACCTCAAACGGCTCATCGCTATCCTGCGCGTCTCGGTGCCCTACACGGGGTTGATCCTGACGGCGCGTGAGAGTCCGGCGGTGCGCCGCGAAGCGATGGGCTTTGGCGTCTCGCAGATCGATGCGGGCAGTCGGATCGAATTGGGTGGCTACACCGAGACCGGCGACGCGCAGGTGCTGGAGCGCGAGCAGTTTCAACTGGGAGACATCCGCCCGCTCGACACCGTCATGCGGGAACTCCTGACTGACGGCTACATCCCCAGTTTCTGTACGGCCTGTTACCGACTCGGGCGGACGGGCGAGCATTTCATGGAATTCGCCATCCCCGGCTTCATCCAGCGCTTCTGCACACCCAACGCGATGACCACGTTGATGGAGTACCTTGTCGACTACGCGTCTCCGGAAACGTGCCAAGCAGGGCTTCAGGCCATCGCACGGGAGATGGAGCGTCTGCCCAAGACGGCGCAGAAGGAACTGCGCGCG
>CAYSBP010000261.1:0-4921 GCA_964429255.1 uncultured Planctomycetia bacterium
TTCGGGATGTTCGTGCATTGGGGTCTTTACTCACTGATAGGACGGCACGAATGGGTGATGAATATCGAAGGCATGACGATCAGCGATTATCGGAAACTGGCGAAGCAGTGGCGACCACGCCCAGACGCCCCCCGCGAGTGGGCGCGACTGGCCAGAAACTCCGGAATGCGTTACATGGTTCTAACCACAAAGCACCATGACGGGTTCTGCCTGTTCGACTCAAAACTGACCGACTTCAACGCGGCACGACTTGGACCACGCCGCGACCTGGTCGCGGAATTCGTCGCTGCGGCGCGGGCCGAGGGATTGCGGGTCGGCTTGTATTTCTCTCCCATGGATTGGCCGCATCCGGATGGGACACGCTGCGCCAAGGAGGAGCGCGCGCGCCGGCGCTTCGTCTCCCATACGCACGGCCTGGTGCGCGAGTTGATGAGCAACTACGGCAAAATCGACATCCTGTGGTACGACACGATCTGGCCGCTGGACGCGGAGAAGCTGCAGTCCAAAGAGATGAACGACATGGTCCGTGCCCTGCAGCCGGAGATCATCATCAACAACCGGTCAGGCGTTCCAGAGGATTTTGGAACGCCGGAGCAGAAAATCGAGGCTGATAAGTCGGGGCGCATGTGGGAAGCGTGCATGACCATGAACGATGCATGGGGATACACGCCGATCGACAAGGAGTACAAATCGGCATGGACTATTCTGAGCAAGCTCCGGGAGGTTGCCGCGGGCGGGGGAAACCTGCTGTTGAATGTCGGCCCCAGCCCGGCCGGCGATGTGCCGTACGAATGTACGGCGGTTTTGAATCAGGTCGGACAGTGGTTGCGCGTTTACGGTCCCACGATCTATGCGGCGACGGATCCGATTCCGGGCAATGGCGGACACCTCGTCTGCGGGAACTATACGCGCAAGGGAAATACGCTTTACTTTCATTGCAGCCGGTGGCCTGGCTCACGACTGATTCTGCGCGATGTGCCCGGACGGGTCAAAAGTGTGCGTCTATACGACGGAAAGAAACTGCGCTTCCTTCAGGAGACCGCCTTCCGCTTCACGTACCCTTTGCCGCGCCTTGTCATCAGCGGCATGCCGGAATTACCGCCGGATTCACTGTGCACCGTGATCGAGATTGAGGTTGAGAAGTACGAAGTCCCTCCCGAGGGGCCGAGACGCGCGAAAAATATGCGGCGCAAGACGAAAAAGGACTGAAAGGCCCAACCCTGCGGCAAACGAACGACGGGCGATTTCCTTTTGGATCTGGGCCCTCTTCGACATAACGTCCAGTCCCTGAAGCAAGCCGTCAGGCGCAGCGTTGCGGGAGGTTTTGAAAGAGCCTCTGTTTCTTTAAATGGTTCTGCAAGCCGACGGCAACGGTCTGAAGGCCCCCGGCGCTACACGCCTTTTGCGAGCAGGACACTCTTGATGATGTCGTCCGCGCTCCCCTTGGCCTCCTGCCATGCCAGCAACTGCTGAAAAACCGACCCCGTGCCGCTCGATTTCATTCCGGTCGTCAACGCGGCCAGCAACGGATCCCGGCCATCCGCGCTGAAAAACGACTCCAGCGTATCCTGCTCGGACGTGCTGCCCGACAGGAATGCCGCGAGATCACTGGAATCGGAGACCGACTGGAAGTTGCCGGCCATCAGACCCAACATTTCCTGGGCGGCCCCCTCCGACGCGTTGGATGCGCCCTGGAGTTGACCGGCGATTTCGCTCAGCACCGATTGCAGTTGGGTCGACCCGAATGACCTGAGTTGCTCCATCCGGCCGAGAAACTGGCCGATGCCTTCCGGCCGATTGGGCGACGACGAGTCGTAATCACTGATTCCGGTACGTGAGGAATCCATTGCGGACAGCATGAGCTGCCACAGTTGCGCGTTCTGGTCACTTCCGCTGATTGGGTTAATGCTCATGCCCGGATCCCCTGGAATGCACCCGCGCGCTTCTTCGGAGCGGACCGTTCAGATGGGTTTACGCAAGTTGCGGGCCGATAATAGGTCGCCCGCCTCTATCGCTTCGGTGCGTATGCAACCTGGCTGCGATTTCTTCCCTTGTGTAACCCGCCTGCCGGAAGAAAGCGTATTTCCGATCGGCTGCGATTTCGTCAGACCATTACATTTGTCCGGACGGCTTTGCCGGATTTCAAGGCCTACGGAAGCCGCCCGTCCGTTTTCGAGAAGCTCAAAGGGCCGCGATTCCCCGACGCCTCGTTAGCGTCCTGCGACCCCGCGTCTCTGCGTGATACGTCCCTTCGAAACGACGGATCGTGCGCAGATCATCGTCCCGTCCGCGAGATGGCGCAGCAGGATGCACCCGGTCGAATCACTCACGCCTTTTGCACGGCGTCGAGCGCGGCGGTGTAGTTGGGTTCCTGTGCAATCTCCGGAACCTGCTCGACGTACACCACCCGGTTCTCCTTGCTGAGTACCACCACGGCTCGACTGAGCAACCCGGCCAGCGGGCCATTAACGATCGTCACTCCGTACGCCGTGCCGAATTCGGGTGAACGGAAGGTGGATAGATTGCTGATGTGCGCGAGTTTCTCGGACTCACAGAAGCGCTTCTGCGCAAAGGGCAGATCAGCCGAGATGTTGATGATTACCGCGCCCTCGACCTTGCCCGCCTCGGCGTTGAATTTCCGCGCCGAAATCTGGCAGACGCCCGTGTCAAGGCTGGGGATGATATTGAGGATCTTCTTCTTTCCGGCGAAGGTCGCCAACGTTGCCTCCGACAAATCACCAGCAACGAGTTTGAAGTCCGGCGCGGCTGAGCCTGCGGCGGGCAGCGAGCCGACGGTCTGAATGGGACGGCCTTTAAAGGTGATGGCAGCCATTTTCCTCTCCTTGTTAAGAGCGTGCGCTAGATGCAACCTCACCTTTTATGTCCCATGGCGCACCAACTCATCCAAATTTCGGAAGACGGCGTAACCGCCACCTACGAGGGGATAGGGGCGTTCGCACCGTCCATGCCCTTGGGACTGGCATAAGGACGGACCGGTGTGCGTTTCATTGCCCTCACCTCTATTATTTCGCCGGAGTGTAGCCTTTGGGCGGAGTCACGACTTCGAAGTCGGATCCTTTCACCTTGCGCAATTCGTCGTGCAGGACAGGAATGCGTTCGTCCGGTGCGACGGATATCGCCCATTCGATGCCGTTGTCGGCGTTGAGCATGCCGTAGCGCTTGAGCGCTTCCAGGATGGTCTTCACTTCTGGTGAGAACGCCGACGTGTCGAAATCGTTGCGCAGCCGAAGGCGTTCGCCCATGCGAGGAAGATGCTCGTCGGTCTTTCGACTGGCGAAGTGCGTGGCGGGATAGACGTAGGCTTTGCGGGTGTTCTTGAAGGTTACGCGCAGGGCGTGCTCGATCTTGCCGCGCTGCAGCTCATCGTAGCGCACAACGGACGGGAAGATAGGCAGGCCGGCTGCGTCGGAACTGGTCCAGCCGTCGGGTCGCAGCTTGTTGGAGGCAAGATCGAAGATCGACGCCTGTTCGGCAGTCCATCCTTTATCGGTTTTGGTGAGTCGGTAGAACTCGTAGAGTTTACGGTTTACGGGATCGACGATGATGCCGTGACGGTCAGCATCGAGATTCGGTTTCCCGCGTTGTGCATCATCCAGCGTCAGATGGGCGGTTGCCGGGTCCCGCTTGAAGGTCGCCGGCCAACCCTCCGTGATGGCGCAGTCCGGTACGGGGTAGGGGCCTTGGTCGGACTCGCCGGCGTAGGCGGTCAGCGCGACGTTGCACTTCCTCTGATTTGGCGGGACGAGAACGAATCCCATATCTGCGTTGTAGCGTAGCGGTTTGTCGGCGCCGATGGCCGCGATCATGGCCTTGGAGTTGGGCGCAACCGGCCATTCGTCGACGGGAATATTCCAGGGGTTGTTGGGAGGGAAGATCTCCAGTGCGGACAAGACTGCATCGGCCTCGGGGGTGTCGAACGGGATGGGCTTCTGGAACTTCGGCATCTTCGCAGTCTTGAGTCGCGCCAGCCGATCTTTCTCGATCTTCACGCCGGGCGCCTCGCCGGCGATGGCAACAGCCGCAGCAGACGCGAGAATTGCAGAGCAGAAGAGGTCAAATCCGTAACGCAAAGTGATTCCTGCTCCCAGTTTCTGCTACACCTCAGAAACATCCAGGGGCTGAGATTATCCATGGGGTGAGCAGAGGGGTCAAGAGCGCCGGCTATGTGCAGAAGGACTCTTGGTGGCTCGCGCCGTGAGAGGCCGGGGGGCGGTCCGTCGCCGGGGCGGCCGCAGGTTCCGGGGCAGCGTGTAGTCCACGGGCACGCGGCGGAAATCCTCGGCGGCGAGGCAGACGCAGTGCGACCGTCACGCGTCGAGCGCGTCCTGGAGCGGCGGCTCTCCCCGCGCCAGCCGAGTCAGGCAGTCGGTTATCGTCCTTAGTCTAATGGCGGCCCGCGCGGCCCGCGCGGCCCTTCCTCCAACCCGGCGGCGGTGCGGCTTTCTCGATGTGCGTGACTTGGATCGACTTGCCGTCCCGTGTCATGACGCCTGTCACGTTGACATGCGTGACCTCCGGCTTCGTCAACAGCACGATTTTCATCTCCTTCTGCACCGCATCGTCATCCTCCTTCACGAGGAGAAACACCGGCGCGGTACTCGATGATAGGCCAGACAAGACAATGATGCGGGGCCCCTTCTGGTTCACCGTGAACAGACGACCGTACCACGCCATGATTTCCGGGGCTTTATTTTCCGCCCCTGGGATTCCATGGGTCGCCGGAGCATCGTTTCCCCAGGCGCACAGGCCAGCGCCCGCCAGAAGCAGGGACAACAGCCAAGCACGCTGCACCATGAAAAGACTCCTTTTGCGACAGGCTAAACCGGCAAGGTGCGGTAGTGCCGCTCGTCCGGTTCCGTGCGGGGGACGGCCCCTACCCTCGCCCCGCGTCCTGCATGGA
>CAYSBP010000262.1:0-4901 GCA_964429255.1 uncultured Planctomycetia bacterium
CACCACCACCTTGCCGATCTCCTCCAGAACGGCCTTCCGCGCCGCCTGCATCTTCTGCAGCACGGACTGATCATTCTTCTTCGATGGATCGCTCATCTACGTGTCTCCTGTTCGGTGCGTAAGGCTTGGGGTCGTTCTATCCTTCCTGCCGATTCACGGTATGGCTCCAGGGCGTAACGATCACGGCGCGATCGATCTACACCGGGGCTTTCAAGCGGGCCTCCTCGATGAGATCGATACTCCGGGAGCACGGGATACGGGCCCTCCACGCATGTTTTGCTGTTCACTACCGGTCAAGACGCACGACGTTGAAGGATGTGTGGAATTTGACCCGGAATATTTACCGCGGAGATACGGAGACACGGAGACACGGAGACACGGAGATACGGAGACACGGAGAAAAAAGGGGGGTGCTATGAAAGCAGACGTGAGGTGTCGCGATTCTGCGTTCAGCCGTGCGCTGGACCGGGAGCTGTACTTCGTGCACTACGGTCACCCCCCACTCCGTGCCGGAGTGCGTCGAAGAATCGGCGTGTAGCGGATACCGCTACGTCGGGAGTTCTGGAATCTGACGGCCCAGTTCCCGCGCTTCCTCAAACAGCGTCGCCGCCTCCTTCGTGTACCCCAAGGCCAGGCTTACAACGCCGGAAGCCTCGACGATCAGGCCATTCTTCGTGTCGGCCTTCTGCGCCGATTCGAAGTGCTGGCGGGCCTCGATGGGCCGACTCTGCACGGCATCCAGAACGCCCATCCACACCAGCGGCTCGGACCATTCTGGATCCTCGTCGTGGGCGGTCTGGAACGTGCTGTAGGCGCGTTCGAGATCATCCCTCTTAACCAGGGCCAAGGCCGCATTGAAGTAGCATTCGGCTGCGGTCGGCGGATCCTCTTCCTGGTACTGCTTCTGGATTTCGTCGTACTGCGAAAGGACACGCTGGCGGTAGAAGTCAAGCACCTCGAGACCGCGTGTGGCGACCGGTGGAGCCTTGGCGGGTTGTGCCTTCTTCGCCAGGGTGTAGAGTTCGCGGGCGCGATCCAGTTGTCCGTGACGCGCAGCAATGGCACCGCGGACGGCCAGTGCTTCGGCCAAGGTGGGATCGAGTTCCAACACCGCCGCCAATCGCTGGTCGGCCTCGTCGATTTCGTTCATGCGGACGAGCATCAACCCGAGGCGCAACAGCGCGAAATCGTACTTTCCGTTGATGGAGAGGGCGTTCTGGTAGGCCTCCTTGGCCTCGTTCAACCGGTCCGAGGCTTCGTAGCATTCGCCTAGCGCGGCCCAAACCTGAGGCTGGCTGCGGAGTTTCGCGAGCGATTCGCGATAGAACTGTGCGGCACGTTCGTAGTCTTTCTGCTTCTGCATAACCAGGCCCATGTTCGACAGGGCGAGGGCCCAACCCGGGAAGTTTCGCAGCGACTCGCGCAACGCGTCATCGGCCTCGTCCAGTCGATCCAGGTAGATACAGCAGACGCCGAGGTTGTTCAGGCTCTCGGAGAAGTCCGGCGAGAACTCCAGGGCTTTCTGAAATTCCTTGGCTGCGTCGTCCCAGATGGCTTTCTCCGCATACAATAGTCCGCGGTCGAGATGCTCATCGGCGAGCCCGTGGGCGCGCACGGGACGTGCCGGGCCAGCCTGCAAGGTGCCCAGGAAGGGACCGTTGGCAGACTTTAACGGTTTTGCCACCACTCTTTCACGGATGCCCCGATTCGCCGTTCGCCGTCTGCGGATGGCCATGCTACCGTCCCTCCCCATGCGTGACCCAAGAGTATCCCAGTAATAGTGACGGAGCGATCGTACACTCACCGGTATCAATATCAACGGGTCTGTGTCAGTTCACTTGCAGATTCTTCTCAATTTTTTGGGCCGAACGCCAATGTTATAAGGTGTTGTGCAAAAATGAGAAGCGACATGTCTGTCCAGCCACCCGTACAGAACCCCAATCATGCGCAGCGCCGTGCCATAGTGGAAACCCAGGCCGCATCCTCTGGAGGCTCAATGGGACCGATCCGGCGGGATGGGAATAGAGGCACCCGCGATGGTTGCTGTAAGGGTCGTCGTGGTCGTCGCTTGGGCGTTGGCCCCATGGCGTCCGCACCCGAGATGCCATTCGGACACGCGCCCGGAGCATCCCCATCAGCCCGACGGGCGACGAATGACCACCAGCGTAACGTCATCCTCCATGGACGCGCCCGCGCCGGCGTGTTCCTGGATCGCATCCACGATAATCTCCGTGATGCGGCGACTGGGCCGCGAGGCATTCTCCGCGATCAACTTCTTGAGCCGTTCTTCGCCGAACAATACCTTTTGCTGATTCTGTGTTTCCACCACGCCGTCCGTGTACAGCACCAGGATACCGCCCGGTCGCAGCGCGACGTCCGCCTCCTTCAGCCTCGGCTCGAACTGCTCCGGCTTACAGATCCCAAGCGCCAACCCCATGGCGTTCAACTCTTTCAGTTCGCGTGTCTTCGCGTCATACAGGAACGGGGGATTATGCCCCGCGCGCACATAACGGATCACGCCGGTCTGCGTGTTCAATACGGCGTAAAGCGCCGAGACGAACCGCCCGGGCGGAATGTCATGAATCAGGTCCCGGCAGACCGCCATGGTCACCGCCATCGGCGAGGTCTGATTCTTCGAACGCACGACGAAACTCTTTATCGTGCCGGCCATGATCATCGCCGCGCCCACGCCGTGACCGGAGACGTCCCCGATCAGGAATCCCATGTGGTGCTCGTCGACCGGCAGGAAGTGGAACATGTCGCCGCCCAGTTCCGTGCAGGGCTGATAGAATGCGGAGACGTCATACCCGGGCAGCGTCGGCGGCTTGGACGGCAACAGCTTGATCTGGACCGCGCGCGCAGCCGCCAGGTCACGCTGTAACTCCTCGCTGTTCTCGGCCGAGGCCTCCAGTTCGCCAACCTTCTCGCGCAGACGCTTAATCTCTTCGCCCGAAACGGCCTCCTGTCTGCGCATCGAAAGACGTCCCGCCAGGCGGATCAACTCGTCCGGTCGCTTGCTCACCCGCCATTCGGTCTTCCACCCCGGGGATTGGGGCTGCAGCAGATAGTCCGCAATACGGTTCTGGAGCTCCGGTCCCCACGGTATCGCGTTCAGGTTGATGCTCTCCACCAACACTTCATTGATGGGATCCAGCCAGATGCCGGCCTCGGTCGAAATCCGGAAAAGCGGGTCACTGGCAATGCGCATCATCAAACGCCGCCGCACATCGCCCTTACCCAGCGAATTCTGCACCGTCAACTGGTCGTGTGGCGAGAGCGGCGTCTTGTTGAAGTCCACGCATATGTTGAGATGCTGCCAGGCCGCCGGCAGAAACCACTCCTTCGGCGCTTCCGACCCGTCCCAGTTCCGGCGCAAGACACCTGTCGTACTCAGACAGTGCGGACAGACCCAGTCGCCCTGCGCACTGGACACCTGGTAGGAAGGCCACTGTTCCAGACGCAGGGGCATCACCGCTTCCAACAGGATCGGCAACGGCTTCATGGGCGGCGGATGATTGGGATTGCATTTGCCCACACAGACCAGCAGATGCTCCCAGATTACATCCTGCCCCAGCAACGTGGCCGCCGTGCCATCCCACGACGGCGCGATCAGCGTCTTCATGCAGTACGGACACATCCAATCCGAGGGGCCTTGCGTCCGGATGAGCATCCGGGGATCGGTGGGATCAAGAATTCCCTGCAGGGTCTCCTCGGGAGAATGGGATTGGAACATGCCTTGAACACGTTGCGTCAACGAACGCGCAAACCTGTCAAGCCACGCAGGCATACCCCGTTCCTCAAAGAAGACCTGTGTCGAACCCGCGCCGGGTGCACCACCGCCACGCCCGCGTCGCATGCCATGTTACGGGGCTTTACCGGAATGACAACTGCCGGAAGAGAGAACCCCGAGCGATTGAAGAACGGATGGTCGAGACTCCATGTCAGCTACTTCTTGCCGGACAGGTAGCCGGCATCGGACGTGACGGGGCGCAGCAACTTCTTTAACGCTACTCTCCCCACGCCGGGTCTGCAAGGAGCAGGTTCTCGTCCTCGAGTTCGCTGCGGTTGATCGCCTCGTACTCGCCGGCCACCTCGGCCCAGGGGCGCAGGCGAAGGGAGATGGCATCGCCCGGCCGCCAGCCCACAGCCGGGGTCTGGACATTGTCGCGCATGCTCCAGACGAAGAGCACGGCCTCGCGGCCCTCCGCAGACGGGTCTTCGGTGGAGGTCATCTCGGTGAGGTGCACCATGATGATGTGGTCTTTGTACGGCACCGAGCCAGGCCGGGGCGCCGGCGAGGCCGCGCGCACCACGCCGCGGACGGCGACCGTCTTTCCCGCTTCCGGCACATACATTCCCGTCTCACGCTTTACGCCAAGCGCCATGGGAATGAGCTTCCAGTCGCCGAAGGCGAGCTCGCGCGAGGCGAACTCCCAGATCACGAGCTTCTTACCGGCCAGGCGGTCGTTCCCGCGATGCAGTTCCTTGGCGAGCATCTCGCGCGTGGCGAAGCTCCCGGCGTCATTTTGGGTGATGGCGTCCACCGGCAGGCCGAGCGCCAGGCTCAGGTGTTCCGCCAACCCCGCGCCCGCGCCCCATTTCATGACCTCAAGCGAGAAGATATTGGCAAAGCTGTCGCCGAGGAGCAGGACCTCGGCCGTTGGGTCAGATCGCCATGGCTGCTTCCGGTCCAGCACCTGCCGCACGGTCGCGGTTTCGGGCGTGAAGACCTGCCACTCGGTCGGGAACTTGAGCATCGCTGCCACATCGCCAAGGTTCGCGACCTCCTTGGCGGTCGCGGTGAAGCGCTCCGTGGCAGGCGGCAGGTCGGCCGTCTGGCGCGTGTGTTCGGCCAGTGCCTTCGCGGCCAGCTCCATGCCCTCGGGCGTCCAGTGCGTGTC
>CAYSBP010000263.1:0-4901 GCA_964429255.1 uncultured Planctomycetia bacterium
GTGCCGTTCAGCACCTTCACATTCTTCACCTTCTGAAAGAAGATCGAATCGCGGACGACGCCCACGGGCGTGCACATCAGATCCTTCTGTTCCTTCACCACGCCCGAGACGTAGTAAGGAAGGCCACAACCGGCATACGAGAGGAACTTGCCTTTTTCGATGACCGTCACTTGAGCCTTTGGATTCAGACGGATGATCCGGGACGCGGTCTTGGGGCCCGCGGCCACGCCGCCCACGATCACGACGCGAAGTTGCTTGGACATGAATCCCCTCTCTCCTTTGCTGTGCGGCGTGTGGCACGGGCAGCCCGCCGTACGCTGTTGGCTGCCCGTGCTCTGTGGTCGCCGGGTGCACGGGCAGCCAACAACAAAAATCAGGCTGCCCGTGCCACACGCCCGTGCGTGCTCACAGAGAAAGACTATTGATTCAGAACGCTATCCAATGGCGCCCACTAGCGTCCGTTTATCCTGAACACCCACGAACTGCTTCACCGGCTGGCCCTCCTTAAAGAGGATCAGCATGGGGATGCTTCGAACGCCGAAGCGTCCCGCCGATTCCGGGTTCTCGTCGACATTCACCTTGGCGATGACCGCCTTGGCGCCGACCTCAGCGGCGACTTGCTCCAGGATCGGTCCCTGCATGCGGCACGGCCCGCACCACGGCGCCCAGAAGTCCACCAGCACCGTGCCCTGGCTGACCGTCGCTGCAAACTCGCTGTCCTGAAGATCCTTCACGCCCTGTGCCATGATCGTTTCTCCTTGATGGATCTGGATTGCACCGCAATCCGTTAGGCTCGTTTTTAATACAAACAAAGCGAAGGCCAATGGATCGGCGAGTCACAAAACATTTATTTAGAATTAGATAAGACTCGGACGACTCTCGACGTTTCATTTCATTTGCAATATGTGAAATACTTTGTATCTTGCAAATGCAATCATCCGCCGGAGTGCGTCTTCATGCGCAACGACTCCAAACTGGATTCCGATCAGTACCGCCTGATCCTCGATTCCCTGGCCGAAGGCGTCTGCACCGTCGACCGTGACTGGAACATCACCAGTTTCAACCGCGCAGCGCAGGAACTGACCGGCGTCTCCGCCGCCGAGGCGCTGAAGCTTTCCTTCGGCGACATCTTCCGCTGCGAAGTATGCGAGTGTCAGGCCATCCTGTCCGGCGTGCTGGAGAAAGGCGAAGCGGTTCGCGACGTGGACACGCGGATCATGAACCGGTCGGGCGAGCGCATCCCGATCAGTCTGAATGCCGCGCCGTTCCGCGATGCGCGCGGGCGAATCGATGGCGTGGTGGCCATCTTCCGCGACAACCGGCCGCTCGAACTGCTCCGCAAGGAACTGCGGCAGGAGTTCACCTTCGGCGACATTGTTAGCAAGAACGCCCGCATGCGGCGGATCCTGGATATCCTGCCCGACGTGGCCGAGAGCGACAGCACCGTGCTGGTCCTTGGCCCCAGCGGCACCGGCAAGGAACTGGTTGCGCGCGCCATTCACCAGGCCAGCCGCCGCAAGAGCCACCCGTTCATTGCCGTCAACTGCGCCGCGTTGCCCGATACGTTGCTGGAATCCGAGCTCTTCGGCTACCGGCGCGGTGCGTTTACCGACGCCAAACGCGACAAGCCGGGGCGGTTCGACCGCGCCGAGGGCGGGACGCTCTTTCTCGACGAGATCGGCGACATCTCGCCGGCCCTTCAGGTGAAGCTGCTCCGCGTGCTGCAGGAACGCCAGTACGAACCGCTGGGCGCCACGATGGCCGTGAATGCCAACGTGCGCATCGTGGCCGCCACCAACCGGGACCTGGCCGCGCTGGTCGGAAAGGAAGCGTTCCGCTCCGACCTCTATTACCGCCTGAACGTGATCCAACTGGACCTGCCGCCGCTGGCCGAACGGCTCGAGGACATCCCGTTGCTGGTCGCGCATTTCATCGAGAAGCTCAACGCGGAGAAAGGGCGCGGCGTCAAAGGCATCTCGCGTGCCGCCATGGCCCGGCTCATGCGCCACCCGTATCCGGGCAACATCCGCGAACTGGAGAACATCATCGAGCGCGCGTATGTGCTCTGCCGCAAGGACGAGATCCAGGAGGAATGTCTGCCGCCGAACCTGACGGACTGCGCGGCGGCGACGTCCTCTTCAGCGCCTCTCCCCCGCATCATCAACCTGCGCATGCTGCCAGCCGCGGAGGAGCGGAGCCTCATCGTCCGGACACTGCGCGAATGCAACGGCAACCAGAAGGAAACCGCCGCGCGTCTGGCCATCAGCCCGGTCACGCTCTGGCGCAAGATGAAGAAGCACGAACTGAGGTGAGGTCTGTGAAAGCAAAGCACCGCACATCGCGCAGCCACAAAGCGAAGGCCATCGCTCCCGCGCCGCTGCCTTCCGACGTCACGGGGATCATCCTCGACTCTGTCGCCGACGGCGTCTTCACCGTCGATGCCGACTGGCGCATCACCTACTTCAACCAAGCCGCAGAACGGATCACTGGCACACCGCGCCGGGAAGCCTTGGGCAAGCCCTGCTGCGAAGTCTTCCGTGCCAGCATGTGCGAAGCGGACTGCGCTCTTCGACGTACCATGGAATCAGGCAAGTCCTTGATCAACAAGTCAGCATTCATCGTCACAGCCGGAGCACGCCGCATCCCCATCAGCGTCTCCACGGCACTCCTTCGCGACCGCAATGGAAGAGTCATCGGCGGCGCCGAGACCTTCCGCGATCTGAGTTTGGTTGAGGAACTCCGCAAGGAACTGGAGGGCCGCTATCATGTCGGCGACCTGGTCAGCCGCAGTCCCGCCATGCGCCGACTCTTCGAGATCCTCCCGCAAGTCGCCGCCAGCGACAGCACGGCGCTGATCCAGGGCGAAACAGGATCGGGCAAGGAGGTCGTGGCGCGCGCCATCCACGGACTCAGCGCGCGTCGGGACAAACCCTTTGTTGCCGTGAACTGCGGGGCGCTGCCAGACACTCTTCTGGAGTCGGAGCTCTTTGGTTACAAAGCCGGCGCCTTCACCGGCGCGGACCGCGACAAGCCGGGGCGTTTTGCCCTGGCCGAAGGCGGAACGCTTTTCCTAGACGAAATCGGCGAGGTCAGCCCGGCACTCCAGGTTCGCCTGCTCCGCGTGCTCCAGGACCGCACCTACGAACCGCTGGGCGGCACCAAGCCGCTCAAGGCCAACGTGCGCGTCATCGCTGCCACGCACCGCGATTTGGCCGCGCAGGTGCGCAAAGGTGCTTTTCGGCAGGATCTCTTCTATCGCGTCAACGTCGTCCGGCTCGAGCTGCCCCCGCTGCGCAAGCGCAAGGAAGACATCCCGTTGCTGGTCGAACACTTCATCGCGCGGTTCAACCGCCTGCAGGGCCGTTCGATCGAAGGCGTGAGCCCCGAGATCATGGCCTTGCTGATGGCGCACGATTTCCCTGGTAACGTCCGAGAACTGGAGAACATCATCGAGCACGCGTTCGTGCTCTGTTCGTCGGCGCGCATTGAGACGAAGTGTCTGCCGGAAGACCTCTTGGCGCGTGCGCCCGTACCAACTGTCGCGCACGGCGACATGACCGCGTCCGTCCGGGCGGCCGAGGCGCACGCGATCCAGGAGGCACTGCGCCGCAACGGTTACAACCGCTTGGCCGCTGCGCGCGAGTTGGGCCTCCACAAGAGTACGTTCTTCCGCAAGCTCCGGGCGTTGGGCATCCACCCCCCGTCGCAAGATGGTCGCTCTTCGCGGCGCAAGCTGTGAACTCGCTCTGTTCACTTGAGTGGCGACACAGCATGTCACGCTACCATACAGTCGCGCAGACGATACTTATGACGAACAGCAGAGTTGCATATATGCGACCCTGTAGGCCCATTACAGTCATCCATCCCATCATGTAACCCATGGAAAATAATTGTGTAATGACGATAGCGGCGCATCCCTGCGCGTTTGGCACACCCCGTGCTACCTTCATCAGCGTTGATGAACGCCCTTAGCCCAGGCACAGAGCGAAAGTCGTACGGAGACGGGATGAAGTTTGCCATCGCCACCTCTAACGGACGCGTCTCACCGGTCTTCGACGTCGCCCGTCAGTTGCTGGTGCTGGACGTCGTTGATGGAAACGTCACGGAACGGTGCGAGGTGCAACTGGAGGATAACACAGACCGGAAGGTCGAACAGTTGACGGAGAGCGGCATCGAGGTGCTGATCTGCGGTGCGCTCTCACAAACGCTGTCCGAAATGCTTGTGTTGCGCGGCGTTCAAGTCATCCCGTTCATCGCCGGCGCGACGGACGACGTTCTGAAGGCGTTCGTGGCGGGAAATCTGGATCGGACAAGGTTTGCCATGCCCGGCTGCTGTGGCCAAGGCCTGGGGCGGCGTGCCGGACTCGGCGGTCGTTGCCGCGGCGGCGGTTGGCATGGCAAACGTTCGGGCGGAGAGAACGGCGCGTAATGGCTGTAACCGGCGCGGAATGGGTCCGCACCGAAAACATAACGGAGGGTTTGACCAGGGAACGACGTAAATTTCTGAAGGGTGCTGCGGTGGCCGGCGTGGGACTGGCGACGCTCTCGGCGAAGGGCGAAGAGAAGGCCGACAAGGCGGCCATGCCCATGATCGCCGCCTGCGGTCTGGCCTGCACGGCCTGCCCGGCCATGATCGCCGGCAAGTGCAAGGGTTGCGCAACGGGCAAGTCGGCTTCCGAGGAGTTGCTGAAGGCGAGGCCCTGCCCTGTACTGCAGTGCGCCGCCATGAAAAAGATCGATTACTGCGGTCAGTGCAAGATGTTCACGAAGTGCGAGAAGCTCGTGGGCCAACCGTACGACAAGGCCTTCATCGAGAAGTTGGACAAGAAGATCACGGGTTGAGCTGCGAGTCGGAGTAGGAATCATGGTTGCCCATAACCCCCTCCACGGATCCGGACGAG
>CAYSBP010000264.1:0-4823 GCA_964429255.1 uncultured Planctomycetia bacterium
AGGAAAACAGAAGACTAGCGGATTGCGGGCCGGCGGCAAGGTGAGGCACGTCTCCCCGCGTTCGCGTGGTCCGCAAATCGCCTTACGTGGCGTACACCACACCGTCAGTGGAAAGGGACCGGTTGCGTGAAAGGAGCCCGGCAGGTATGTACGTCCTCTGTTTCTCGCCCCCCCTGCGATCAGGTGCAGAAAATGCTTTTGGGTGGAATTGATGAAGCCGGCTACGGTCCCACCTTAGGCACCCTCTGCCATGGGTTGTCGGTATTCCGCGTCGCGGAAGCGGCCGTGGCTCCGGACCTGTGGACCACGCTGGCCCCGATCGTCACCCGCGCCGGCGCCCGTTCCGCCGGGTTGCTGGTCGATGACTCCAAACGGGTCTATTCGGGCGCGGACAAGCTGAATCGGCTGCGTCGTGCGGTCGAAGCCTTCGCCGCTTCCCGTCCGGGCGGTTCCGCGGCCCGCGCAACGCTTCCGGGGGCATTGCTTTCCTCGGAGGACCTGGCCGCCGTGGAAGCCGATCCGTGGGGCCGGCCGATGGCGGTCGTGCCGGCGGAGCCACCGTTCGATCCCACCGTGCTCACCGAACTGCAGTCGCGCTTGTCGGAACGCCGGATTGAGACGGTCCTCTTAAACGTCAGCGCACTCGACGCACGCGGCTTCAATGCGCGCCTGGACGTACTGGGCAACAAGGCTGACGTGGCGTGGGGGCGTGTCGGCGCGCTGCTCGGTACGACGCTTCAGCGCGCCCGTCCGGGTGAGACCGTCCGCGTGGTCGTGGACCGCCAGGGAGGGCGCAAGTTCTACGCGGGTCGCTTGAGCGCGCTCCTCGGATTCGCGTTGCCCGAAGTCCAGATGGAGACCGCCGCGCGGTCGGCGTACCGCGTCACGCTGGACGGCCGGCGCGTCTTTATCGAGTTCACCGAGAAGGCCGAACGCTCCTGCTTCGCGGTGGCACTCGCGTCCATGGCCGCCAAGCTGGTGCGTGAGCTGTTCATGGAACGATTCAACGCGTTCTTCCTGGCGCACGATCCGAAGCTCGCACCGACCGCCGGCTATCCGACGGATGCGGTACGGTTCCTGAAGGAGACGGAATCGCTGCGGCGGCGACTGAGTATCCCGGACGAGGCGCTGATCAGAGCAAAATGAGGGGACGGGTTCGGGGATTCCGCAAAGCCAAGGCGGCTTACACGGCGCGACGGGAAGAAGTACGGCGAAAGAGGATCACGTCCTGTTCGGCGCGCGGGCCTATTCGAAGAAGCACGCATCCCCGTAGCTGAAGAACCGGTACCCCGCGCCGAGGGCATGCGCGTAGGCGGCCTTGACCCACCCGATACCGGCTTCGTCGCCGGGAGAGGCGAACGCGGCGACAAGCATCAGCAGCGACGACTTGGGCAGGTGGAAATTCGTCAGCAGCGCGTCGGCTACGTTGAATCGGCGCGGCGGGTAGATGTAAAGGTCCGCCCATCCCGTGCCGGCACGGAGTTGTTTTGAAGCGGCATCCCACTGGCTCTCCAGGACGCGCATCACCGTTGTGCCGACGACCACCACGCGCCGGCCTTCGGCCTTGGCGCGCGTGACCGATGCGGCCGTCTCGGCGCTGACAGAGAACGGTTCGGGATCGACGCGGTGCGATTCGACCGTATCGACCTTGACCGGCTTGAAGGTGCCCGGCCCGACGTGAAGCGTGACCGCGGCGCGCTGGACCCCGCGCGCCTTCAGCGTCTCGAGGAGAGCGGGGGTGAAGTGCAGCCCGGCGGTCGGTGCGGCCACGGCGCCGGGTTCGCGTGCGAAGACGGTCTGGTAACGCGTCTTGTCGCACTCGCTCGACGGGCCGACGGGGCGTTTGATGTACGGCGGCAACGGCACCTCGCCGTGTTGCATGACGTAGGCCAGGAATTCGGCCGGGGGCCGACTGAAGGCCACCACATCGCCGGCTTCTCCGCGGCGTTCGACCAGTCGCGCCTTCAGCCCGTCAGCCAGCGAGAACGTCTCACCCACCCGAAGCTTGCCGCCTGAACGGGTGAGCACGCGGCGGAGCGTCTCTGGAGGGGCGATGGAGGGATCGGGCGATGGGGCAATAGAGGTCGAGGCGTGATACGCCCTCTGTCCTTCCAAGGTCTCGCTGACCTCCGACCGCGGTCCGTCGCACTCCGGTGGCAGCAGGAAGAGTTCCAGACGTGCGCCGCTGACGTCGCGTGTGGCGCGCAATCGTGCGGGGATGACGCGGGTATCGTTGAGGACCAGCAGATCGCCGTCGCGGAACAACTCGGGCAGGTCGCGAACGCAGCGGTCGGTCCAGCGGCGAGCGGCACGCTGCAGGTGCAGCAGCTTTGACGCATCGCGCTCGGCCAGCGGTTCCTGCGCGATCCGTTCACACGGCAGATGATAGTCGAAGACGTCGGTTCGCAAGGGTCGCGGCATAGCGGCAGGATCGGTATGGTTCATGGAAGGCCTCGCGGCGCTCTATCAGGATTCACAGATTCCCTAGTGCTGTGGCCGCTCACGATTCGATTCCGCCGGCGCCTCCTGATCCGTTCGAACGGCTTCGACCGCCGCAGGCACCGCCTGAGGCAGGATGTCGAGAACCACCTGAATGAACTCGCCCCCCGCCGCCGCATCCATTTTGTCGGCCTGCTGGGCGCCCTGTTCCGCAGGAGCCTCCATGTCCTTTTCCGTATTCAAGAGCAACCGAGCACGGTACTGTTCGGCCGCGCGGAGCAACTCCTCCAGGCGTGCCTGCGGCACCCGGATGACGGCCCGCTCCGTCCCCAGCGGCTCCACGACCTCTTTCGCCTGAGCCCGACGCGCCAGATCCTTCTTCCGGTCAGCCAAACGACTCCTCGATGGCTGCCAGGCCAGTTCCCCGCCGGACGCAGCCGCCAGACGCCGGAGGTCCTCCAACACGATGTTGAGGTCCTTCGCGGGCACGGTCAACACCTTACGCCCCTCTGTCAGCGTGGACGCGGGCTTCTGTATCAACGGCGTCTGGGATTCCTTCTCAACGGTGGCTACCTGACCGTCCTGCGTTGCGCCACGATTGGGGCTACCGCTGCCCTTCGCTGCAACGCCACCCGTCGGCTTGGTGGGTGCCTTCGGTTCGATTCTTGCCGGCGCCGGGACTTCTTGCTGTTGAGTATCGGCGACCTCCAGGTCCTTCAGGTGGTCCACGTTCTCCCGATCACCTTGGACGGACGGGCCCTTCTTTGCCTCCTGCCTCACGGTTGCTACAGGTGTGGTGGCGGATCTTGGAAATGCATCGCCCTCCCGTCCGTCGTCCGCCGGTTCGGCCTGCTCCTCCATCGGCCTCTTCTCGGCAATATCGAACGGCTGAGCGGCTGCGGGCTTCGCTTCGAACGCCAGCTCGCCCTGTTTCGCGCGTACACCGGCGGCCTCATCGCGGGTCTTGGCCTTGTTCAAGAGGAACTTATCCGACTCGGCCTTTGCCAAGCTCTTCGGTGGGTCGAAGCGGTCTTCCACGGGCGCCGACACGTTCGCTTTGGAGGCGGTTGGTGCAGGTGCCGCTTCGGACGTTATCACGGGCGCCACACGCTTCGCATCGGCCGGTTCCGCAGTCTTGGCGCCGCCCGTTACGGCCGGGCGCGCCGGTGCCAGTGCGTGCTGCTCACGCTCTTGCGGTGTGTAGGCCAGATAGATGAGCACGGCCACGATCAGCACGGCGGCCACCGAGAGCGCCCGGCGGAACCAGAAGGATGCCTCCGGACGGACCACCTCGGGTCTCGCAGCCGGGGCCCGCGGCTGCCGGAGCCCCGCGCGTACGCCGGCCAGAATGGACGCGGGTGCGGGATGCCGGTCCATGGTGCGGACAGCCGAAGCGGCCTCGCGCAACACACTCAGTTCCTTGCGGCACGCCGAGCAGCTTTGCAGATGCGATTCGACGACCGCGCGGTCGGCCTGGGGCAGTTCGCCGTCCAGGAACTCGCACAACCGTTCTTTGATCTCTTCGCACATGCTCATGGCCGCCTCTTGTCAGCCTTTCGAGCCTGACCTCTTGGTACCGACGCCTTCGTCCGAGCCGGCAGACGGGACGCCTGCCTTACGCGCAATCCAGAGGATTGCGTTACGCCTACGGCTGTCTTTCCGGCTTCAGGTCCCGTAACACGCTCGCCAGTTCCAACCGGGCGCGATGCAACCGGGACTTCACCGCCGCATACGTAATGTTCAAGGCCTCCGCAATCGCATCGTAATCCATGCCGTCCATGTCACGCAGCAGGATCACGGACCGGTACTCCTCATCCAGTTGCGCCAGCCCCTCCTGCACGCGTTCGCGGAGCTGTCTCTGCGCCAACGCCTCCGCCGGGTCCGCCGCCGGACTGGCCATCCGATCGCTCAACGCCGTCGCTCCGTCATCTTCGCCGGAACGGGCTGGCGCGTCCAGACGGACGCCTTCAACACGCTGCCGGCAGGCCTGCTTCCGTCCGCGCGAGTAACCCGCGTTGACGGCGATCCGGAAGAGCCACGTGTAGAACTTCGAGCCCCGCCGGAAACGGCTTATCGCGCGGTAAGCCTTCAGGAAGGTTTCCTGCGCCAGATCCTCCGCATCCTGCCCCGAGCCCGTGAGCCTCAACAGAAGGTTGTACACCCGGTCCTGGTAGCGGATGACCAACGCCTCAAAGGCCTCCTCCTCGCCACGGATGGCGCGATCGACCAGTTCGTCATCGGTCGCCGCATTGGGCCGCGCCTCAACGCGCTCCGTGGCCATCGATTTAGACTCAGGAGCCATGGACGGCGATTCGCCCTTTCTTCGGATAATTCAGATACACGTGTACAAGATCCCTATCAGTCCGTCCAAGCCCCCCCTACCC
>CAYSBP010000265.1:0-4797 GCA_964429255.1 uncultured Planctomycetia bacterium
TCCCTGCCGCACCCTCCAGCTTGGGAATCGTCAGAGCGGGAAGGCTCTTCAGCTTCCTGGTCAACTCGTCGATCTCGGTCGTCACCTTGTTCCGGCGTTCGAGCAACTCCGGCTTCTTCTCCTTTACTGCATCGAAGGACCCGAAATTGACGATCGCCTCGTCAAGCTCCTGAGCCAGTCTGCGTAATTTGGTTTTCATCGTGTGCAACGCTTCGAGCGTCTGATATCGAGTCATGAAGTCATCGGTCAAGACCTCCTTCTCGTTGGGCTTGCCCCTGTAGAACTGAAGAACACGGTCCAGATCGCAGAACTCGTTCCAGTTCTCGATCTTGGCCTTCAGGAACTCATAGCGCCACCGCACGCCCGGCTGAACGTTTTCCGGGCCACCTTTGAGCGCCTCCTTGTAGGACGGCTCGGCCACCTCGATGAACTCGATCTCGTCAGGCGTCTTGGGCGTATAGTCGACGACGGTGTCCACCTTGACCTCCTTCAACGGGCTCGCACCATTGGCATAGCACCACTGGAGGAACTCGTCGATATCGGGCCAGTACCTTTCGACCGCGCGAGATTTCGGACCCGCCGTGGTAACGAGAAAGTGGGGATACTCCACCGCCGACTTCCCGTCGCCCATCAACTGATAGATCTTGGATATCTGGATGGATGTCTTGATATAGAGGTCCTGCGAGGGGTTCCTGGACTCCCCGTTCTTCACCTCATAGAGAATCTTCAGCGCGCCCTCATAGTCCTTGTTGGCCACGCGAAGTTCGCACTGCTTGAGCTTCATGGAAGGCACGTTACCAATCATGTCCAACAGGATGCTGAGTTGCTGATCCGCCACCTTTCTGTACTGGGCCGCCTTGTCCGTATCTGTCTTCTCCATCTCATCCGCCGCGGCAATGGCGGAATCGGCCAGCAACTGCCGCGTCGCCACGATGCGCTGCCGGTAGTCGACTTCTTCCTTGATGATGTCCAGCCAGCACTTGCCTTCCACGCCTTCCTTCGGATCGAGCGTTCCACACTTGGGATAGTTCCGCTTGATCGTATCGATCTGCAGTTGGACCTTGCCAAAATCCACGGGGAACTTGTCGTGGGACGGCCGGAGTTTCTCCTCCAGGTCGATATTCCGATCCTCTTCGTAGAGGTAATCGACCAGGACGGCGTGGTCCTTTCGACAGTCCTCCATCCTCTTCAGGTCGGTGAACCTGATCACGTCCTGCATGCGCTTCAGGATGGTAGGCCAGTCATCGTCGGAACGGCGACAGTTCTTGCCTTCGGGGTCAAAGAGCTTAAGCATCTCCTCCGCGATGTCTGACGCCGCGACGAAATTTTTGACCTTCTCCAGCACGCCCAACAGGCGACCGTAGTCGTCGAGGTCACGTTCCGCCTCCGGCTTGAGCCTTAGGCCTTGGGTCAGGTAGTCGGCCAGCTTATCGTCATACTTACGGAGTGTCTCGGCATCCATCTGCGCCTTCTCCGCCCGAACGGAAGCATTGAAGTAACGCGCGGAAAGATTGCCGATGGCATAGCGGTAATAGGACTCCTTGGCCTTCAAATACGGAAGCAGCTTGCCGGCCTCCTCCAGCGGGCCACCACACTCGGGTGGATTTTTGTCGCCCCCGAGATTGCTCAAGGACCGGAACTTGTTGAAGACCACCGCAAGGAGTCTTGGATCGTCGGGCAAGTCCTTGAGATCCGCGGCATAGGTCTTCAGGTACTCGTCGCAGGCCTTGATGCACTCATCCGTCATTCCCGCGTTATAGAAGAGCGTCGTACGCGAAAGCTTGATCAATCTGATGAGTTTCTCGCGGCGCGCTTCGACCTCAGGCGCAGGGTTGTGGGTCTTGGCCACGTACTCCTCATACTGCTGGAAGGCTTTCGCGCCCTGAATCGCCAGTTCCTTTGCCTGCGCCGCCACATCATCGTCTTTCATCTTCTCGGTCCGCGAGATCTTGTCGACCAGCAGGACCTGCGCCCGGACGGCCGAGGACCCGGCCTGATACAGGGCGACTTCGTAGAGCCGGGAGGAGGTTTTAACCTCGCTGAATCCCTTCACGGCGTCCTTGTAACGCTTATAGGCCTGGAGCAGATTCGTGGCGACTTCCTCGGGCTGCCGCTCCCTCGTCTGCATGCGCGCCTGCTCTTCAAAGCCCTGGGCATCCACCAGAGCCAGTTTGGCCTTGTCGTAATCGGTATCCCCCCCAACCAAATCCCCCAAATCGTCACCGCCTTCATCCAGCATCTTCTCCTTGAGCCGTTTGTTCGGTGACGTCGGCGGAAGCTTGTTAATCGCGATGAGCATGTTGCGGCCGCTGCGCTTGAGCAACCCCTCGTCCTTGCCTTCCTCACGATCCAGATCTTCGAGCAGCTTCTTGGCCTGGGCCTCCTGCTGCCTGCTTTCGTACTTGTTCGGCAGCCAGCGCTCGCGGGCTTTCTTGTCAAACGTGTCCCGCAAGGCACGATAGGCCACAGCAGCCTCCAGCAACTGATCCATCTTCTGATAGGAGATGCCCATTTCGAACCAGGCCATGGGCTCGATGGAAAGCCGGGTAACCACGTCGGTCACCTCCGCATTTCGGGCGATCGCGATGACGCGCCGGTAGTACTCGATGGCCTGTTCATAGTGGCCCGTGGCTTCGGTGTACTCCTTCGCCGCCTTGGCCGCATCGCTGCCCTGCTTCCACTCTTCAAACCGTTTGTACGCCTGCTGCCCCTGGTAGAAAAAACCACGCGCCGTGTCGAACCATTCCTGCGCATTCAAACGCGGACGCTTTTTCTGGCCGGCTTCGCTCAGCACCTTCGCCATCGTCTGCGAGGCGATGTACGACCACGGCGGACCGGACGCTCCCACCTCCCGCAACACCTTGATCGCATCCGCCACTTCGACCGCGCTCGACTCCGGCTGACGCACCATCGCAATCGCACAGTCCACCTGTATCTGTTTGCCGGAGGGTTCGTTCAATATCCAGTTCATTTCGGAATTCATTTTGATCTGCTTGACCAGCGAGACCACGTCCTCGTACTTGGCGGGTTCCTTCTCGCCCACCTTCATCTTCATCTGCACCAGATCGAAAATGATCATGCGCTGAAGCGCACGGACCATCTGCGTCGCACTTCCTTCGACCGCATTCGGCAACTGGTCCAGCGCTTCCTTCCACGCGTCCGACGCGCCTTTCTCGTTCAGAACGTACGAATAGGCGCGGCCCTTCGAGTACAGATAGAAAGCACACGCCAGACCGAACTCGCTCAGTTGATCCCCATCCACCCTGGCCTGGCAATATTTGCCCAGTTCCTCAACTTCCTTACTTTTCGTCTGATCCGTATCAGCGTAGGCGTCCACCTGCATCAGCCAAGTCTGCAGGTAACGCTGGTCGGCCGAAACGACCGTCTCGATCGCCGCCCCGACCTTCTCCATGACCTTGGCGATGCCTTGCCCTTCTTTTCCATCCGCGAGGGCCTTCATGTACTCCTTAGTCGCCTCCACCAGCACCGGGAAGACCCTCTCGACCTCAGCTTTCTGCATCTGCTTGATGCCTTCCAGGACATCGACGGCCCTCCTGCGCGGTTCCGCTCCACCCGTAGGGTCGGCCTTGGCCGTGTCGATCAGGGCTTTCGCGAATTCGAGCTGGATCTCGTCTGCGGCCTTCTTCCCTTCGTCGAGCAGCGGATGACCCACGCCATCGCGCAGGAACTCCTTGTAGATCCTGTCCGCCTCGTCCAGCAATTCCTTCTTCCGCTCAAGCGATGCGCTCGCAACCTGATTGCGAAGCAGCCGTGCACGAATCATCCGCCCTTCGAGATTGCTTTCCTTCTTCGAGCTCCGATCCAACTGCCCGATCAGGTGTTCCACGAGATCCTGCGTCGGGAAAGCGGACGATTCCTTCTCCAATTCGAGCAATCGACCGGCAAACTCATAGTCACTCTCGGCGCGAATCTGCGAACCGAAACCAAACCCAACCACCGCCGACAGGACAAGTACGGCCTCAAGTGCGTTGCGTTTCATGGCTCTACAACCTCCCTGACCAGCGAATCGATCTCGCCCGCCCAACGCACATTGGGCAGACCATCCCTTTATTTAACGGAATCGGAGCATACTGCTTGCGGCGAAAATCCTTGGCAAACGACAGAACGGATTTCTGCACGAACGGCGACGGACCATCAGCTTCTCAGCGAGTCATTGAATTAAAAAGGGCCCAAGGCGTTAACCTTGGGCCCCCATGCAGATGCCGAGCAACCGAACGACAAGGTCGCCCCGAATGCGCTAGAGCTTCTCCTCTTCCTCGTCGAACAGCACAACCCTGGAGTTCACCATGACCAACAGGTTACGCCGTTCGCGTTGCTTGATGTTGGTACCGAAGATGCGACCAATCACCGGCAGGTCGGAGAAGAATGGAACACCCGTCTTTCCGTCCAGCTTGTGGTCGTTGATCAAACCGGAGAAGAGCAGGGTACCGCTATCGGGCACTGTGACGGTCGTGGCCACGAAGCGAAGCTCAATCTGCGGCAAATCGATGGGAAGATACAACCCACCACCCCGCGCAACCGCCTGGAAAGGGTCATCGGCCTCGCCCGGCAACGGATCTTGCTGCGCATCCGCCGTCGAACCTATACGCCGGAACCGGATGAAATCGGCTACGCCAGGCCGCAGCTCCAATGTGATGTACCTTCGGTCGTGGCTGACCGTAGGCCTGATCTCCAGAACGGTACCCGTAGTCAGGGCTCGAATGACCGGATCAAACATATCACCCGAGACGTCGTAGTCGTAGATGTAAGACTGTTGGTTGGCAACCAGAATGTGAG
>CAYSBP010000266.1:0-4755 GCA_964429255.1 uncultured Planctomycetia bacterium
GCACTGAAGCCGATGGAATGTTTCATCCAGCAGTGGATGGTGCCTCGTGAGCGCGTGGCGGGCCGAACGGCCACCCACCATTTCCTTGAACAGCGCCTCAATCTCCGCTTCCGGGGTGAGCACCTTGATCGGGCGCGGTGGGGTCATGAGCAGGTCGTTGGCGCGGGTCTGGGCGAAGCGCTCCAAGTCCGCCACCTCGCGGAAACTCTTCCGATCCGAACGGAAACGCGCTTCCATCGCGGCCTTGGCGTGCCTAAGCCGGTCCGACTGGACATCCTGGCCGAAAAGCCTTCGGGCTCGGTCGCTGTTCGACGACATCCGCGCTTCGATGAACCGAATCTCGGGGCAGAAGAGCACCACGCCCACGTTCACGGTCTCTAACCGCGACAGGTCCGGACAGAACTGAATCAGCGAGTAGTACCCACGTTTTGCGTTCATGGGAGCCTTTTCTCGATCCGGTCTAGAACGCGACTGTTCACGTAGGCAAAAGACTGGGGCGCTGCGGAGGGCCCGCCCAAACTCCTCAGCGAAAAGGGCCGCTGTGCTCTGCAGATGCGCCCAACAACGATGGCCACGGCCTTGTCGTCACGCGCAAAGTAATCGTCGTACCATCGGCGTTTCACGCACCCATGCGTCCCGTGCCGTCGCCAAAGCCGCGCCGGGCTGTCTTCCTCGATGCCGCTGACCTCGAAGAACCCCAGTACCTGTTTGAGAGGACTGGTGGCATACACGACGACATGGGAAACAGGGCGGCGGAAGACGGTTCGCCGGAACTCGACGGCTTTGCGACCATCCATAATCGCTTGGGCGTACTCGGGGCGTATGGACAAGAGGGCTACAGCCCCAGTCGAGTGGCGAGCCATTGCTTCCCGGTCTCCTTGCATTCCGTAATCGATTGTGGCGCTCCGGACAAGACGCCGTTCGCCTGCAGTTCTTCTAGGCGAATGGATGGGGTTAGCAAGCGGACATGCCTGAAGAGGATGGAGAGAACCTCTTTGGCTGCCAGTTCGGCGATCTCCTTGTAGGGGTAAACCGTTCGCTTGCCCACGAAGCTCGCAATCGCATCAGCATTGGTGGACCTGAGAGTCTCTTCGACCACACCAAGTATCGTCACGCCACGCACGTCCTTGGAGCGATAGAAGCACAGGACGTCGCCCTTGGAAATGGACTGAATCGGCGACATCCAGACGGTGGGCTTTGAGTGCCAGGATCGCGGGTGGAGGCGCGGGAAGTTTGTCGAACAAGTTGCGGAGCAGGAGGACTGCGTCCGCGACACGCAGGACGCGGTCCGAGATATGCAGTCTGGTTGCCTTGCGATGGATTCCATTGTCTTCGGTGACGACCTTGTTCACCGCGTTGGCAAGGACTGCGGCCAGCAGGTGATCATCAACCCAATCGTTCGTCCCTGGAGTGCTGATACCGATGGCAGCCTGCTGTATCTGGCCTATGGGCGGCGGATCGGGCAACAGCCCGTACTTCGGAAAAAGCTCTTCGCGCAGCGCACGCCTATCGGCATTCGTGTCGTTGGCCAAGTCCTGCCGGATCAGGGGGTGACGGTAGATCTGTTGCCCTGACTCCTGGGCAAGACGAAGAAACTCCGCAATTGCCGCTGTTTGCGGGTCCAGATCGGCTCGCGAAGCTGGCTCGACCGGTATCAGAACGTTCGTGTCAAGAAGGAACTTCATATGTCCGGAACCTCATTGGGCCTCGCCAGCGATCATCACAGTTCCCCCTTGAAGGCCTTGTCGAGGATGGCGGGGAGGAGGGCGTCGAGTTCGGCGGCGGTCTCGGATTGGAGTTGCTTCAGCGCGTCCACATTGGCCTGCAGCCCGTCTAGGTAGGCGACGATGTGGCGCTGATCGGAGAAGGTGCGCTGTTCGGCGATGGAGTGCGGTTCGTTGTCCCAACCCGCCGCCAGGAGATTGGGGAGAATGTACTTGCGACAGGTGTCCGCTTCGGTAAGCACCGTTGGTCCACAGCCTCCTGTCGATCTATATGAGAACATAGTAACCATTGTTGGTGCGGGCACAAGAGATAGAAGCACCCAGAGTTAAGATTGCTCGGCCTTCTATTGTAGCAGGTGGGGCAAAACGCACCGCTGGCTCGTGCCAACCTAATCCTGTAGTATCCGCCACCAGACCGGAGCTATCATGCCCTACCCCATCGAAAAGAAACTGGTCGTCGCGATCGCATCCAGCGCGCTCTTCGACCTGGCCGAATCGGATGCCGTCTACCGTAAACAGGGCCGCGATGCGTACCGGCGCCATCAGCGCCGGAATGAGCGCAAGGTCCTGCGGCCCGGCGTTGCGTTTCCGTTCATCAAGCGGTTGCTCTCGCTGCGCGCCATGAACCCGAAGGACCCGCCGGTGGAGGTGGTCCTGCTATCGCGCAACGATCCCGACACCGGCCTGCGCGTCTTCAATAGCATCGAGAAGCACCGGCTGGACATTTCTCGCGCGGCGTTCACCAGTGGCGAGCAGCCCTACCTCTATATGGCATCCTTCAATGCGTGCCTCTTCCTCTCGGCCAACGACCAGGACGTGCGCGACGCCATCGCGCACGGCCAGCCGGCCGGGCTGGTGCTGCCGTCCAAGTTCGCCGACGACCCCAAGGACCGCGAACTGCGGATCGCGTTCGACTTCGATGGGGTGGTGGGGAGCGACGAGGCCGAGAAGGTCTTCCGTCGCAAGGGTCTGCCGGGGTTCAACCGTTCCGAGAAGAAGAAGGCGGCCAGGGCGCTTGCCGCCGGTCCGTTGCAGCGCCTGCTGGCCAAGATCGCCGGGCTACAGAGGCACGAGGCGGATCGCCACGCAAAGGACCAGGGCTACAAGCCGCGCGTGCGCACCGCGATCATGACCGCCCGCTGCGCCCCGGCGCACAAACGCGTCATGAACACGCTGCGCCGCTGGGGCATCACCGTGGACGAGGTCTTCTTCCTCGGCGGCATCCAGAAGAAACGCGTGCTGGAGATCTTTAAGCCCCACCTCTTCTTCGACGACCAGCAGGGACACCTGACGCCCGTGGCCAGGTCGCTGCCGTGCGTGCACGTGCCGTTCGGGGTGGTGAATACGAGTGGTCCGAGGCGCTAGGCTATGTGCGGACGGTTTACACTCAATGTCGGCTTGGAGGACCTATGCAGGTTCTTCGACCTGCCACTCATTGCCTCGTTGCTCGAACCGCGATTCAACATCGCGCCTACCCAAAGCATACTGGTTCTGCGGAAACAGCCCACCGGTGGACCTCGCGAGATCGCTCTTCTGAAATGGGGACTGGTGCCGTCTTGGGCCAAAGACCCAGGGATCGGCAATAAGCTCATCAACGCGCGATCGGAGACCGCGGCCGAGAAGCCTTCCTTCCGTGATGCCTTCCGCAAACGACGTTGCCTGATCCCGGCGACCGGCTTCTACGAATGGCAGCGCCGCAACGGCGGCAAGCAACCCTTTCACATCCGCATGAAGGGCGGCGGACCCTTCGCAATGGCCGGCCTGTGGGAACACTGGGAAAAGGGCGACGAGCCGCTTGAAACCTGTACAATCCTGACGACCTCACCCAACGAGTTAATGAAGCCGCTCCATGATCGCATGCCGGTGATCCTGCCGCCCGACCGTTTTGCTACCTGGCTCGGCGAAACGCCATCGACGTCCGACGATCTGCGCCTGCTGATGATGCCTCACGCGCCCGAGGCGATGGAAGCCTTCCCCGTGCGGTCGACGGTCAATAACCCCCGCAACGAAGGGCCCGAGTGCCTGCGGCTGGTTGAGTAGCCAGCAGCCTGCTGACCGCCAAGACGCCACTTGTCCTGCCGTAGCCGCTGTTGGCGAAGGCGGAAGGGCACCAACGGCAGGACAGTCGTCTTCCCGTTTTTGGCGTCCTTGGCGTCATGGCGGTCCCTCTCGTTTCCCCGTCCTCTGGCGTTCTTTGGCGGTTCCACCCCAAGTCTGGGAACTTTTCTGAAACACACCCGGTGCAGTCCGACGGTGGCCCATCTGTTTGCGTGGGGCGATGGATTGAAGTAAGAGAAACCGTCGTGGGCGACGACGAAATGTATTTTGGCGACGACGAGTCGCCCGAGCGCTGGCTCCCCGTCACCGGTCCGCTCTCTCCGGCGCGGGCGGCGGTTGTGGCGCTGGCGCTCGAGCAGGCCGGGATCGAGGTGGAGTTCCTTCCGGCCGAGCAGCAGATCTTCCCCACCGTGATGGGCGGCCCGCCGGTGGGTGGCCAGCGACTGGCGGTGCGCGAGCATCAGGTGGTTGCGGCCCGCGAGATAGTGGTGCGGACGAATACGGCCTTTCCCATCGATGACGCCGCGGCAGCGGCACCGTGGCCCGAATCGGGCGTGCCTGACGCGGAGGAGGAGCGGGTTGGGCGTGACGAGTCTCCCGAGGAACGGGCGGCCGAGGCGGCTTTCGAGGCGCTGCGTGTGCGCCGCTATACGCGGGGCCTGTTCATTTTTGTCATCGGCATGGTGTGGACGCTGGTCGTGCTGCCGCGCCTCCGGGAGGATGCGCTGATGGCGATGATCGGCGTGTTGATCCTCTGCGCGGGCCTCTTTGAGATCTATGCGGCATTGAGTTTACGGAGGGATGGAGCGGAGGATGTGGACGGCGGGAATCCATCAGGTCGGCCCGATGGCCGTGATCAAGCCGACCGGTTGGACCAAGACGAGCCAGAAGACAGGTGACGTGGGTGTTTTAGACCGGTCGTAACTGCTCAGGTAGCCGCCCCTAAGCGGGCGGCTACCTGAGAGTGATGGGC
>CAYSBP010000267.1:0-4753 GCA_964429255.1 uncultured Planctomycetia bacterium
TTGGCGGCGGAGCAACGCAAGGCATGGCAACAGGAAGAGGCCCATGAGCCAGTTGGCCGAGAACATGGATGATCTGAAGATCGGAATCGAGACGGCTGACGTCGGGCCGTTGGCCGTGATCGGGCCATCGATCCAGATGAAGCAGGAAGCGCTGGGACTCATCGTGAAGGCACTTCCCAAAGAAGCTGTGGCGCAGGCCGTGACAACGAATCGCCCCGATTCATCGGTCCCTAAGAACAAGCCTCCCGTGAAAATCTACGTCCTGAACGATGGCCGGATGATAGAAGTTCAGACCGAGATGACCGTCGGCGACGAGATCGTGATCAAGACATCGCAGGGCGAGATGCTTACCATAGACAAGAAGACGATTCAGGCGTCAACGACCCAGTGATGGCTCTGGCGGGAACCTGATGGCGATCGGTGAAACGCGATCCCTCGGCGGAGTTGCCCGTCGCCGGGATTTTGGAGCCATTGGGCGGAGACTCAGTGGGCGCTGCGGCGGAAGGAATCCGTGAAGCATCTGGATGGGGCGTTTTCACGCCGCGCAAACAGCGCGGCGATTATGTGGCGACGTGAGGCCTATGGAGTGCGCCGGAGAAGCGGCGCTTTGGATGTTGGGGCTTCACACTTTTATCGATACGGTTCTCGTGCTGCGCAACGGATGTGTTGCGTAAGTGGTAATCGAGTTTCCTGCTATGCCAGCTGAGTGCAGTGAGCTTGCATCACGGCGCCCATTCCACTCGGTTTCGCGCAGTACCCAACGCGAAGCTCAGGCACTCCACCGCTCTTGACCCACTGCTTACCCTATAGATAATCGCTGTCCCCGGATGTTTCCCACATCTATTGGAGAACCGTCATGGCAAAACGATCGGGCATCGACCAGATTCTCAGCCGCTGGCGGCATGAAGTAAAAGCGAAGCAGCGGCGCATCATCTCGTTCGAAGAAACGGTCGAGATCAAAATCAACGCGCTTAAGAGCTGGATCTTCACCGATCCGGTCCCGTTGGAAGGCTGGCGCTGCCGGCAATTCCGTTACACGCGCCACCGCGAACGGCGGTTCATGGACCGGAATTTCAGGCCCATCAAGGCCGGCGAAACGTGGGGCGGCCCGGATACCAGCGCCCTCTTCCGCTGCCGCGCCAGGATGCCCGCACAACTGAAGGGGCGAAAAGTCGCGCTGAAGATTTATTTCGGCGGCGACGGGTTGCTCAACGTCAACGGCCGGCCCTATCACGGCCTCGATCCCTTCCGCGACACCGTCATTCTGACTGAGAAGGCGACCGGAAAGGAAACGTTCGACTTCGAAGCCGAGTGCTACATTTTCTGGCACTTTGGCGAGAGCGAAGTCAAGACGTTCGAGATTTCGCAGTTCACCGCACTGGACCAGGAGATGAACGACACCTACTGGGATTTCCGCGCCGCGTGGAACGTCCTGGTGATGGCGGAGCTTGATCCCGAGGTGCGCGAATTTCTAAAAGCGGGTGTGGCCAAGGCGATCGCGCCCCTTGACCAGAATGAAACCGATGCCGCGCGCTTCCGCGCCAACGCGCGTGTCGCGCGGCAAATTCTGCGCCGCGAGATTTACGCGTCCGACCGCTTCCAGCGCAGCGGTCTGCTGCATCTCTGCGGGAATTCGCATCTCGACGTGGTGTTCCTGTGGACGCACGCCGAATTCGTGCGCAAGCTCGCCCGCACACACGCTTCAACGCTGCGGCTGATGGAGCAATTCCCCGAGTACACCTTCTCGCAGAGCCAGTCGCTGATGTACCAGGAAATGAAGGACCATTTCCCGGCGATGTTCGAGGAAGTGAAACAGCGCGTCAAGCAGGGGCGTTGGGAGGTCATTGGCGCGTTCTGGGTTGAGCCGGACTGCAATTTGATCAGCGGCGAATCGTTCGTGCGCCAGTCGCTTTACGGCACACAATTTTTGCGGAAAGAGTTCGGCGTCACACCGCGCACGTGCTGGATGCCGGACGTCTTCGGTAACACCTGGACGATGCCGCAGATCCTGCGCAAATGCGGGATGCAATATTTCGTTACGCACAAAATGGTCGTCTGGAACGACACCAATCCGTGGACGAAGAACACGTTCTGGTGGCAAGGTCCCGATGGCAGCCGCGTGCTGGCGGTCGTCCCGCCCACGCATTTCATCGGCACCGTCGAGCCCGACCACATGGGCAAGCACTGGGCGAACTACAACGACAAGGACACCATCGGTGAGAGCTTGTACAACTACGGCTGGGGTGATGGCGGCGGCGGACCCGACCCCGAGATGCTAGAATACCTGCGCCGCTACCGCAGTTTCCCTGGCGTCACGCCGACGCGGCCCGGAACCATCGAGAACGCGCTGGGCCGCATGTCCACCAAAGCGCAGCAAGCGGAAATGCCGGTCTGGAACGACGAACTCTACCTGGAAGAGCACCGCGGCACGTTCACCACGAAGGCGCGGCTTAAAAAGCTCAATCGCCGCTGCGAATTCCTTTATCGCGAAGCGGAACTGCTCTCCGTGCTGGCCGGCGGCGCGTACCCGCGCGAGAAACTCGACGCGGGCTGGAAGGACGTGCTTAACAATCAGTTTCACGACTCGCTGCCCGGCTCGCACATCCCGCCGGTGTACCTGGACCTGAAGGAATCGTACGACCGCGCCCTTGCCGTCGGCGCGGGCGTGCGCGATGCGGCGCTGCGAAAACTCGCCGCGCGCGTTGATACCCGCCTGCGCGGCCATAGTCGCTACGGCGCGGCGAAGGCTCGCGGCACGGGTCGCGCCATCGTGGTGTTCAACTCGCTGCCCATCGAGCGCGACGCCACCGTGTGGCTGGACGCGCCCGCTCAGCCTGCGCACGTCTGCGACGCGAACGGCATCGAACTGCCCAGTCAGATCGTGGAACATCCCGAGACCGGCCGCCCCATGCTCGTCTTCGTCGCGGCCGGCTTGCCCCAGGTGGGCTACAAGGTCTTCCGACTGGTCCATGGCACCCCACCACCTTCCCCCATGCCCGCTCGCGGGGAAGAGGCCACGGGGGTGGGGTCCGCTCAGCCCCTCTCCGTCAGCAAAACGCTGCTCGAAAACAAATTCCTCCGGGTCAAGCTCAACGCGGCCGGCGAGCTGGTTTCGCTCTTCGACAAGACGCAGCAGCGCGAATGCCTGGATACGCGCGGCGGCAACGTGTTGAAACTTTACGAAGACGTGCCGGGGCGCTACGAAGCATGGGACATCGCGCCCAGCTACACCAAAGTTGAGTTCGGCCTCGGCGCGGCGCGCGTGGAAATCGTCGAACGCGGCCCCGTGCGGGCGGCCATTCGCGTCACCCGCCAGTTCCGCGGCTCAAAGCTCGTGCAGAACATCGTGCTGACACGCGGCGCGCGGCGCGTGGATTTCGAGACGTACGTGGATTGGCACGAACAGCAGAAGCTGCTCAAGGCGCGCTTCTTCACGCCGCTGGTCACCCGCACGGCGAGTTACGACATCGCGTACGGCAACATCGAGCGCAGCGCCTACCGCAACAACTCATTCGACGCCGCCAAGTTCGAAGTGCCCGCGCACCTCTGGATGGACCTCTCGCAACCTGATTTCGGCGTGAGCCTGCTCAACGACTGCAAGTACGGGCACGAAGCCTTTGACGGCATGCTGGCGCTGACGCTCTTGCGCGGCCCCACCAACCCCGATCCTGAGAGCGATCAGGAAGAACACCGCTTCGTCTACGCGCTGTACCCGCACACGGGCACGTGGCGCGAAGGGCGCACGTACGATCAGGCGCTGGACCTGAACGTGCCTGCGCTGGCCGTCGTCGTGGGTTCACATGGCGGCCCGCTGCCCGCGCGGAAATCGCTGCTCACGTGCGCGGGCGAGTACGTCACGCTGGAAGCCCTCAAGCAGGCTGAAACTTCCGGCCACGTCATTTTGCGCCTGGTCGAACGGTACGGCCGCCGCGGGACGGTGAAGCTCACGCTGCCCTGGCCGCTGGCCGAAGCCTTCGAATGCAACTTGCTTGAAGAGGAGGATGCGCGCGTGCCGTTTGATGGTGCGGAACTCGTGCTGGAGATCAAACCATACGAGATTCGCACGTTGAAGCTGAAGCCCGCGCGAACCGCGCCGTAGCGCGGCTACTTGGGCTTTGCGGCAAGGCGGTCGAGTGGCTTCACGAGCAAAACGGTCAACAAAAGCAGCACGCCCAAGATGGCCAGGCCGAGGTTGCCCGAAACATCTGGGAAACATCTTGGGACAGAGATCATCCGCGCAACATCCGCCTCAACCCCGCGATCGGATCGCCCTCCGCCACGGCGATCTGGTCGCCTTCCACAATCCCGTACTGAGCCTGGTTCCTCTTGTCCTGAATACGCGCGATTCGCATCGTTCTGTTCCTTGGTTCCTCGCTATTTCCAGTGGCTGGATCCCGTAGGGCGGGTCTCCACTGCATCACCCAACACCATCATCCAGGGCATCCTTTCGACGGCTTGCTGCGTTGGTAACATCTATGTCCATAATCGATTATGGCTGTGCCCATCTGGGGCACGACCTGCAGGGAACCGAAGGCTGCGCCCTCTCAGAGTCTCCTGGCAGCTCGGTGCGGGTTCATCTCCGCCACTGGAAACAGCGAGGAACCAGAGATAATCCTGATCCAAAATTCGAGAAAGCATGCCAGAAGGTCATTGCAGGGTCGTTAGCGATATACAGGTGCAGGTCGGCACGGCGCGCGCTCCATGCAGGACGCGGGGCGAGGGTAGGGGCCGTCCCCCGCACGGAACCGGACGA
>CAYSBP010000268.1:0-4716 GCA_964429255.1 uncultured Planctomycetia bacterium
GTTTGGGCGATCAAAACTTCAGCGTCTCCGGCATCGAGACGGAGTAACTGAGGTTCACCACCATCGATTGTCCGGCGTCGACCTTGGCTGGGAAGGCCAGGATGCCGTGGCCCAGGTCCCGATACGCCGAGGTCGCCTTGGCGTCTATGGCCACGCCGATCTCCTTCACCTCGCTCACCGGCACCGTCTCCAGCAACCGCACCTGCGCCTCGCGGTCGGTGCGGTTGAGAATCTTCCAGGCCTGTTGGAAACAATAGACGCGGCGTCCGCCCTGCGGCGCCACGACTTCGGCGGGCGCCCGTCCCGCGTCCGCCCTCTGTTGCGCGACGCTCAATCCGTCAACGGCACCGAAGCACAAGATCAGGTCCGCGCCCGGTTCCACCGTCGCCGTGTTGGTGACGCCGATCATGGCGCCGTCCAGAAAGAGCGTGGATCGGCCGGCCAGGAGTGGCGCGCCGGAGTCGTTCCGCGCGGTCACGCGGCGATAGACCATCGCGGTGTACTTGGGCACCGCTTCCAGTTGCAGCGTGGCGGGTACTTCGGCTTTAAGGATCGGCACCTGCTGCGCCTCGTCGCTGCTGGACACCGTGCTCTTCTGAAGGACCTTGAAGAACTGGCCGGTGAGACTGGATTCGAGGGCCACGAAATCCTCCAGGCCTTTACGCGGTTTCCACGCGGCGGCCGCGGCACCTGGGGTGCCCGCCAGCGGTGCGGGTTCACCCGGCGCGGCCTCCGCGGGTTGCGCTCCTTCAGGAACGTTTTCGCCCGCCGCATCCGCCCCGGTGCCCGGTGTCTGCCTGTCCGGTACGGTCCCCACGCTCACCTTCTCGGCGAAGCCTGCGATCTCCTGCCTCAGCGTCTCGCGCTCGCGCCCTTCCAGCAGGAGCGTCGGCACCTTCGGTGCGCGCAGGCCGCTGGCGGGGAAACGTGTCGAGAGTACCAGTTCCACGTCCGGCCAGTCCTCGCCGGTCTGCTGGAGCACCACGCCGTAGCCCTCCATGAGAAGCTTCTTCTTTGCTGTGTCAAACCGCACGTCGTAACGCAATCGCCACGAGGGCCCGTTCACGCGGTACACCAGACGCATCGAGACCGGAGCGGCCTGCTGCGCATGGACGCCGATCAAGGCCCGGCGTACGGGTTCCAGTTGTGGCTTTGCGTGTCGGTCCAGTTCCGCCGCCACTCGTTTCTGTTCTTCGAGCAAGTGGAACCGCACGACCTCCAGATCGCGGATCTTTCCCAGTGACTCCAGTTCCTGCTGTGCCAGCGTCTCCAGGGTCTGCGTCCAACTGGGGAGGTCGATCTCCGGCTGTGGCAGCTTCTCCTTCGGGAGGGAGGCCTGCAGGCCGATCGATTCCAGTGTTCGCCCGCGGTAGGAGCGGCACAGGTCAACCTGGCGCCGCAGGCCGAGCACACTGGAATCGATCGTCTCGATGCGTGCCTGGTGCGTCTTCTGCTGTTCGAGGAGGGATGCCTTGGCGACGGGCGGAACGACGGGCCGTTGGACAACGTCCGAACTGATGCCCTGTATGCGCGCGCCCTGTGCGGCTTCGGCACGCAGGGTTCGTTCGTCGAGGCCGTGAATCAGGCCGTCCACCACGACGATGGACTCGCCCACCGGCAGGTTAACCGTCACCTGGCGCGTGATCTCGGCGCGGTCCGCGAGCACGGTCACGTGGACGATCCGGCTTTCCGCCACGATGGTCTCGCCTGCACAGGCCTGACCCGACGCCCACAGAGCCAGAATCCAGATCGTGAAACATCGCTCGCAGTTCCGCACAGCACAGCCCTCCTGTTTTTCCCACTGTGGCGCATGCCTCTGGCGTGCGCCCGACACGATCCGGAGGATCGTGTCACAGGGCGCCAGTCACCGCTGCCGGCGCGACGCCGTCGGGGTATTCGACCTCGTAGGTCGCGCCAAGTCGGGCTGAACCGCCCGGTGGCAGGTCGGCCTCCCAGTGTGCCTGGCCGTCGTCGTCCAGGTGGCGCTCCTGTCCGCCGGTCTGGATGGCATTGCGGACGCGGACGCTGGTGTCGGCGGAGATGGCCACACGGTCCAGCACGCGGATGCGCACCGGTCTCTTCCGACGGTTTTCCACGGTGATCTCGATCGATGCCTTGAGCGTCAGCAACTTAGCCAGCTTTCCGTGCTGCGTGGTCTGCTCGTCGATCTTTCGCCGGACGATCACGTACGGGTCCTCGCCCAACGGGACGACGAACGCTTCGCCGACGTTGGCCTGCGACAGGGGCGTCTCGCCGACAAACTCATGCCCGAGGAAGATCCGGGCCGCACCTTCCAGCAGCGGCTCGGCGAAGGGGTTGGTTAAGGTGCTCTGCAGGTAGACGCTGTTATAGACCACCGGCGTGGTGACACGCAGCGTCTTCGCGTTCACGATCTTGCGATCGATAGGAATTCGGTGGAACTCGCCGTCCCCGCGCACCGCGCGCAGGCCTTCGGCCCGGAAACGTAGCAGTTGCCCGCCACAACTCACCATCGGATTGACCGGCTCCCAACCGCCTTTGCCCGTGCCCGCAACAGGCGTGGCGCCGTCAGGCCGATGGATGGGCAGATATCGATAGTAGACCTCCAGGCAGCTTGAACAGATGGCCGTGGTGGCTGCGACGCTGCCGGTGGGTCCCAGCCAGGAGTCCTCGGCCGGCCAGCTCTTCGCGACCAGCTTCTCGATCAGACAGGATTTCAGTGCCTCGTTCCATTTTTTCCACTCGGCACCGCCATTCTGGAAGATCACCAGCGTAGCAATCTGGAAGTACCCGAGATGGAATCGGCCAGGCTCCCACGACGGCAGTTCTGCCATGATTCGTTCGACATACGGCCGGAGGGTTTCCCTGCGATACCCCAGGAACGAGCGCACCAGCGCCACGACCGCCGCCGTGCGAGCGCCGCCGCGGGTTTCCTCTAGTTGGCGTGTGAGGATCTCCATCGTCTCCCACGCGGAGATGGGCACGGGCAGTCCGGCCACCTTGCACGACTTGAAGGCCATCATGGCGTGTGCCAGGTTTTCAATGGCATCCGGGAACTTCGAACCCATCAGCCCCGGGGTCAGCGGCAGGATGCGGCTGGAGAGCATCCGTTCGAGAAACAACATGCCCCGCGTGGCTGCGTCGCGGTATTCCGGCATCCTTGACATGCCGTAGGCCTCGCCCAGCGCCAGCACGGCCATCGACTGATCGAAAAGCGACTGGCCCACTTGGCCGGTGGAGTGCACATGTGAGACCAGGTAGGCGAGACCGCGGCGCACGTTTTCCTTGTACTGCCCCACCTTCGGGGTGTGGCCGGCACCCAGCAGTGAGGCAAGTACCGCGCCGGTGAAGCCGACCGAGTACTCGGGATTAGGGGTGTCGTTCCAGTGCCCGTCGCCGTGTTGGGTCGTCGAGAAATAGTTCAGGCTGCTATCCACCGAGGATTCCGTAGCCATGCTCCCGCCGCCATGGGCCACCAGTCTGCGACGGCTACCACCAGAGCGCTGGTTGAATTGTTCACGGCCTCCGCCACCGATGCCCAACGCACCCAGGGCCAGGCTTTCCTGTGCCAGTCGGTCCACGTAATCGAAGGCGTCCTCCGCGCGCAACCCCTTGCCGCCGCTGTACGCTTCGCGTAAGGCCAGCAACGTCTCAGGACCGGGCAGGGCGTCCAGCGAGGCGAGTTGAATTTCGGTTGGGCGTTGTCGGCCGAACGTCCAGGCTTCCACCGAACCGTGCGCTTCCGTGAAGGCGATCCGCCAGGGACTGAGGAACGGCAGTTCGACCGCCTGATCCGGAGGCAGCGAGACCAGTTCCAGCCGGATGCCGTTCCAGTCTTCACCTGAGTTCTGTCCGATCAGCGCCTGCCGCTCCAGCGTGAGTTGCTCGCCGTCTTCGGATGCGTGGATCTCGTAGTCCGGATACCACATCACGTGTCCGACGGTGTAACGCGCCGTGAGTCGCGCACGGACGGCCTGGTCGGTGCGCAGCGTAACGGTGGCCACGATGCGTGCGGGCACGCTGGAACTGCGGAGTTCATCCAGTTGCGCGCAGAGTTCCCTGCGGTGTTGCTCCGCCTGGATCTTCTCGGTGGCTACCGTGGCGATCTGCTGGCGTTTCTTCCCGGAGTAATCGCCGGAAAAACGGATGATGTTCAACCACGAGGCGGGATCCAGGACGGTGTTGAGGATCGGGTCGGTCTTCTTCTCGCCCTCTGTGGGTTGCAGGTACGGTGAGAAGCGCTGCAGCACCAGCAGTTCGGCGCCGAGCACCTGATGCCGGTCCTCCAGGCCCTGTACCTTCCGGTCAAGCGCTTCGAGTTCCTTCTCGACCTTCGCGATCCGTTCAGGTTCCAGTTTGCGGGAGGCCACGAGTTCAGTCCGGACGGTTTCCAGTTGTACTCCGTCCACCGGTTGCACTTCCAGCTGCAGGCTGTCGCGGTCCATGGCGGGCGGCAGGCCCGTCAGCCGGATCTGCTGTCGGCCGGCGATCAGGTCGACTTCACCCTGCCGGGTGACCACGGCCCTGCCCGGCGCAACGACGACATCGACAATGGGAATCTCGTGCTCCGGCACGGCCGGTTCCCCGGCCCGTACGGCGACCACACACAACCCAATGGCAAGCGACAGCACCCAGGCAGTTCGCATCGCATCCCGCTCCTTGATTCCCCGTTCGGTGCACCGACTGAAGGGAGAACGGAGCCGATGTGCGAATGTTCACAGGAAATCGGGATCTGTA
>CAYSBP010000269.1:0-4688 GCA_964429255.1 uncultured Planctomycetia bacterium
CAACCCTCTGTATCAGAAATGCCTTACGATGGTGGAGGTGAAGGGAGTCGAACCCTCGACCTCTGCATTGCGAACGCAGCGCTCTCCCAACTGAGCTACACCCCCACGCTGAGGCAGAGAGGACTTCTAGCAACCATTCACTCGCTTGTCAAATGCCCTGGCGTTTGCGTCACGTTGCAGGCGCATCGATTCTGAATGGGCGCTCGGCTGGTCGGGAGTTATCGTGCTCTTGCCCGTAAGAGGCTCGTGCACTCCCCTTCCCCGCCGCTCCGCCTGAAGTCGTTGCCCCAATGGAAAATGAAGAGTATGCTTCCTCGTGGAAGGCGATGGCGGTCCCTTACCCGACGAACGGCCGACGACGAGTGGAACGCTCCATGAAGATCAGCTGGATACCCCGCCGTCTCCCCGCGCGGGCGATCAACGCGGCCGCCTGGCCGCTGCGCACGATACTGCGACTCACCCGCGACGGATGGCTCTTCGCGCTCCTGACCCTGGCGTGCGCCGTTACAGCCTCCCTGTCCAGCGACTTCTCCAACATTCCGCTCCTCATCTGCCTTGTCATGGCCTCGCTCATGATGACCAGCCTGATGCTGAGCGGCCTCTCCCTGCGGCACCTCAAGATCTCGCGGCGTCACCCACCGCACACCTTTGCCGGCGAGGCCGTCACGGTCACGCTGACCGTGCATAACCCCAGCCGTATGCCTTCCGCCGGGCTCCTGATCATCGAAGCGCTGCGACCGACGACCCGCCAAGTCCGGGAAGAACCCGAGCAGGAATCGCAAAGGCTGCTTCCGCCGGTCCTGGGCCTCCGCACGCCCTCCGGCCAGCGAGAATCCGAGACCTTCGCCACCATCGTGGCCAGCCACAACCGCGAGCGTACGCAGTATCCCTTGCTGGTCCGCCAACGCGGGTT
Source organism: uncultured Planctomycetia bacterium (assembly GCA_964429255.1). Taxonomy (GTDB): domain Bacteria; phylum Planctomycetota; class SZUA-567; order H5-PLA8; family H5-PLA8; genus CAYSBP01. The sequence continues at coordinate 914 of CAYSBP010000269.1, forward strand.
GTACCAATTCCGCCGCATGCGGCTTTCGACCGTCTTCCCCTTCGGGTTCTGGCGTTCCGAACGTGAACAGCCCACCAGCGGTGGCCTGGTCGTCTACCCGCGCAGGGGTGAAATCGACGCGGCACTCTTCAAGGAGGTCGAAGAGGCGATGCAGCGCCTGCGCCGTTTCCGCAACAGCCGCGAGGAGCACGAATTCCGCGGGTTACGCGAGTACCGTCCGGGCGATCACCCCAAGTGGATCCATTGGCGCTACACCGCGCGCTGCGGGCAGTGGATGGTCAAGGAGTTCGAGACGCCGCAGGCCAAGCGCGTCGTGTTGCTGCTCGATACGAACCTCCAGCGCCTGGGCGCGCGGCGCCTGCCGGCCTTCGAGCTGGCCATCTCGTTTGCCGCCACCGCCGCCCGCGAACTGGCCCGGCGCGGCTGCGAGGTGACCACCTTGACCTTGCCGCCCGGCGAACCGGCGCAACGGACGACCGTATCGCGCGAGCGCCGGAACATGGATGTCTTCCTGGAGCAGCTCGCCGGCCTTCGCCCGGACAACGGCCGCACGCTGGCGGACCTGCGGACCGCCGTTCCGCGCCACCTGCTCCGTCAGGCCTACGTGCTGGTGCTGGGCCTGGGCTCCCTGCGCATGAAGGTCGACTTGAGCTGGGTGCATTCCATGGAGAATGTCGTCCGCATGCTCGACATCCGAGGCGAGGACTTTCGGCGGATCTTCCGGCGCGGCGCGCCCGGGCAGACGGAAATGGACGAGGACCTCCTGCCGCTCTTCGCGGACGACGCGCAGGACGACGTTCTGGAAGAAGCGGTGGCGGAGTAGGGAAACGTCATGGACCTGTATCGAACCTTACGGATCGCGATCTACCTGGTGGCGGCCTCCGGGGGCTGGGCCATCTCGCAGGCGGAGGGACAGCCTACCTGTTTCATCGCCGTGGCCGCAGCAGCCGCCATCGCCTGGCTGACGGTGGACGCAGGCCGGATGCGCCCGGTCCGCCCGGTGCTCTCCGCCGCTTTCGGCGTCGCGCTGCTGGTCCATTTCCTCGCTGCACCTTCGCTCGCCGCCCGGCCGCTGCTGGCGGCCGATGCGGAACGGATGATGCACTTTCTATGCGCGCTGCAGATCATGCTCTTCTTCACCGTCTTCCGCGGCTCGCTCATCTTTACGTTCTGCGGGGCCAACCTCTTCATCCTGGTCGTCAGCGCCAAGGTGGATAGCGACATTTCGCTGCTGCTGCGCATGGCCCTCTTCCTCGGCACCACGACCTGGCTGCTCTTCATCCACGCCTTGTGGCTGGAGCGGCAGAAATTTGAGACGCGTCAGGCACTGCCCGGCCCTCCGGGGCTGACGCGTGTCTCCAGCCTCGACCGGCTCCCCGAACAGGCCTTCTGGCAAGGACTCCGGCTGACGACCTTCGTGACGCTGAGCTGCCTGCTGGCCGGGTTCCTCCTCTTCTTCGTCTGGCCGCGATCCACCATCGCCGCGCTGACCCACTGGGTTCCGACCTCGTCCTCGTCGGGGCAACCCGGCAGCAAGACGCTCCCCGACGGCGACGGCCCGCGTGTGAGACCGCGCGCCCCGTCCATCACCGGCCCCGGCGAGGAACTCGACCTGAACCGCTTCGGCCCCATCCACGAAGACTCCTCGCTGGCGCTTACCCTCATCCTCGACCGCGCGGCCGAGACCGTCACCGCGGCCTCCGGATCGATCTACCTTCGCGACCGCGCGATGGCGGACTTCCGGGAAGACGGGAAATGGGCCACGCCGCTGAAGGTGGAACTGCGCCTCTCGCCGCTCTCCAACGCCGTTGAGTTCGACAAGACCGATCCTCGCTTCCTGGAACCGCCGGACAGCCGCGAAATCGTGCAAACCTTGCGTCCAAGCCGTTCGCTGGCCTCGCGATCCTGCTTCGTCCTGGCGCCCGTACGCGCCGTCGAGCGCAAGCCCATCGAGATCGACGAGGAAGGTTCGCTGCTCCTGCCCGGCCGGCAGTGGCTCAACGCCCTTACCTCGTTGACGATCCGCTCGAACCGGCCGGTGCGATCGACCGAGTTGCCGCCGAACGCCGTGGCGCGCGACCCGGACAAGTTCCAGCGCTACAGCCAATGGAGAAGGGCGTTCCGCGGCGGCGGCGAAGCGCAGGAGATCCGGGCGCTGGCCGCGCGAATCACGCGCGACGCGCAGACGGACCTCGAGCGCATCGCGGCGTTGCTCCAGCATCTGAAGTCCGCCCCGTTCAGCTACACGTTGGAACTGGACCGTCGCCGCCCGACCGCACGGAATCCGTTGGCCGAGTTTCTCCTCTCGGAGGAGACGGCGCAGCGGCAGGGCCACTGCGGGTACTTCGCCTCCGCATTCGTGATCCTGGCGCGCGCGTCGGGACTCCCGGCCCGGCTGGCCTCGGGATTCGCGCGCCCGCTGCTGCCCAACGAAGGGGCACGCCGGGAGATCGTCATCCGCAATTCGGACGCGCACGCATGGGCCGAAGTATACTTTGAGCGCTACGGGTGGGTGACCTTCGATCCCACGGTCGGCGTTTCTCCGGCACCCTCAATCGCCAGCGCTTCGTCCGCCGTGGCGGGTACCAGGAACCCGCAGCCGGACGGGACGGCACTGAAGCCGATCGACTCGGGGTGGCTGGACCGCGGATGGACCTTCTTCATGCGTTACACGCGCGAGGATCAGGAACGGATGTACGACCGGATCGGCGACCGACTGGAACGTGCGACCGACGCCGCGGAAGGCATGTTCTCGCTCGGCATCGACTCGGGCGGCCTGGGCGTGATGCTCACGTGGTTGCCGGTCGTCGGCACGGGCGTGGCGCTGGTGCTCTTCTTCTTCTGGAACCGGAAGGACGCGCGCCGCGCAAAGCCTGCGGTCATGCCGCGTTCGTCGCGTGCGGCCGTGACGTTCTATCAGGAGTTGCTCCACGTGCTCTCGAAGCACGGGTTCTTCCGCCAGCCGGGGCAGACGCCACGCGAGTTCGCGGCTTCAGTGGTGCGCCGTGGCGGAGACGCCTTCCTGCCTGCGCTGGTGGTTACCCATGTTTTCGAGCGCGTGCGCTATGGCGGCGAGGAACCGACGCCGATGGAACTGGATGACCTCCGCGCCTCAATGGAGTTCCTCAACCGGCACGACGAACCGGCGAAGCAGTAGACGGAGAGGGCATTCCAGTAATACCGTCTGTATGAGCGGCCTCAAATCAACGGCACCAGTGTGACGTGGGTGTCGTAGAAGCTGACGCTCCCGCCGACGGTGTCGACGAAACAGGTGTTCTTCATGTCAGGGTCGACCCACATGCTGGCATTCGCATGTATGCCGGCCGCGCGCCTGGGTTCGCCCTTGACCAGATGTCCATCGATCGTCACGTCCTCGGCGCCGGTGGCCCAGTGGCCAAAGCCGAGGGCGAAGCTGACCACGCCTGGACGGATCGTCTGCGTCACCACGGCTTTGCCGATCATCGGTTTCTTTCGTCCGTTGCCGAGATCCCATTCACCGGAGGTGTTGGTGGCGCTCACCACCTTGACCTTCTGTCCATTGGCGATCCCGAGGCGGGAGGCATCCGACGGATGGATCAGGATGCCGTTCTCCGGAAGGAGCGCGCTGAGCCACGGATTGGCGATCGTGCGACTCTTGGTCTGACTGATCACGCGGTGGGTAATCAGCGCCAGGTCGTGCCCTTTCCGCAATTCCGTGGGTTCCTTGCCTGTGAAGCCGCGGATCGGGATGTGGCACGCGTAGCCGGGGTTGTGCTTTCCCGTGCCTGCGTGGATG
>CAYSBP010000270.1:0-4664 GCA_964429255.1 uncultured Planctomycetia bacterium
TCGTCTACCCATAGCGCAAGGAGGAAAAGGACTCGATACCGATTCCGATAGCGACCCCGACGCCGAAGTATTCAGACCATTTTCCGAGCATTGAAAAGCCCTGCCGGCGCGGTGGACGGATCGTCAGCGCGCGGGGTGGGAGCCGAGGAAGTACCAGGCGGCGAGGAGCAGGCCGATAACGAGGGCCAGCGCCAGACCCGCCTTGCTGAAGAGGAGATGGAGGAGGAACGTCTTGAAGCTTATTGTCTTCTTGGTGGTGCCCGGCTGAACCACGCTTTCGTTTTCGTTCGGCGGCTTGGCATTCAGCAGCAGGTCCACGACTTCAACGATCGAGTCCGCCGAACTGTAGCGGTTCGCGGGGGTCTTCTCCATCAGTCTCAGGATGACCTGGCTGAGGCCGCGCGCGAGGCCTGGGTTGATCGTGCGCGGATCGGGCGGCTGCGCCTTGACGTGCATCATCATCACTTCCGTGGACGACTTGGCGTCGAAGGGCAATCGTCCCGTCAGCAGGTGGTACATGGTCACGCCAAGACTGTACAGGTCGGCGCGGTGGTCGATCGTGGTCAACCCCATCGCCTGTTCGGGCGAGAGATAATAGGGAGTCCCGATGCTGGTGCCGGCCACCGTCAACTGGGATTCCTCGTCGCGCGTCTTGGCCAGGCCGAAGTCGGTGACCTTGACCTCACCCTTCCTGGAGAGCAGCACGTTCTCCGGTTTGATGTCGCGGTGGATGACGCCCTTGGAATGCGCGTGGGCGAGCGCGCGGGCGATATCGCCGCAGATGCGCAGCGATTCCTTCTGCGGCAGCCGGCCCTCGCGGTCGATGCGCATCTGCAGGCTCTCGCCGTCGATGAACTCCATGCAGTAGTACGTGTAGCCCTGCATCTCGCCCGCGCCGAAGAAGCGGACGATGTTGGGGTGGTTCAGGTTCGAGAGCGTGTTGATCTCGCGCTTGAACCGCGTGAAAAACTCCTTGTCGACCGCCAGTTTCTTGGGGAGCACCTTCAAGGCCATGCGCAGTTGGTGCTGCGTGTTCCAGGTCTCGAAGAGCGCGCCCATCGAGCCTTCGCCGATCCGGCGGATCAGATCGAACTGGCCGAACTTCTTGTATACGCCCGCGCCGACCCCGGGCGGCGGCTGATGGCTCTCGGGCGCCGGTTCGGGTACTTCGGGTTCGTCTTCCACCGCCGGTTTGACGACGGCCTGGGGTTCGACCTTTGTGTCCTTCTTGCCGTCGGTCGCCGGCGGCACGTCGGCCGGAACGATCGGGGCTTCCTTCCTGACCGATTCGATTTTCGCGATGGAACTGTGGCGGGGCGGATCGACGCTGACCACGGTCGAGCCGCGCTGGACGCCTTCGCCGCCGGCCAACAGCTGGCGGTCGGGCGGTACCGACGCCATGCCGGTTGTGGCGCCTTGGCCGGTCTGCACGGGTACGGCTGGCGAGACCGCGATCGAGCCCGATCGTGCGGAAGGCGCCGCGGAACCCGCGATGGGCTGCGTCGGCGCGTTGGCCGGCGAAGGCGGTGCATGGGCGGCCGCCAACGGAGGCGAATCCTTGCGATAGCGCTTCTGGGCAATCAGGATGGCCGTCACCTGACTGGGCGTCAGCGTGCCCTTCTCGACCATGAATTGCCCGATCTGGACGGGCTGGTCCTGTTCTTTGAGGCGTTTCTGAGCGCCCAGCGCATCCTCGACCTGCGAGCGCGTCAGTAGATTCATGATGAAGGCGACTTCGCCGAAGCGATACGAGAATTCCCCATCGCCGATGGCGGCTTCGGAGACCTGGCGTGTGCTCGGTTTCGAGTCCATTTCTTCTCTTCTACTGGCTTAATGCCTTGGCCTGCCGCCCCAAGGCGGACAACGAATCCGCTGTCCGAGTATACTTGTCGGCCTTGTCTTTGTCTCCCTCGACGCCGATTTTGAAGAAGCCGGTGTTGACGCCCTTGAAATCGGCCGCTTTGGCCGCCTTGTGGCGGCAACGATCGGCCCCATCGTCCAGTTCTCCGCCCACCGTCAACGCCAGCGTCTTGGCCTCCAGCACCATCGTCCGCAACGGGTCGTTGGCCCGGCTGAGAAAGTTCGTGCGCGCCTGGGCGCTCCGCGTGTCGCACTGCAGCGCTTTGGTCTCCATGGAATCGCGCAAACTCGCCGCCCGGCGGTCGTCGGCGTCCAAGGCGAGGACATCGCTGGCCACGGTCTGACCCTGCTGCAGGATCGGCTTGAGGCTGCGATAGAGGCTCTCGCAGGCCTGCAGGCTCTCGAACCCCTCCTTCAGTCCTAGAAGCTGCGTGTTCGTGGGATCGGCGCGGAGGGCGGAGGCCAGGGCGGTATAGGCGTCGTTGCTCCGGGTTTCGCGCACCAAGCGGTCGATCTCGGCGACAACCTTCCCGGACAAGAACTGCGGCTGCGTGAGGGTCGTCATGCGCCGCTCAGCCTCGCCCTGCAGCGATGGACAGAGTCCCTTGGCCCGGAGGTACTCGATGCGTGCGGCGTTCGAGTCATTCCGGGCGCGTGCCTCGTCGCCCGCCTGGAGGGCCAGGCGTCCGTTGGCTTCGTTGAGCTTGGCCTGCGCTTCGGCCGAGGCCGGCACGATGCGCTGCGCCAACTGGTAGTTCACGCGGGCAACGATATACTCACCCTTGGTCAGCGCCGCATCCCCGGTCTGCATGTAGCCACAATATTCACTTTCGTCTTTCGCCTTCTTCAACAGCACGTCCCGGCGGGTCCGCAGCGCCGGGTCCGGCGCCAGGTCCAGCGCGCGCGAACAGGCCGCCGCAGCCGCCGCCCAGTCGCCCTTCGCTTCCGCCGTCTCCACCTCTCGCAGATCGGCCTGCCGCTGGCAGTCCTTGGCGCGGGACCGGTAGACCTGCCGAAGGTCGGCCTTCTCGGTACGTTGGGCGGCCTCCTCATACTTCACCGCCGCCAAGGCGTAGTCGTTTCGAGCCAGGTGCTGTTCCGCCTTGCGTGCCAGTTCCATGCCCGGGTCGCGCGACGTCGTCGGCTCGACCTCCACGGGATCTGTAGCCCCACCCGGCGACTGCATAGCCCCCTTCAGCGCAACAATCCTGGCATCCAATTCCGCGTCGGTCTGCATCTGGGCAGCACGTTCGTAGGCCGCCATCGCCAGCGGGAGGTCGCCGTTCGCCTCCAACTCCCGGGCCTTCTCGATCAATAGCCAGCGCTCGTCCGGCCTGGCCTCGGATGGATTCGTCACGACCGTCGAGGAACCGGGCTCCTGTACATCGCCCTTCTTCGTTGTCAATGCCCCCGTCGCCTTCGCCGACCAGACCAGCGACCACAACACGCATCCGGCAATCAGCAGGATCGCGAGCCCGGCCGCGGCCATGCCGATAAAGAGCATCGCACGCCCTTTCCGGGTTGCGTCGACGGCTGGCGAAAGGGCGGAAGCGGACTGGACCGGCAGCCCCGTGCTGGTAAGCGGCGAACGAAACGGCGGGGGCGCCGGTATCTTCTTACCCTGCTGCATCTCCTTGAGGAGTGTCACCAGGGCTTGGCCGTCCTGAGGACGGTCCTCGCGCGGCTTGGCCATCATCGTCAACAGCAGGTTCGCGATGTTTTCGGAAAGCTCCGGCCGTATCGCCCGCGGATCCGGCGGAGATTCGAACCTGTGTTTGAAAAGCAGGTTCATCACGGTCGGCGAACTGAACGGCGGCGTGCCGGCCAGGGCGCGGAAGAAGGTTACGCCCAGCGAGTAAATATCCGAACGTGCATCCGCCTTCTCGCCGTCCGTCTGTTCGGGACTCATATACATCGGCGTGCCCAGGCAGGCGCCGGTGGCCGTGAGTTGCGTCTGGCTGGCCGTCTCCATGACCAGGCCGAAGTCGACGATGTGCAGATTAAGATCCTTGTCCAGCAGCATGTTCTCGGGCTTGATATCACGATGCACCAAGCCCTTGGCGTGAGCGACCGACAGGCCGCGCGCCGCCTGCGTCAACAGGCGGATGCCTTCCTCTTCGGAGAGCATGCTTTTCTCGTTCAAGTAGCTGCCCAGCGAGGTGCCTTCCACCAGTTCCATGGCGATGAAGTACCGGCCTCCAAAAGCGCCGGCGTCGTAGACCTGGACGATGTTGGGGTGGTTCAGCGTGGCGACCGTACGGGCTTCCCGGAGAAAGCGCGTGACGTGCTCGGGATTCTGCGCCATTTCGGGCGGCAGCAGCTTGACCGCGGCCGGCCGTTCCAGCGTCTCGTGCATCGCCTTGAAGACGGTGCCCATACCCCCCTGGCCGAGTTTGGCCTGGATACGATAGGAGCCGATTGCTTCAGGCAGTTTCTCGCTCATCCAGACTCCAGTACAACCGTTTGCGCTAGAACCCAACAAGACCGCCTATTCTAGGCCACCTGCGCGAACAGGCAAGCACGAGCTTTGCGATCTATTGAATGCTCATCCAAGGGGAAAAACCCCGTACATGACGCGTGAGATCCCATTTACATTCACGCGAATGCCGGCCGTGGCTGTCGAATGGCTCGTCCAGCAGGGGCGAGGACTCCCCTGCATGCCGCGACGGCCGTTGCCGTGGGTGATGACCGTAACTGCGAGGTCATCCAAACTTCTTCTTCTCCGAGTCGGCTTCCCATTACCCACCTCTTTGGGCTCCCCCTTTCCCTGTGGGAAAGGGGGAGAACGTCAGCCGTATGGGTAA
>CAYSBP010000271.1:0-4652 GCA_964429255.1 uncultured Planctomycetia bacterium
GTCGTGCGGGGTGAAGGTGCCGCCTGAGACCGGGATTCAGTCCTTACGGATGGCCTTGTAGTAGTCCTGCAACGGCTTGACCGAGTAGCCTTCGCGCATGCTTTCGATGCCCGTGACCGCCGCTTCGGCGCCGGCAATGGTCGTGATCAGGGGGATGTTGCGAGCGACGAGCGACGTGCGGATTTTGGCTTCGTCGGTGTGGTGGCCCTTGCCGCTGGGGGTGTTGATGGCGAGCGCCAGTTCGCCGTTGCGCATCAGGTCCAGAATGTTGGGCCGGCCTTCGCTGATCTTTTTGAGCAGGACGACGGGAATGCCGTGCCGCGCGAGGATCTTCTGCGTTCCTTCGGTGGCGACGATGTCAAAGCCCATTTGCACCAGCCGTTTAGCGATGGAGATGGAGGCCCGTTTGTCCTGATCGCAAACCGAAATGAAGACGCGGCCTGTGACCGGGAGGCGCTGGTACGCCGCGATCTCGCCCTTTGCGAAGGCGCGGCCGAAATCCATGTCGATGCCCATCACCTCGCCGGTGGATTTCATCTCGGGGCCCAGCACCGTGTCGTTGCCCAGGAACTTGTTGAAGGGGAAGACCGATTCCTTGATGCAGATGTGATCGATGACGACGGGCTTCACGCCCTGTTCCTTCAAACTGACGCCCACCATGCACCGCGTGGCGATCTTCGCCCAGGGAACGCCCGTGGCCTTGCTGATGAAGGGCACCGTGCGGCTCGCGCGCGGATTGACCTCGAGCACATACACGAGCGACCCTTTGACCGCATACTGGACGTTCATCAGTCCGCAGACGTTCAAGGCGCGCGCAAGCTTGGTCGTGATTTCGGTGATCTGCTGGATTTGACGGTCCGAAAGGCTGTGCGGCGGCATTGCCATGGCGGCGTCGCCCGAGTGAGTGCCCGCTTCCTCGATGTGCTCCAGCAGTCCGGCGATGACGACCTCGTTGCCGTCGGAGACGGCGTCGGCGTCCACTTCGATGGCATTTTCGATGAACTTGTCGATCAGGACCGGCGCGTCCGGGCTGGCTTCCAGCGCCTGCTGGAGGAAGCCTTCCAGCTTGGACGGTTCGTAACAGATTTCCATGGCGCGTCCGCCGAGCACATAGCTGGGGCGGACGAGCACCGGATAGCCGATGCGGTCGGCCACCGCCCTGGCTTCGGCCAGTCCGCGGGCGGTGCCGCCGGGCGGCTGCAACAGGTTGAGCCGCTCGATCAGTTCGTTGAAGAGCTTGCGGTCTTCGGCGGCCATGATCGAGTCGACGGAGGTTCCGATGATCTTTACGCCCGCGTCGCGCAGTCCTTGCGCCAGGTTCAACGGCGTCTGGCCGCCCAGTTGCACGATGACGCCTTCGGGTTTGAGGCGGTCGTGGATGTTCATGACGTCCTCGAGCGTCAACGGCTCGAAGAAGAGCAGGTCGGAGGTGTCGTAGTCGGTCGAAACGGTCTCGGGGTTCGAGTTGACCATGACGGACTCGTACCCGAGTTCGCGCAGCGCAAAGGCGGCATGGCAGCAGCAATAGTCGAACTCGATGCCCTGACCGATGCGGTTGGGGCCGCCGCCCAGGATCATGATGCGCCGGCGGTTCGAGACGCGGGCCTCGTCCTCGAAGTCGTAGCTCGAATAGTAATACGGCGTGCAGGCCTCGAACTCGGCCGCACAAGTGTCCACCAGTTTGTAGACGGCGATAACGCCGAGGTCCTGGCGCAATGAACGGACCTCGCGCTCCTGGAGATTCCACATCTGCGCGAGTTGCGCGTCCGAAAAACCGTCGCGCTTGGCTTCCTTCAGGACCGGTTCGAGGTCTTCCACGAGTCCCTGGTCGTTCTTCAGCGCGGCGAGATCCGTGCGGCCTGTGCCGGCATCGCGTGGCAGTCGTTCGGTCAACGCGCGGACGGACTGTTCCGTGACGAGCAGATCCTGGAGGTTGCGGAGGAACCACGGGTCGATGCGCGTCAGGTCGTGGATGTTTTCGATGGAATAGCCGCGGAGCATGGCGTGGCGGATGGCGAAGATGCGGTCGGCGTTGGGGCGGGAAAGCAACTCGCGGAGTTGCCCATCGTCCGGAACCGGATGCGTGGCTTCGTAGCGGTCGCAGCCCCAGCCGCTGCGGCGGATTTCGAGTCCCCGGAGCGCCTTCTGCAGCGCCTCCTTGAAGGTGCGCCCGATGGCCATCACTTCGCCCACGGACTTCATCTGGGTGGTCAGGGTGGGGTCGGCGCCGGGAAACTTTTCGAACGCGAATCGAGGGATCTTGACGACGCAGTAGTCGAGGGTCGGTTCAAAGCAAGCCGGCGTCTCGCGGGTGATGTCGTTACGAATCTCGGGCAGCGTGTAGCCGACGGCCAGTTTGGCCGCGATCTTGGCGATCGGGAACCCGGTGGCTTTGCTGGCCAGCGCCGACGAGCGGCTGACACGCGGGTTCATTTCGATGGCGACCATGCGACCCGAGGCCGGATCGACCGCGAACTGGACATTCGATCCGCCGGTCTCCACGCCGATTTCGCGGATCACCGCGATCGCCGCGTCGCGCATGCGCTGGTATTCCTTGTCCGTCAACGTCTGCACCGGAGCGACCGTGATCGAGTCTCCGGTGTGTATGCCCATGGGATCCAGATTCTCGATCGAACAGACGATGACGACGTTGTCCAGTCGGTCGCGCATCACCTCGAGTTCGAATTCCTTCCAGCCCTCAACCGATTCCTCGACCAGGACTTCTTTATTGAGGCTCAACATCAGGCCGCGCTGGACGATCGTCTGGAACTCCTCCTGGTTGTAGGCGATGCCGCCGCCACTGCCCCCCAGCGTGAACCCCGGGCGTATGACACAAGGCAGGCCGATGGCGGTCAGGGCCTCGCGCGCATCGTCCATGTTGTGGACGAAATGCGACCGCGGAACCTCCAGGCCGATCTTCTGCATGGCCTTCTTGAACTGCTCGCGGTCTTCCGCCTTGCGTATGGCCTTCTCATCCGCGCCGATCAGCTGAACGCCGAACTTCGCGAGAACGCCGGACTCCGATAGTTGGATGGCCGTGTTGAGTCCGGTCTGGCCGCCGAGGGTGGGGAGGAGGGCGTCGGGCCGTTCGGCCTCGATGATCTTGGTAACGGTCAACAGATCGACGGGCTCAATGTAGGTGCGATCCGCCATGTCGGGGTCGGTCATGATGGTGGCGGGGTTCGAATTGACGAGGATGACAAAATAGCCTTCTTCACGCAATGCCTTGCAGGCCTGGGCGCCGGAGTAATCGAATTCGCAAGCCTGTCCGATGATGATGGGGCCGGAGCCGATCAGGAGAATCCTGTGGATGTCGGTTCGTTTGGGCATCGTTCGTCCAGGGTCAGCAGGCGTCGTTACACTCCGTCTGCGTGCCCGTGCGTATACCCGCAGGGGGGTTGACGGGAAAGGGCATTGACCGGAGTGGTTACGTCCGCCTAGGTCGGAGACGCACGTTATCCGGACGACCAGAAAAGGAAAGCACCATTAAGGAACCCCGCATGAAGGGGTCAAGCCTGGTGGAGGCGAGTCAGATCTCGGTTGGCTTCAAGTAGGCGGGACGGATATCGGCACCCGACACACGTCCGGTTCCCGGACTTCAACCGCGGGACATCCGTCAGCCTTCGGCCTGATACTCCTGGACGGCAACCGGACCCGGCATGGCGTACTGCCAGAGCCACTCGCCCGACCGATCGACCTGCATGCCGGCGGCCAGTTGCTGGAAATCGGCCTCGCTGATCGCCAACGCCGAAAACGTGCCCGCGGGCGCCTTGATCGCCTCGACCGGTACGTCGTCGGTCGCCGTCGCGGCGTCCTTCTTGGCCTTTTCGGCGCGTTGGCGGTGATAGTCGGCGATCGAGGCGGCCACCGTTTCGGCTACGGGCAGGGACTCGACCAACTGCAGCAGTTCGTCGGAGGGCTCGGCGCTCTCGGGGTGCGTTGTGCCCGCGTAGAAGAAACTGGCTTCGACGGCGCTGTATTTGGGCAGCGGGCCCACGCCAGCGGTGTGGGGCGCGCGCACCTGCTGGGGCACCGATGGCCAGGCTTCCACGGCGGCTTCCACGACTTCTTCCGCGGTGCCCACGTCGAAGTGGTCCAAGTCGATATTGACCTTGGCTTCCTTTTTCGGCATGCGGAACGGTTCGGGTTCCGGCTTCGCCGGAGGGCGCTTACGAGTCAGACCTCGGGTATCGGTCTCGATGACCTCCGCGTTGGCTTCGTCGAGGTTGTCCAGTCCCTCGATCTCCGGCTCGGCCAGAGGTTCCGGTTCGGGCGCGGCCTCAGGCTCAGGTAGCGCCTCCGGCTGCTCCGTCAACGCCTCGGGTTCAGCCAGGGCTGCGGGCTCGGCCAAGGCTTCGAGTTGAGCCTCTCCGATGGCCTCGGGAGCCGCGTCGGCCTTGAGCTGTTCCGCCCACAGGTCGTCGAGAGACGGCGCCAGATCGCCGCCGCCCACGTCCTCCTTGGTCGGCTGCTCGTCCGCGTCGCTGGCGGGGCTCTGCGAATAGGAGCGTTCGACGAGCTCTTTGATTTTTGGCCACGGGGCTTTGAAGGGCTTGACCTTCAGGCCCGTGGCCTCCTCGACGGCATTGATGGCGCGACGGTTCAGCGGATTGCCCATGACCACGCAAAGCAGATTGCCCAACCGCTCGAAG
>CAYSBP010000272.1:0-4632 GCA_964429255.1 uncultured Planctomycetia bacterium
GTCCCGTCCTGCGGGGTCGGAAGCCGGAAGAGCCGCTCGACCCATTCGGCCGCGGCGCTGCCATCGCCTTCCCGCGCCGCTTCTTTCAAAGCGGAAAGCGGGCCGTGCAGGAGCCGTGACTGGAAATGGGCCATCGCCTGCCCGAGCCGGGCGATGGTTTGAGGGTCCAGGGCGCCGGAGCGCTGGAGTTCTTCAAGTTCCGCCTGACGAAGGGCGCCGGCCTGTTCGAGCAGCCGCCGGGCCGCCTGATCGGGGGCGTCGTCCTGCAACTCGTTGAGGACGCGTTGGGCTTCTTCGGCCAGCCGCGGCCGCCAGCGCGAGGCGGCCTCTTCGCGTTGTTCGCGGCCTTCCCGCGCGACCGAATCCAGATCGTCGATATCGTACAGAAAGACGCCGGACAGGTTCTGGGCCGCGGGATCGACGTTGCGGGGCACGGAAATATCGACGATGAAAAGCGGCCGTCCATGGCGCGCGTCGAGGGCCTTGTTGAGGTGGTCCACGGTCAGGATGTAGTGCGGCGCGGCGGTGGATACCAGGACGATATCGGCCACGCGCAGGTGGTCCTGGAGATGTTCCAGCGGGCCGCAACGACTGCCGGTTTCGCGCGCAAAAGCCTCGGACCGCTCGGCGGAGCGCGAGGCCACCAGGAAGTCCGTCACCCCGGCGGATTGCAGGCTCTTCACGATCCCGGCAGACATCTCGCCTGTGCCCAGTACCAGGGCGGGGTGCTTCGGCAGGTCGTCGAAGACCCGCTCGACCAGCTTCACCGCGGCGGAGCTGATGGACGCACGACCATGGCCTACGCCGCCGGCACTGCGCAGCTCCTTGGCCAGGCTGAAGGCCCGTTCGAAGAGCGTCTGCAGACAACGCCCCACGGCTCCGACCTCGGACGCAGCCCGAAAGGCCTCCCGGGTCTGGCTCAGGATCTCGGTCTCGCCCAGCACCTGGGAATCCAGCGAGGCGGTCACTTCGAACAGGTGCTGGACCGCCGGACCGTCACGGTGCTCGTACAACGATCCCTCGAACTCCGCGAGGGGTACGCCGCGATGCGAGGCCATGAACGCCCGCGCCCGTTGCGCGAGTTGAGTATCCTCCGCGGGGCCGATGACGAAGAACTCGACGCGATTGCAGGTCGACAGAATCACGGCCTCGCGACCGCGGCACTGCTCCCGAAGCTGCTCGACGGCCCCGGGCAACTCCGCCGCGCGAAACGCCAGCCGTTCGCGCAGCGAAACCGGCGCCGTACGGAAGGAGAGGCCCAGCGCAAGCAACGTCCATCGTGCGCTCATGGTCGCGCCTTCTCCTGCACGTCAGGCGAGGCGACCCCGTCCGTATCCGGCTGGAGCGGGTGACTCAGCACGATGGTGAGCCCCACCAGGGCTGCACCCACCAGGACCGTCTGTGCGGCCAGCCGTCCGATCACACGCCCGGCCAGCCGCCCGACGATCAACACCAGGAAGACCAGCCAGGTGATCTCGGCCGCCAGCATCTTCGGATGAAGAAACCAGCTCGATACGTGGAATACGTGCGCCAGGTAACCGCCCTGCAGTAGGGCCAGGGTGAAGAACACGAAACCGACCCAGACGCAACGCCCCGCCGTCCGATCGAGTCGCTCGAGACTCGGCATCCCCTGCAGCATCGCCCCGAAGACCTTGTGCTTCAGCAGCCATTCGGCACGCAGATACAGAATGCCGATGGCGCACGCCGTCAGAAAGAAGCCGTAGCCTAGAAAGGCCAGCAGTACGTGGGGCGCATACAGAGGATGCCGGTCCACGCCACTGACCGGCGCGGCTCCGGGATACTGTGCGAGCAGGGACGCCGCCAGGACCACGACATTCAACGGCAGAATCAGGGTGCCCAGTCCCGCAATCCGCCAGGCGGCGAGGATGACCACGCAGTTCACGCCGATCGACCAGGCCAGCAGCCACAGGATCTCCATGGAACTGGTGAAGTAATGCGTCTCGCTGGTGGCACAATGAATGCTCAGGCCGATCGTTTGGGCCAGTACCGCCGTCACGGCCAGGGCAAGGGGTAGAGCGACGGAAGGTCGTTTCTGACGGCCTACGCTGACAAAGGATGCCAGGGCGCCGAGCGCGTAGGCTACCATGGCCAGGCCAACGAAGAACTGCGGACTCACCGTCTGCTCATCCCTTTACGGGTTCCCGCCCCGGCACGCTCAACAGGGCCGATCAACTCGTCCATCCGGCGCTCGGCCACCCGGACTCCCTTGTTGCGGATCAACGTGACCCAGATGGGATCTCCCAGCGCCAGCAACACGCGCCGGCGATGCGCCGGATCGATGATGGTCCGCTGCACCCGATGCCGACGTGCTTTAAGGAGATTGAGAAAGGTGCTCCACGCCGCATCCAGATGCTGGCTCAGGTCCTTGCGTAACGCGCTGGCCGCCGCGGCCGAGGCCCCCCCCGTGGAAACGGCCACACATAACGATCCGCGACGAAACGAGGCCGGCAGCGAGATTCGCCCCGCTTCTGGCGGCGAAGCGACGTTGGCCCACAACCCGTAGCGCTCCGCCTCGGCGGCAATCGCGTGGTTCAGCGCCGGATCACCGGTGGCCAGAAAGAGCAACCGCGCGCCCTTCAGATCGCCCTTTTGGAATGCGCGCTTGACCCGGACCATCCCGCGCCGCCGGGTCAGTGCCGGACAGAATCGCGGTGCAATCACCGTCACGCGCGCACCGGCCTTCACCAGTCCGCGAACCTTTCGCGCGGCCACTGCACCGCCCCCGATGACTTTCACCGAAAGACCATGCAGATTGAGAAAGACCGGATACCAGGGAGCGGTTCCTCTCGGCACAGGGACCTCCTCTCGAACCAAACCTGCACGGATTATATGAGAGGATCACGGTCATTTCGAGCCCAAAGCAGAGCGTATTTAAAGCGGCGCACTCTATAGCAGCGGGCGGGACCAGGTCGGCCCCGCCCACCGGACGCGTTCGATCATCGGCCTTTTGGGTACGGCATTCAGAACGTGTAGCCGGCCTTCTCCGCCTGTGCGCGAGCCGATTCCTGAACCGCGGCGTCCAGCGCGGCGGCGGGGGCGGCGGCCTCTTTCTTGCGCTCTTCAGCGACGTACGTGTCGCGCGCGAGCGTCAGATCGTTGATCTTCTGCTGAACTTCGGCGCGGCGTTTGGTCTGCTCGCCGACGTACGCTTCACGTTGCTCGAGCGTCATCTTGCGCAGTTCTTCGGGCAGATCCGCTTCCTTCACGTCTTTCAGCGCGACCTTCTTATGGTTGACCGCGTCCACCAGATCCCAGCCGTCATTCCGGTAGAAGCCGCTCGACTTGGATATCTGGCGCTTGGCAAAGGAGTCGGCGCCGGCCGCCTGGGCGTTGAGTTCCTGCGCTTTCTGCCGCGCCTCGCCCTTCGCGCCTTCTGCCCCGAAGGCCACGTAGGTGTCGTTCAGTTCGCCGCTGAGTCTGGCGATCTCGGCATCCTGCGGGGCGGCGATCTGGACAACGGCCTGATTCTGGTCGATGTTCAGGAACTGGCCGTCGGCAATCACCGCGCCGTTCTTCCACTCGCCTTGTTCGCCTTCCTGAGTCGATCCGCAATGGATCGTGTTGACGATGATGCCCCTGGTGACGGCCTCTTTGCACGCATCCCGATAGTTGACCGAGCCCTGCGTGAAGGGCTCGTTGCCGGCGATGTAGATCACCTTGTAGGCGTTCTTCGCGTCGCTCCACTTCAGCTCGCGCACCGCGCTCCGGATGACCCAGCCGCAGTACTCGTCGCCACCGTCTGTGCGAAGCTTGAAAAGCTCTTCGGAAACCTTGTCGAGATCGTCCGTGAACGGGACGAGGCAGCGCACGTAGCCGTTATCCGCGCCCAGCGATGGCGTACCGTAGTGATAGAGGGCCACCTGCAGGTTCGGCCGCACGCCGCTGTGGCGCGCCGAGACGAAGGTGTTGACGATCTGCCAAAGGTGCGTGCGGGCCTGGTTGATCAGGCCCCCCATCGAACCGCTGGTGTCCAGCAGGATCGCCATCTGGATCACCGGCTTGGGTTCCCGCGCGGGCGACTCCACCGCCTTGAGGGGCACGACCGAGAGGATCAGTCCCAGCACCGTCATCAGGATCGCTCGTTTCATTTTTTCTCCTTTGCGCGGGCCACGCCGCATGTCCGTCTTGGACGCTTCGACCAGGGTCCGGTTTCGCGATTATTGCTTGGCTTCCATCAGTTCTCTGGCAGCGTCGACGTCCATCCGTCGAGCAGCGGCGGGCGCAGCCCCAGCGGCCGCCAAGTCGTTGGGAACCAACGGATTGCGGATCAGGACCGTTTCGCCATCCACATCCAGCAGGATCTCACCGCGCAGCGCAATCGAACTCTGACGGCCTTCCTTGACCAGCCGTTCGACGAGCTTCGAGAATTCCCCGCTGCCGAACTCGATCGTCTTCTTCGGCTCCAGTTTCCTCTGCTGCATGGCGGCCCGGCTGTTCACCCACCGCTGGCCGTCGTTGAAGAAGGCGTTGTCATTGAACTGCTGGACGTTACTGAACTGGACGCTCTGCAGTTCCTCGCCCTTGCCTTGACCGAGCCGGTTCCGGCCGTTGAGCGTCGACTGCCCCCGAAAGATCTGGAGCTGGGTGTCCTGGCTGACCGCGTTGTAGCCT
>CAYSBP010000273.1:0-4594 GCA_964429255.1 uncultured Planctomycetia bacterium
TGGTCCAATCATCCTTCCTCCACCGGCGAACCCGCCTGCAGTCTCGACCTCCCCGCGCGTCGGGATGCCTATGGCGCATCCGCAGGCACTGCGGGCAGGTCGATACAGAACCGCGTCCACTGACCCGGTTCGCTTTCGACGTGCAGCTCGCCGCCGTGAGTCTTTACGATGCCATGGCTGATGGAGAGGCCGAGTCCGGTGCCTTTGTCCGGTCGCTTGGTCGTAAAAAAGGGCTCGAACATGTGTTCGCGGACATCCGCCGCGATGCCGCTGCCGTGGTCCTCAACGGTCAAGCGGAGGAAAGAGGCAGGCTGCGGTCCCTCAGTAGGGCGGCCTTCCCCGAAGGCCAGCCCCGCTCCGGGCCTCGCGTTCGGGGAACGCGGGCCTACTTCCTCCCCCGATACCACCTTCCCGCTCACCAGAATCTTCTTGTTTTCGTCATATTCCGGATACTTCTCGTTCAGCGCGTCGCGCGCGTTCGTCATCAAATTCATGAGCACCTGCTGAATCTGTTGGCTGTGACAGCGAATCGCCGGCAAGTCGTCGGGGACATCAACCGTCAGCGTGATCTGGTCGTGCCGGATGACCGCGTTCATCAGCGACAGGGTGGACTGCACAACATCCAGGGGGCGCGCCATGCTCAACGAGTGCTTCTCGTCCCGCCGCGCAAAACCGAGCAGGTTCTTGACGATCGTGGCGACCCGCTGGGTCTCCACGCCGATCTCCACCGCAAACTCTGCCACCGGACTGTCGGGGCCGAGCTGGTCGATAATCAGTTGGGCGTAGTTCATGATGCCCATGATGGGGTTGTTGATCTCGTGCGCCACGCCGCCGGCCAGCGTGCCGATCGACTCCAGCTTCTGAGCCTGGCGCAACTGCGCTTCGAGCTTCTGGCGGGTCTCCTCCGCCTGGTGCTGCAGCGTCACGTCGCGCGACACGGCCAGTAGTTGCACAGGCATCCCTTTCGGGTCCAATACCGGCGTCACGATCACGTCCCACCACTTGGGGTTCCCGGTCGTCGTGGGGGAGTATCCGGCGAATCGCCCGGTTCCGCCCTTCCGCGCTTCGGCGATGGCGGCCACGACGGATTCGTGATCGTCGCCTTGCCAGAAGTCGGCCCACTGCTGATTAAGGTAGCGCTCGATGTTGGCAATCTCCAGGAGCCGTTGCCCGCCTGGGCTCATGAACTGCAATCGGCCTTCGAGATCGAGAATCTTGACGCAGTCGGGGCTGTTCTCAATCAGGCTGCGGTTGAACGCTTCGCGCTGCCGAAGCTTCTCGGCCGACTGCTGCCGCACCAGCGCGATCCCGATGGCCGCGCTCAACTGCTCCATATAGCGGATCATGTCCTGGCTGAACATCCCCCGGCGGTGGTCATTGAGTTGGAGCAGACCGACCGTCTCGTCACCCGCTGTCAACGGAATCAATGCCACGGACTCATAGCCGGCAGCGTTACAGCGATTGCGCGTGTGGGCCTGGCGATCATCTTCTGTCGTCGATGCGAGCAACTCGGTCGTACTGTTCGTCCAGAAACTGCCGTTATCCGTAAAGAAGGGCAGCGCAGCGTCGGTACGTCCCCGGATGACATTGCCGCACATGCATTCCAGTACCGGCTTGCCGTCCTCATCCAGAATCAACTCTCCACTACCGTCGCAGGCACAGAGATGACGCTCCGCTTCGACAAACCGGTCCGGCAGACCGTTCGTCTCGAAGTAGGGATAGTCATCCCCCTCGTGCAAACGGATGCCCACCGCCTCGATATGCGTTTCGGCCTTGATCAGGCGCAGGATATCCCCGATGAGCCGCTGGGTGTCGTTGCCGCGATTCAGGATCGCGAGCGCCCGCGACATCAGTTCCCGCTGAAGCTCCGAGCCTTTTCGTGGGGAAATATCCCAGATGAAGCCCTCAAGGAAGGTCTCTTCGTCGCCTCCGTAAATCCCAACACCCCTCTCGCAGACCCACTTTTCGCTGCCGTCCGCGCATCGGATGCGGTACTCCGCCTCGAAATGCCCCTCGGCGGCCAGAGCATTCTGGACCGTGTTCCAGATGCGTTCACGGTCGTCGGGATGAATCAGATCACCGTAGGCCACGATGCTGTCACCGATGAGCGCATCAGCTGAGTGCCCCGTGATAGCAAGGCTCCCCTCGCTCACAATCTCCATGCTCCAGGCGCGACAGTTTCGACACCGATAGGCCATGCCCGGAAGGTTGCCCATCAGCGTGCCGATCCGCCGCTCGTGCTCCCGAATCTCTATCTGGGCTTCTTTGATCCGCCGATCGCGCTCAATAGTCTGCAGGACGCGCTCAACTGAGCGCGGCAGACGATCAAGAAATCCGGCGTCCTTCACGAAGTAGTCGCGGGCCCCGGCTTTCATCATCTCCACAGCCACCTGTTCGTCACCCCGCCCCGTAATGACGATGAACTCGGGCGTCTGCCCCTTCTTTCTCAGCGTTTGCACGACGTCGGCCGCCGACATGTCAGGCAGCGAATAATCAATCAGCAGCAGGACTTCCGGATGACCCATGGCCAATTCCATTCCCGCGGTCCCCGTGCCGGCATCCAAGACGGCCACACCGAGACCTCGGCGCAGGGCTTTTCCAATCAGATTGGCCAGTCCCATATCGTCCTCAACGACCACAATCGCCGATCGCAAGGGCGACATAGCGCCTTCCTGTACACTGCTCTTTTCGTCTTTCGTCATGCTCATGCCTTTTCGCGTGCTGTAGAGATCTGCCCCGCCTCTTACGCCCCCGATCCGTTGATTTGCGGAACCTGCACGATCATCAGGAACAGGCCGAGCTGTCGAATCGCTGACACGAACTGTTCGTAGTCAATCGGCTTGGTGACGTAGTTACTGCAGCCCAAGTCGTGACAGCGTTCGACCTCGCGGGGGTCGTCCGTCGTCGTGATCATGATCACCGGGATCTTCTTCAGCTCGGGCGTCGTCTTGACGATTCGCAGCACTTCGGTCCCATCCACCTTTGGCATCCGAATGTCGAGCAGCAGCAGGTAGGCCTGCCCCGGCTTCCGATGGGGCTCTGGCCCCTCACAAAGCAGGAAGTCCAGCGCTTCCTGCCCATCGTGAAAATGCACGAACTCGTTGTGGAGCCCCGCCCGCCGCAGGTTCTTCTGGATCAGCGCGGCGTGTCCGTCATCGTCTTCCGCCAACAATATGGTGACTTCCTGATTCATCATGTCTTTCCTGCCTTTGCTTCGGTTTTCGTCGTTGATGTCCTGTCTTCACGCCATGCGCGCTCGTTCTCATCGCATGTCGGTACGGCGATATAGAAACGGCTTCCCTCTTCCGGTACGGACTCCAGCCACACCCTTCCGTTGTGGCGGTCGATGATCGTGCGCACGATGGTCAGCCCGAGACCGTCCCCCTCGCTTTCGCCGGGCGAGAGACGATGGAACAGCTCGAAGACCTTCTCCTGGTGCTGGGGCGCAATGCCCTGGCCGTTGTCCTGTACGCAGTACACCGCTTCACCGTCGCGCTGCTCGCCTGAGATCCTGATCACCGCCGGCCGATTGGGCGCGGCGTACTTAAAGGCGTTTCCGATCAGATTCTGGAATACCTGCTCCAGCTGGCCGGCATCGCCGCGACAGGCCGGAAGCGCATCGATGTCGACGCGGCCTTCCTGCTCGCGAAGCTGGAAATCGAGGGTATCGACCACGCCCCCGACCAGGGCTGTCATGTCGAGGTCGGCCATCGTCAGCTCGGCGCGCCCAAGACGCGAGATCGCGAGCAGTCCGCTCAGGAGCCGGTCCATCTGCGAGACGCTGTTGAGAATGAAATTGAGCGACTCGGGGATATCCTCCCCGAGTAGAGCCCGCATCTGCTGCGCCGTTCCTTCCGTCAGGGTCTCGCCACCCAGGGCTGTTTGCACTTCGGACAGCGACGCCTTCAGCTCCCGGCTGAACCCCTGTACATTCACCAGCGGAGAGCGCAAGTCGTGCGACGCCACATAGACCACCTGGGCAAGCTCGCGGTTCTTGCGGGCCAGTTCCTCGGTCAGCCGCGTCTGTGATTCCTCGTGCTGCTTGCGTTCCGTCAGATCCATCAGGCTGACCAGCACCATGCCGGAGTCGGCGCCCGCGTCGGGAAACGCCATTGTGAGCAACACGTGAATCCGGATGCCCTGTACGGTGCAAAGCTGCATCTCGGTCTTGTAGAACTGCTCTCCGGCCGCCAGTGCACACAGCTCTCCCACAAACCCCGGAAGCGTGTCGGGCGTCGCGAAGACCGTCTCGAGCGAGTCGAGAAGCTGCGCTTTGTCCGCCGCGCCAAACATACTCATCGTCTCGGCGTTCACATCAAGAATTCGCACCTCTTTGAGCGCCCGCTCAACAAAATCAGGATGCGCCGCCAGGTACGCAGGCACATCGCCGGCCGGATCGCTGCGCAGGCCATCCATCATGGCGATCACACCGCCCCAGTCCTCTTCCCAGATGGAGACCGGCGCGGTGTGGAAGATGCCGCGATAGCGCCGCTCGTTCTCGGCCAGGGCCCGTTGCGAACGTCGCTGTTCGGTAACATCCAGCGACTGATAGGAAATTCCTTTTCCCCCGCGACCAACCTTTTCGACCGCAGTG
>CAYSBP010000274.1:0-1672 GCA_964429255.1 uncultured Planctomycetia bacterium
CGTATCCACGTCCGTCAGGAATTACCGTATCCGGTATCCATATTCCAGTGGACCCCACGCAACGCCTGGACCATGGTCTGGCCGCGAACGTTGAGCGCAGGAAGCGGGCGGGATGCCAGTTCCGCATCGCTTCGTTCCACCGTCGTCCCGCCGCGCACTCTAATAGTCGCCACAGACCCGTCTCCTGCTGAGCGGATTTGCCGAACAGCCAACGCCATTCCGTGATAGGAACCGAGTTAGCCTGTGTCCAGATATACGTCCTA
This sequence comes from uncultured Planctomycetia bacterium, assembly GCA_964429255.1. GTDB lineage: Bacteria > Planctomycetota > SZUA-567 > H5-PLA8 > H5-PLA8 > CAYSBP01. The sequence continues at coordinate 264 of CAYSBP010000274.1, forward strand.
CTTTGACTTATACGACCCCTACGACTAATCGGTGGACGACCGCGAACAGGGACCATAGGATGGGTCCCATCTTCACAGAATCAGGGAGGGCTACCCCATGTCGCAGCGGATTCTGGTCCTGTCGGCCTCCGTCGGCGCCGGGCATATGCGCGCGGCGCAGAGTGTCGAGTTGGCCTTGAGGGAACTGGCGCCCGAAGCCACCGTCAAGAACGTCGATATCCTGACGCTCGCCACCCAAGGCTTCCAGAAGCTCTACGGCAAGGCGTATCTCGACCTCGTCAACCGCGCGCCACACATGCTGGGTTACTTCTACGACCTGCTCAACGAACCGACCAAGCGAGGTGCGAAGAGTTCGCCCATGCTGCTGGTGATCGAGAAGCTCAACCTGCGGCCCTTCCTCGCACTGCTCGACGAAACGTGGGACCTGATCGTCTGCACACACTTCCTTCCCGCTGAAATCATCGCCAGCCGCTGCTCCAAGGGCGAGATGTCCGTTCCGCACTTCACCGTCACCACCGACTTCGACACCCACCGGCTATGGGTCAACCAACCCTGCGACCACTACTTCACCGCCACCGAGGAAGGCAAGGCCTATCTGGCGAGCTGGGGTGTGCCGGCCACCGACATTACTGTCACCGGCATCCCCATCCATCCCGTCTTCAGCCGCCCCAAAGAACGCACGACCTGCATCAGGAATCAGGGGCTCACCGGCGACCGACCGATCGTGCTGCAACTCGCCGGCGGTTTCGGCGTCGGACCGATCAAGAAGATTCTCGACGCCCTCCTTTCGCTGGAAACCCCCGTCGAAGTGGCTGTCGTTTGTGGAAAGAATGCCGCGTTGAAGAAAGACCTCGAGAAGGTCAAGCCCATCGCACGCCACAGGCTGAAGGTCATCGGCTTCACCGATCAGATGGACGAACTGCTCGCTGCCGCCGACGTGGTCCTCAGCAAACCCGGCGGCCTGACCACCAGCGAGGTACTCGCACGCGGCGCCGCCATGGCCATCCTGAACCCGATCCCCGGCCAGGAATTCCGCAACAGCGACTACCTGCTGGAAAACGGCGCGGCCATCAAGATCCACAGCCTGGCCACACTCCAGCTGAAACTCGGCACCCTCCTGAGCGATCCACAGCGCCTCGCTTCGCTCAAGGCGAACGCCAAGCGCCTCGGTAGGCCGCAGGCCGCGTTCAGTGTGGCGAAGTTCATGCTGAACTGGGGCAGGTAACCCTAACGCAAGGAGGAAAAGAACTCGATTCCGATAGCGACTCCGACGCCGAAGTATTCAGACCATTTTCCTAGCATAGAAAAGCCCCGGGGTCTTACCGGGCTCGAACGCGAACATCAACGCGCGCGTGGCAGTTGACCAAGAATCCGTCGGCCATCAGGGCGAGCATGGAGGGCCCGCCTGT
>CAYSBP010000274.1:1772-4583 GCA_964429255.1 uncultured Planctomycetia bacterium
GGCACGTCCGCCGCATTGTAGGCCTCGAACAATGCCTTGAACGACCGGTAGAGGTCACGGGTGAAGATCGTCGTCAGCAACAGCGAAAGAAACGCCATCCCCACCAGCGCTCCGCTCAGAACCGAATACTGATCACGCAGGTTTTGGCCTAGAGGGCCGGGAAGCCCGTGAAGTATGATGAGGGCCGACAGGCACACCATGCCGGGGATGAAGCAACTGGCCAACAGGACGCGCGAGCGCAGATCGAAGCGCCGCGCCAGCATCGTGGTGCGTCCGTTCTCGAAAAGTACCGCGCGCAACGCTGGGCTGAGCCCAAAAAAGCTCATCGCCCGCTGCTCCGGCCCGTTTCCCTGCCGGAACTGGAAGGAGTACCAGTACATCGCGAAGATCCAAGGGCCGCGGTCATGAAACGTCAACCGCGGGACGCGGTCCGGTTCGGACGCTTGCGTCGGCATCTCCTCACCCTCCAAAGTTCCTTCACTATATGGTGGCGCGGACCGACTTCAAGCTTTTATCCTGAAGGTTCGTGTGTGAACAAAGACCAACGGACTCAACAACCGTTCTTCTCGATCACCACCAGCGCCTCTTCCGCGTAGAGGTTGTCTTCGCGGCCCAGCGCGCGTACCTGGCCTTCCACCAGCACCCAGCCTTGCACGATCCGTACACCGTCCTCTTCAGCCCAATCCAGGAAGTCCTGGAGCGTGAAGAGGTGGATGTTCGGCGTGTCGTACCAGCGGTGCGGCAGCCACTCCGTCACCGGCATCCGGCCGCGTACGCCCAGATCCAGACGCACGCGCCAGTAGGCGAAATTCGGGAACGAGACCAGGCCGCGGCGGCCCACACGAAGCATCTCGCGCAGGACCTCGACCGGACGCTGCAGGGTCTGCAGCGTCTCTTCCAGGATCACGTAGTCGAAGGCCTGGTCGCCGAACCCCTTCAGACCATGCTCCAGGTCCGTCTGCAGGACCGGCACGCCGCGCGCAACGCATTGGAAGACCGCCTCGTCGTCCAGCTCAACACCTTGACCGTTGACCTGCTTCAACTCGATCAGTTCCGCCAGGAGCTGGCCGCTGCCGCAGCCCAGATCCAGCACGCGCGCTCCTTTCGGGATCTGATGGCCGATCAAATCGTCCTGCCACCGCAGCACGGGCCGGCCGTCGGGCCCGGTCTGGCGCGGAGCCGAAGTGCCGACGCTCGAGAGAAACCCTGTCAATTTCTCGGCGCCAACGCTGGCCAGCGCAGGATCCAGCTTGCCGGAGAGCAGCTTCGCCACTTTGCCGAACGACTTGTCAAACTCGTGATGCGGCATCGCGGATCACCTCTTCAGGAAGTGCGTCAGCAGGTAACCTACCGGCGCCGTCTCGACCAGGAATGCGTCATGGCCGTACCGCGAAGGCACTTCGACATACGTCACCGGCCTGCGGTTGCGCGAAAGCGCCAGCGCGAACTCGTAGCACTGCTTGGGCGGATACAGCCAGTCCGACGAGAACGAAACGACCATCACCCTCGACTGAATGCGCTTGCACGCGGCCACCAGATCGCCGTCGCCCCACTGTTCCGCCGAATCGTAGTAGTCCATCGCGCGGCTGATGTAGAGGTAACTGTTGGCGTCGAAGCGCTGGACGAACGCGCGGCCCTGATAGTCGAGGTAGCTCTCCACCTGGAACTGGATCCCGAAGCGTTCGTCGGGTTGCGTCGACGCGTCCTCCTGCTTCCGCCGGCCGAATTTTTCGTGCATGCCTTCGTCGGAAAGATACGTGATGTGCGCCAGCATGCGCGCGGCAGCCAGGCCTGCCGCCGGCGGCGGACCGCCGTAGTAATTGCCGTCTTTGAAATGAGGGTCGTTGAGAATCGAGTAGCGTCCCACGGCGTTGAAGGCCAGGCCCTGCGTGGACAGGCGTGGGCTGGCGGCCAGCACGATGCATTTGCGAATGCGCTCGGGATACGCCAGCGCCCACTCGATCGCCTGCTGACCGCCCAACGAACCGCCGACGACGCAGAGGACCTGCTGGATGCCCATCTCGTCCAGCATGTGGGCCTGCAAGCGCACCCAGTCGTTCACGCTGACTTCGGGGAAACTCAAGCCAAACGGCTTGCCGGTCTTCGGGTTGATCGACGACGGGCCGGTGGTGCCGTAGCAGGAGCCGAGGTAGTTCGAGCAGAGAATGTAGAACCGATTCGTATCGAGCGGCTTGCCGGGCCCGATCATCGTGTCCCACCAGCCGGGGTGATCGACGCGGTACGCCCGGCCTGATTGCGCGGCGTGCCGGTCCCACCCGGCGGCGTGCGCGTCGCCGGAGAGCGCGTGCGCGATCAGAACGACGTTGTCTTTGGCGGGGGACAGTTTCCCGTACGCCTCGTACTCGATCTCCACGGGGCCGATCGATCCGCCGCCTTCCAGCGCAAAGGGCTTCTTTTCGCTGAAGAGCGTGATCCTCTGCGCTTCCGTCCAACCGACAGACGTCGGACTGTCCGGCGGTTCGTGTCTGCTCTTCTCTTTGGCCAAGCCACAGCCTCCTGAACATTGCCGGAACAGCCGCTGACCGTTGCGTGGTCACCGACCGCTCACGTAGGAGATGAAAGTATAGCCTCCGGGCACGGTTTCTCCACCGAACTCCGGGTCACACGGTCAACGCGATCTTGCCGAACTGGATCCCCGACTCCATGCGTTGTACCGCCTCGCGATACTGCTCCAGCGGATAGACACGATCCATCACAGGCCGGAGCTTTGCCTGCGCAACCAGGCGCAGCATCCGCCGATAGTCTTCCTGTGAACCCATCGTCGACCCCAGCAGGCTGATGTGATTCCAG
>CAYSBP010000275.1:0-4578 GCA_964429255.1 uncultured Planctomycetia bacterium
GGATTGTGGAGAAGTACCGGGAGGAAGTGAGGGCCTATGTTCAGAGGATGTAGGGAACACTGAAATTATAGTCCTTGTACACGACGAAGGTCTCCACGCTTCGAATACCCTTTATGCTGGACATCTGCTCCGTGTAGAACTCGAGGAGGCTGAACCCTAATGTGACCTTAAGTCCCTTCTTTGGTGCTCCTGGAAAGGGTTCTTGTTCGTCTCGCGGCTCTGCCGGTCGCCTTGTTCGCTGTTGCCTTCTTCGTGGTCTTCTTCTTCGTGGTCTTCTTCTTCGTGGTCTTCTTCTTCCTTGCCGGGTTCTTCTTCGTGGCTTCTTTCTTGCCGGCCGGCTTCGTCTTGCCCGCCGTATTGCGAGACGCGGACTTCCTGGCGGTTGCGGAGCGCTTTCCCGTCTTGTTGCCCGTCTTCTTGGTCCGAGCCGCTTGCCGGCCTCGCTCGACCCGTGGCGCGACGTCTTCCGAAGAGGCATCGCCCATGTCGATGTCGACGCCGAAGACCGAGGACAGCTCGTCGGAGGCGAGGACCCGGCCTCGAGGGCGCTTGCCTGCCCTCGGAGGCTGCTCGACAGCGGCCTCCACCATCTCGGCCGGATCGACTCCCCTCAGGGTGAAGAGCATCTCGGGATTTCGGTCCAGGCGCGCGCCTACACCGTAAAGCGTGGCCGCCACGTGCTTGCACATGGTCGCCCAGTCAGGGCACGAGCAGCTCAGCGAGATCTCCATGGGGGACGGGAACAGGCCCTCTGCCTTGCGGGTGACGATCTCCATCACCCCCCTGGATATGGACCCCCGCAATAGCTCCACCAACGAGTCGATCTTGCCCGCACACTGACACTTGATATCGGTCCACCGCCGCTTTGGGAGGGGCTTGATCCTGATGTCCACCTCGTAGATGTCCGAGCCGCTGACGAGAGAGCGCACGCGCCCGGCCTCGATCTGCAGATCGATCACCGAGCCGTTACGCACGTAAGTCCTGCCGCGTGGAAGACGATTGGCATAGTCGCTGTACGCCTCTAGGTTCTTGCACCATGCTTCTCCCCAGAAGGTCGTAGTGATCTTACGGCCGATGATCTCGACCGGCGAGACATGGCGGTCCGCCTTCTTCATCTTGGCGACCTCCCTCCTGGCCCGGCGGCGGCGCTCGGCCACCGGAACATAGGGACGCCATTCATAGTAAGAGTACCGGCCCATCTGCTCACCTCGCTCAGGTTCTGTTCATGCCCTCTATCCTTCGAGGGCGCTGCTCAAATCGAGCGACACCATCGAGATCAACTCCTCGTTGCTCATCTCGGTCAAGGCCGACTCCGCTCCCCCCGACAGAATCTCGTCGGAGAGCTTCTGCTTGCCGGCCATCAGCTCGTGGATGCGCTCCTCCACCGTGCCCCGGCAGATAAACTTGTGGACGAGTACGTTCCTCTTCTGTCCGATGCGATAGGCGCGGTCCGTGGCCTGGTTCTCGACCGCCGGGTTCCACCACCGGTCGAAATGGATGACGTGGGATGCAGCCGTCAGGTTGAGCCCGGTGCCTCCGGCCTTGAGGGAGAGCACCATGAACGGCAGCCGGTCGTCTTCCTGGAAGCTCTTGACCAGCCCGTGGCGCTTCTTGACCGGCGTGCCGCCGTGCAGCACGAGCCCGGTACGCCCGAAGACCTCGGCCAGAAAGCCGGCCAACGGCTCGGTCATCTCCCGGAACTGGGTGAACACCAGCACCTTGTCCTGGCGCGCGGCGATGGACTCGCCGAGCTCGCGCAGCCGCGAGAGCTTGCCGCTGTCTCCTGGCTCGTAGCCGCCATCACCCAGCCACTGGGACGGGTGGTTGCAGATTTGCTTGAAGCGCATCAAGAAGGCCAGGACCACGCCGCGCCGCTCTATGCCGTCGAGTTCCGCGATCATCTTCTTCATCTCGTCGACCGACTGCTGGTAGAGAGCGGCCTGCCGCTTGCTCAGCAGGCAGTAGGCGTTGACCTCGGTTTTGTCGGGGAGATCGGCGATGACGCTCTTGTCGGTCTTGAGCCTGCGCAGGATGTATGGCTGCACCAGCCTGCGCAGCGGTGCGTAGCCTCCCTGCCTGCCCGACGCCATGGACTTGCAGAAACCGTTGAACGCCTTGGCGGAGCCGAGAAGCCCAGGGTTCAGGAAGTCAAAAATCGACCAAAGGTCGCCGAGCCGGTTCTCCACGGGCGTGCCGGTCAGAGCCAGCCGCCACTTCGATTTCAGCGCCTTGACCGCCTTGGTCTGCTTGGCGCCCGGGTTCTTGATAGCCTGGGCCTCGTCCAGGATCAGGTTCCGCCATGGATGCTCTTTCATCCAGTCGGTCCGCATGACGGTGCCGTAGGTTGTGATCACCGCATCTTGTGCCTCCACTTCCTTTCTCGATAGCTTTTTCAGTTCTATCGAGGGGATGTGCGAGGGATGCGCGATCAGCACCTTCAGCTTCGGGGCGAAACGCTCGATCTCCTGGCGCCAGTTGTCGATGATTGATGCCGGAACCACCAGCAGATCGGCGCCCTTCTCCTTGTTGCGCAGGCTCAGGTAGAGAACCGCCAGAACCTGGATGGTCTTGCCCAGGCCCATGTCGTCGGCCAGGCAGCCGCCGAATTCCAGGCCGCGCAGCGTCCAGAGCCACTGTACTCCGAGCCTCTGATAGGGACGAAGCTCGGCCTTGAGGCCGGCATTCGCATCGATCTCGGACCGCAACTGCGGGGAGCGGAGCTTATCGAGCCTGGATGACAGCCACTTGCCGGCGATGACCTCCGACCACTCGGGCCGGGCGTCTCCAGCGCCGTCCGTTTCATCACCATCGAGCTGCGCGCCGGCCAGCATGCGCATGGCCTCGCCAAAGCTTACTCCACCCGTGGCGGCCTGTCTCTGAACGTCGCGCCAATGGTCGAGAACCTCGCCGAGCCTGTCCCGGTCCACTTCGACCCATTTGCCCTTGATGAGCACCATCCCTTCGGTGGAGGCGAGCAGATCCTCGATTTCCTCCGGCGACAGGGCCTGGCCGTCGATGGTCAGCTTGACGTCGAAGTCCAGCAGCGCCTCCATGCCCAGCTTGGATGGCGCCTCGCCTCCCACGGACACCGAGACCCTGGGGCGGGGGCGGCTCTTCGCGTTCCACCAGTCGGGCATGCGCACGACCAGGCCCGCTTGCTCGTACACTGCCATCTCGCAGAGAAAGCGATGCGCCTCCCTGGGCGTCCACAATAGCGGGTGGTAGATGTCGCCGGAGTCGACCAGCTCGCGGATGAAGGCGCTCCTCTCGGCCGCACGGGAAATGGGAGAGAGAAGCGCGAGAAGCTTCCGGCGGTTCCGGGCCCCGGCGTAGTCCTTGAGCGCCCGGCCGAGCGGCAGGTGCTGGGGCTTGGCCTGCTTGGAGACCTTGTGGACGTAAGTCGCGATGAAGGCAAAAGGGTAGTCCGGGTCGCGCTTGTTCTCGGCCAGGTGGAAGCAGACCCGGCCGACCACGTTCCAGACCGAGCTCTGCTTTTTCAGATACCCTTGAACACCATCCTCGAACCTCTCTGCCTGGTCGGCCAGGGCCTTGCCCATGTCGGACCACAGCTCACCGAGCAACGCGGACGTGATCAGCTCGGCGCCCTGCATGGGAGGTGCGCCTTGGACGAAAGCCGAAATCTCGTTGGGATCCGGGTCGGGAACGGCCACGGACTTCGGATCGGTCGGGTCAAGGGCGCCGCACGCCCTGGCCACGAAGGACCGTCCGATTTCGCGCCAGTACGAAAGCGAAGGATGGAGGTCGGTGCGCAGCTCCGCCGCGCCCAGGTACAGCACGCCGTGTCCGCGGCCGACGTCGAACGCGTCGAGGATGCGCTTTGCAGCTGCGGCAGACATCCGTGGCTCATTTTCCAGAGAGCCGGGTCGGACCTCGATGCGCCCACTCGGCACCAATCCACAGACGAGTATGTCGCCCACGTCCGGGACACTACGATCGAAGGAGAGCTGTGTCATCGGCTGTTGCCCCTGGAGTGCGGCTGGCTCTTTCCACCTGGCGCACGCGGGTGAAACGGCCCCTTGCCCCCGCGCATGTACGCGGTAACCGAGGCTACGAGGTTCAGGTCATACGCGTGGAAGCGGAGGATGCGATCGCATGCCTTTTCCTCTATCTCGGAACCGCCAGGAGCATCGAATCGAGCGGGCGCTTTTCCTGGCCACCGATGTTGCCTAATTCCTTCCCTATTGCATTCTGTATTACCTAATTGCCACTTGCTGGTCTTGCGCCATTGGGCCATCTTCTTCACCTCCTGCCAGCGGAACCGGGCTAGGTCTTTGATCGACTCCTGAAGCGTGGGCTTAAACACATAAAGCCATTAGCAATCTCGGCAATCCTTCGCCACACGCCCTTCGCTGGCCATAAGTACGTCCCAGCAAACTCGCACAAACAGTGTCACAATATTCCCGCTGGTGATCCGCTGTCAAACGTTCTTATCCAAAATAGGGGACGGTCTTTACTTCTTTGACTTTTCTCATAAGTCTAAAAAGTAAAGACCGTCCCCTAAATGCAGGCGAACAACCAGGGCCTCGAGCGGTTTTGTCAAATGTGTAGGTTTGACCC
>CAYSBP010000276.1:0-4561 GCA_964429255.1 uncultured Planctomycetia bacterium
CCCGGGGGTGCCCATCGCCCATTGACACCCTGCGCACTCAACATTAGCTTGCGATGGAAATTCGGGAATCGTGAGGGCCTACTGTTGACGGACCCCATCCCCATGCCGCAGGACGACGCGTCCGATGTGCGATCGCTCTTGCAACTCCCCTCGGTGACATGGTGGGGCACCCTGCACACCTTTCCGCGCGCGGAGAAAGTGGTCTGCGAGTATCTGGCCAAACGGTCGGTTCCCTATTTCCTGCCGACCGTCAAGAAGACGCGACGCTACCAGTCCCGCATCCGAGTCTCGCACCTTCCGCTCTTTCCCGGTTATGTCTTCTACGATGCGCAAGCCATCCCGCGGAACGAGGTATTCGAGAGCCGCCGCATCGTGGGGGTCCTCGACGCGCAGGACCAGGGGGAATTGCGGAACGATCTTCAGAATCTGGCGTTGGCGCTCAGCAAGGACGACGCGCTCTGCTCGGCGCGCTATGGCGAGGTGGGGAAGCCGGTGCTGGTCGTGCGCGGAAAGCTGAAGGGACTGCGCGGTGAAATCGTTCGCATCGAATCGGCGACACGCCTCCTGATCCGGGTGCACTTCATTGGTCAGGCGGCCTGTCTGGCCATCGACGAGTCCATGGTCGAACCGGACATCTGACCTGCTTTTGTTCACAAGAGGGCCTGGCCTACGGGGCGCTGAAGGCTTCGAGCAGTGCTTCGGCGAAGATGCGTTGGCCTTCGGCATGCGGATGCGAAACGTCCTGGCGTCCGTCAGGAAGTTGCGTGAAGAGCGCTGGGGGACCATCGCGTTCCAGGATCTCGCGAAAAACGGTTCGTGGGGCGTCCGTGAACGCGCAACCCTGTTCCCGGGCGGCCGTCGCGGCTTCGTGGCCGAAAAAATCCAGCGCGTTTCTGCGTGCCCGGTCGCCTCCCGGCACGGTGGCGACGAGCAGCACCTCGGTTCGTCCCCGGCTGATCCATTGAATGCGCCGGATCATTTCGCGGAGGTTGCGGGCTGCGATTCCGCTGCGGGACTCGATGGGGATGCGACGTTCCTCCATCGCCGTCAGGTCGTTGAATCCAAAGTGTGCGATGGCCAGATCGGGCGGCTTCGCTCCAATATCACGTGGCAACAGCGCGATCGCCTGACGCGTCTCCAGTCCACCGATGCCCTGGTTCCGGACATGGATGTCTACGTAGTCGAACCGTTTGCGCAGGAGTCTCTGCAACTGGGCCGGCCAGGCCTCGCGCTCGGGTTTCGCCAAACGGTACCCGTCGGTAATGGAATCGCCCAGCGCCACCATCGTGACGTCCTGGCGGGCCGTCAGTCTCGCCAGCGTGCGTGACAGGCCGTGCCGCTCAGCCTGTGGCCACACCTGCACGGGGAGCTGCGCTTCGATGCGAATCTGATCCACACCGAATGAGCAGGACGACCAGGGCCGAAGATAGAACCAGCGGCCAAACCAGAGCGCGCGCACGTCCGATGGGCGCATGCGCGCATCCGGTTCGCTGAGCCAGTCGCTCGCATAGGTTTCGGGAACGAAGTCGTCCCAACGCAGTTGTACGTGGCGCCATTCTTTGCTGCCCAGACTGATCAGCGCGGCGTGGCGCCGCGTGAGGCTTTCGTCCAGTAACGTGACCGCTACATAGTCCTCCGACCCGTCCCCCTTGAACCAGAACGAGAGGCCCGCCGCGCGGTCCCAGGCCTCGTTACCCGATACCGCACGACCGACAAACGGCCCGTCCTTGCTTTCATGAAACGAGATGCTCAGCGCACCGCCGTCGTGGCCCATCGAGGTCGATTCCACCCGCGGCGTGGGGCGACCGGAGAGCGGACGCCAGGCCGCAGTTGACTCGCACTCGTCGATGGTCTCCGCGGCCAACGCCAATGCCGGCAAGGCCAGCAGGCCAACGTAGAAGACGTGCGTTCGATTCCATCTGACCATACTCACAGCCCCTCCTTCACGCCGGGCGATTATAGACGCCGGGTTCGCCCGGTGCCACCGGCTGAATCAATCGTCGTCGCAATCCCTGTCGTAATCGTCGTCGGTCGTTCGGACCTGAACAGCCGGCTATGGCTACGATTTCTCGCAATCCCCACGCCTATCGGTTACATACAAGCTGTGTACGCAACCGCATGGGATGACGATGAACGCGCAGAACGATTCAACACCGGATGTGCCGGCTTTGCGTCTGGTTTTCTGGGAAACCACGGCGCGCTGCAATCTGACCTGCCGGCATTGCCGGCGGCTGGACGCACTGGGCACACAGGGATCTGACCGGTACGACACTGCACGGGCGAAGGATTTCGTGGATCAGGTAGCCGAATGCGGCAAGCCGCTGCTGATCCTTTCGGGCGGCGAGCCGTTACTGCGCAATGACATCTTCGAGATTGCCGAGCACGCCCATGGAAAGGGACTGATCGTTTCGCTGGCGACCAACGGTACGCTGATTGACGATGCGAAGGCGGACCGCATCAAGGCCTCCGGGATCCGGCGCGTGGCGATTTCGGTGGACGGCGGAGATGCCCCGACGCATGACGCTTTCCGTGGACTGCCGGGCTCCTTTGAAGGGGCATTGGCCGGGTTGCGACGCGTGCGCGAACGCGGCGTCGAGACGCAGCTGAACTGCTCGGTTACCCATCACAACGTCCACCAGCGCAAGCAGCTCTTTGATCTGGCCGTAGCCGAGAAGGTTGTGGCACTGCACTTCTTCGTCCTCGTGCCCGTCGGCTGTGGCTTGGAGATCGCGGAAAGCCACCGGCTGGACGCAGAGCAGGTCGAGGAGTTCCTGTCGTGGCTCGTGAACCAGTCGGTTTCGAGCCCGTTTCATCTGAAAGCCACCTGCGCGCCGCAGTATTTTCGGATCCGGGCGCAGAAGGGTGTGAAGCGGCAGGCTTCACCGCACGCAGCGACCGGACATCCGGGAGGTCTGCCGGGCGCCCGGTTGATGGAGGCCGAGACACGCGGGTGCCTGGCGGGACAGTCGGTCTGTTTCGTCTCGCACGAAGGCGATGTCTTCCCCTGCGGCTATCTGCCGATGTGCGCGGGCTCCGTTCGGACGCAGCGACTCAAGGACATCTGGACCGGGTCGGAGGTCTTTCGCCAGTTCCGCGGCATGGAACAGCTGGGCGGCAAGTGCGGGCACTGCGAGTATCGTTCGGCGTGCGCCGGCTGCCGGGCGCGGGCGCTCGGACACACCGGCAACGTGTGGGATACCGATCCGTACTGCGCGTATACGCCGAGGGAGGTGGCAGGCGGAAGGAGGAGGAAGGACTGAAGAGCGTGGCCCTTGCGCGCCGCTACGCGCTCCGCGTTCCTGGTTTCCCGCTCCTGGCCCCGATCACAAACTCGATGATTCGCTGCTGCATCTCGTTTGTTTCTACATTCTCAATGCGTTCCCAGAACGACGGGGCTTTGAGGCAGGCCAGCTGTGCCTGCGGGCCCAAGGCCGATGCGAGTCGCGCGTAATCGGGCGCGGCGCTTTCGCGGTGGGAGACCTGGACCAGCAGTGTCGGACACCCGGCGGGCGCTGGTTCGGAAAACAGATCGATTTTCTGCAGATCGTCGAAGAAACCGGGATGCACGAGAAAGCCATCGAGGTCCAGGACGCCTTCCGCGACCTTTTCACGGGTCGGCGCTGCCACACCACCCAGTTCCGAACGCATTTTCGAGCGCAACCGCCAGAGCCGAACTTCGGTGGCGCCTTTCAGGATCGGCGCGATGGCGACCACGCGGGCCGGTTTCAAACGGGCGGCTTCGGTCAGGACCAGTGTGGCGCCCAGTCGAGTGCCCATCAACGTTACCTGTTCGCAGTTGCTCCACATTCGTACCGCGGCACAGGCGGCGTCCAGGTCCGCGGCAAGGTCCTCCCATCGACGCCGCCCGGCTTCGCCGCCCGACTCTCCGCTGCCGCCGTAGTCGAAACGCAGCACGCTGCAACCCGCCTCGGCCAGGCCACGCGCCAGTTGCGTCAGCGCGCGGTATGCGCTCTTGCGTTCTTCGAAGAGCGGCGGCGCGATGACGACGGACCTTCCGCCTGACGCATCCTGCGGGCAGGATGCGTGCGATCCGGGTGCGTGGTACACGCCGTAGAGCGGTGTGCCATCGCGGGCGGGGAAGAAGCCCGCCACCTCAGGCGTGGGCGCCGGCATTCGGATCCTTCTCGCGAACCACCGCGGCGATGTTGGCGATCGTCTGGAACTTCTTGACGCTGAACTCGTCATCGCCCAGTTGGATACCGAAGACTTCTTCCAGGCCGATGACGATCTCCATGAGTTGGACCGATTCGAGCCCCCACTTTTCAATGAGGTCGTCCGCATCGCCGATCTCGGCGGGCTGCATGCGCAGCATCAGTCGCTCGACGAGCATGTTCTTGAGCTGGTCTTCCAGTCGTTCGTTGGGCAATGGCGCCTCCTTCTCCTACCGGTTGCCGCGGACTCCGCTGAAGTCGCCAGCGTCAGGGCGACCTGCTCCTATTCTAACCCCTTTCCTCGAAATCGGCCACGCACCCGGACCTGGGTAGATCCTAACCTGGATTATTCACGCTCAGAGGGATGGGCGTTGCAGACTGCCGGCGCC
>CAYSBP010000277.1:0-1393 GCA_964429255.1 uncultured Planctomycetia bacterium
TCGAGAAAGACTTGGCCCGCTACCATCGCGAACGCGAGTCGCGTGAGCGGCTGCAGCTTCCGAGCATTCGGCTTCGCGCCGGACGGCAGAGCCACCACCCGTGGGTCTACCGCCGGATGCTGGATGGCCCGTACGATGAGCTGCAACCGGGCACGCTGGTGGACGCCTACAGCCGCGACCGGCAGTTTGTCGGGCGTGGCTTCTACAACGCGAACTCCGAGATCGCGTTACGCATCCTGACCGAGGACCCGCGGGAAGCCATCGACGCGGCGTGGTTCCGCGCACGCGTGGCCGAGGCCGTCCGCTTTCGCCATGACGTCCTGCGCTTGCCCGAAACGACCGACGCATACCGCCTTATCCATTCGGAAGGCGATGGGTTGAGCGGCCTCGTCGTCGACCGTTTCGGGTCCGTGCTGGTGGCCGAACTCTTCAGTGCAGGCGTCCACCGCCACTGGAAGTGGATCGCCGAGGCGCTGAATGCGGCGTACCCGGACGCCGAGATCGTCGTGCGCGCCGACCGGCGCAGCGAAAAACTGGAAGGGGTGAAGATGGACGGTCCACCGCCCTCGGAAGAGGCGCGGCACGTCGTCATTCAGGAGCACGGCGCGAAGTTCGACGTCGATCTGCGGCGCGGGCACAAGACGGGTTACTTTCTCGACCAGCGCGAGAATCGCCAGTACATGGCCCATCTCTCACACGGGCAGCATCTCTTCGACGGCTTCTGCTACACCGGTGGCTTCGCCATCCACGCCGCGCGGGCCGGTGCCCAACACGTTGAAGCGGTGGATCTGGACGAGCATGTGGTGGCGATCGGTGAGAAGAACCGCGCGCTTAACGGCCTGAGCGAAGCGCAGATCACCTTCCGCCATGGCAACGTCTTCGACGTGCTGCGCGAATGCCGCGCGACGAATCGGCGTTTCGCTCGCATGGTGCTGGATCCCGCCAAACTGGCCGTGGCACGTCATGAACTTCCCAAGGCGCTCGGCGCGTACCGCGATATGAACCGCCTCGGCATGCAGTGTCTGGAGCCCGGCGGTGTGTTGCTGTCCTGTTCGTGCACGGGGCTGGTCAGCGAACCGGACTTCCTGGACGCCCTTCGTTCGGCGGCCGAAGAGGCACGGCTGGATCTGCAGATCTTCCATGTTGCCGGCGCTTCGCCGGACCACCCGTTCGTCGCGCGGATGCCGGAAGGGCGCTATCTGAAGGCGGTCTTCGCCCGCGTGCGCATTTGAGAGGTGAGACCAGCGAGCGTCCACATTCAACGCCCTGGACGGGCACCCATAGTCTGCCGTTCTTAGGTCGGAAGACATCCTCGCGGGGAACAGGCCGCGCGCCGTAATCGATCGTTGATGGCCGGTCCCAGTCCACGTGGCGGGGCTTCTTCCGCCACAAT
>CAYSBP010000277.1:1493-4554 GCA_964429255.1 uncultured Planctomycetia bacterium
TTACTTTCTTTCCAAGCTGTTCTCTCACGTGTTGAGCGGTCGTTGGGCTGAGACCGCCGAACGCATTCGCACTGGGCGCGGCAATCGCGCGCCCTGACGTTCGCAGCAACCGCAGCGCAACCGGATGCCGTGGGACCCGGATGGCCACATGGGGCAGGCCCGCGGTGACCAAGTCGGAGACGCGGGATGTCTTGGGCAACACCAGCGTCAGCGGTCCCGGCCAGAATCGTTCCGCCAGCCGCCGCGCTTTCAGGGGCACTTCCTGTGCAAGATCGGTCAGTTGTCCCGCATCGGCAATGTGGACGATCAGTGGATTGGAGAGTGGGCGCTCCTTGACGTAGAAGACCTGCGCGACGGCCCACGGGTTCGAGGCGTCCGCTCCCAATCCATAAACCGTCTCCGTCGGAAAGGCCACGAGGCCGCCTTGCCGGACGATTTCCGCTGCGCGGTCAATGTCGGGACGAAGCCGGAGCGATGAACGGGTGGATCTTCCGGCGCTGCTTTTCGCCACGCCCATCAAGGCGGCTCCCCTTGTCTCGGTCAATGGCAACGCATCTTCCCGGGTCCGCTCAAGATGAAATGGCGTCCTGGGGTCTGCCCGCCGTTGCATCCGTAAGGAGTCTCCGTGCCTCTTCGTACTTGGACGCCGTTTCGCGAACGATCTGATCCGGCAAGACCGGCGCGGGAGGTTGCTTGTTCCAACCCAGGCTCTCCAGGTAATCGCGGACGTACTGCTTGTCGAAACTCGGTGGCGCCTTGCCCACCTGATAATGCGCCGTGGGCCAGAAGCGGGAGGAGTCCGGGGTCAAGGCTTCGTCGATCAGCGTGAGGCGTTATCGAAACATGAGATCCGGTCCGTGGCTACGATCAGCAAGGACGTCCCCAGATCGTAAACGTCTCTGACCTTTCCCTGCCTGAGCAACGGGTAGCGCGAAAGTGCAGCGCACATCGCGGGGTACTTATCCGCCACGGGTTGGGCCTCCTGTTTTTCGAATGGATAAAAAGATCCGGGATGTCCTCACGGGCACAGTCGTTTCTTGCATTCTGCCAGCTGTGCCTGCATCCGCGCGGGAAGACGCGCGCCGGCTGTGCCGAGGTACTGTTCGATCTCCTCGAGTTCGCCCTTCCAGGCGGCCAAGTCCACGCTCATCAGTTCGGCCATGCTCTCGGCGGACACGCCGAGCCCCGTGGTATCCAGGTCGCCGGCCTTGGGCATGAACCCGATCGGGGTTTCCTGTGCACCGACGTTCCCATCCACGCGTTCGCACATCCACTTCAGCACGCGGCTGTTCTCGCCAAATCCGGGCCAGAGCCACTTGCCGTAGGATGACTTGCGGAACCAGTTTACGTAGAATATTTTCGGTGCTTTGGTCCCGAGTCGGTCCCCCATATTGAACCAATGCTGCCAGTAGTCGCCGATGTGGTAGCCGCAGAACGGGAGCATGGCCATGGGGTCGCGGCGGATCGCCTTCTTGGCGTCGAGCGCGGCGGCCGTGGCTTCGGATGCGGCGGTGGCGCCCATATAGACGCCGTGATCCCAGCTGGTGGCCTGCGTCACGAGCGGTACCACCGCCGATCGGCGACCGCCGAAAACGAAGATGTCGATCGGCACGCCGGCCGGGTTCTCCCAGTCCGAGCAGATCACCGGGCACTGGCGCGCGGGCGCGGTGAAGCGGGCGTTCGGATGGGCCCCCTTCTCGTTCTTGTCCGGCGTCCAGTCGTTGCCCTTCCAGTCGATGCCGTGCTTGCACTCGACGCCCATCTCTTCCCACCAGATATCGCCATCGTCGGCGAGTACGCAGTTGGTGAAGATGGAGTTGGACTCGATGGTCTTCATGGCCATCGGGTTTGACTTGAGACTCGTGCCCGGCGCCACGCCGAAG
This sequence comes from uncultured Planctomycetia bacterium, assembly GCA_964429255.1. Taxonomy (GTDB): domain Bacteria; phylum Planctomycetota; class SZUA-567; order H5-PLA8; family H5-PLA8; genus CAYSBP01. The sequence goes on from CAYSBP010000277.1 coordinate 3,377, forward strand.
AACCCGGCCTCGGGGTTGATCGCATAGAGCCGTCCGTCCGGACCGATCTTCATCCAGGAGATGTCGTCGCCGATACACTCGCACTTCCAGCCCGGGATGGTGGGTTGCAGCATGGCGAGGTTTGTCTTGCCGCAGGCGCTGGGGAAGGCGGCGGCGATGTGGAACCGTTTGCCCTGCGGATTGGTCAGTCGCAGGATCAGCATGTGCTCGGCCAGCCAGCCCTCGCGCCGGGCCATGGTCGAGGCGATGCGCAGCGCCAGACACTTCTTGCCGAGCAGCGCGTTGCCGCCGTAGCCGGAGCCATAGGACCAGATCAGATTCTCTTCCGGGAAGTGGGCGATGTACTTCTTCTCGATGGGTGCGCACGGCCAGGCGGTGTCCTTTTCGCCCGGCTTCAAGGGCGCGCCGATCGAGTGCAGGCAGGGGATGAACTCGCCGTCCGCGCCCAGCGCTTCAATCACCCGGTCCCCCACGCGCGTCATGATGTGCATGTTGGTGACGACATAGGGAGAATCGGTGATCTCAACGCCAATCTTGGAGATGGGAGAGCCGATCGGACCCATGCTGAAGGGGATGACATACATCGTGCGACCGCGCATGCATCCGTCGTACAGGCCGGTCATGGTCTTCTTCAACTCGACCGGGTCGATCCAGTTGTTGGTGGGGCCGGCCTCGTCCTTACTGCGGGACGCGATATAAGTTCGGTCCTCGACCCGGGCGACATCCGAAGGGTGGCTGCGGAAAAGGAAACTATTCGGACGCTTTTTCAACGGGGTGGCCATCCCGGCAGCCAGCATGAGTTTCATCATGCGGTCGTACTCGGCCTTCGTCCCGTCGCACCAGACGACCTGGTCCGGTTTGCACATGCGCGCGGCCTCGTCCACCCACGCGTGCAGTTTCAGATGTTTCGGCGATTGTACTGCCATCCCTGTCCTCCCGTGGCCGTGTGGCCGTCGAGTTGTGGAAACGAAAAAGGCCGACCGTCACCCTCGTGACCGATCAGCCTCCAATTTCGGCACTGCACCCGTTGAAACGAGGTCAGCCGAACTCGAGAACGCTGCTTGTTACGAAGAGTGCCACAAAGATCAGGCGGGCCATGCGGCCATCCCGACACCCTGCAACTCCCGTTGAGTCGCGAGGACGATATTTTGCACGCGGGATGTTGTCAAGCGGCCTTT
>CAYSBP010000278.1:0-4542 GCA_964429255.1 uncultured Planctomycetia bacterium
TTCCCGCCCTTCAGCCAGGCCGTGATCGGGATCTGCATGCGCGGGATCACCCATTGCATCAGGACGTCGCGATCCTTCAGTTCCGTCTCGTAATCCTGGATGTCCCGGAGCATCCGGTTGTTCACCCGGCTGCCGGCCGCGAGCAGGCCGTCGTCGTCCTTTATCAGCGACTTCAGTTCGGCTCGGCTCGGCAGGAGGAAGGAGCAGACGTCGAGGCTCTGCGGCAGGCTCCGGCCGGATTCACCGAGGCTCGGACTCGGCGCCCCGACGCTTATCCCGAGGCTCCCGCCGGACTCCTTCCCGGAGCGGATGGCGGCGAACTCGCGGCCCAGCTGCAGCAGCGGCACGACCGTGATCGTCGCGAGGAAGAAGAGCGTGAGAAACCAGTTGAGCGCAGGGGTCGACTCGGTGTGCCCGATCTCGATCATGGCGATCTCTTCACGTGAGAGGTGTTTTTTTTCTGACATGTACGGATCCCCATCAGAATTGGAAGTAAATGAACGGGTTGAAGGCCTGCGTCTCCATCAAGGCGAGTGCGAGGAGCAGAATGAAAGCGGCGAAGACCGCCTTGGGCCAAGCAAGCTTGCGTGTGAAGTCCCACGTCTGCGGGCAGCCCCAAACGACCACCGCGGCGATGGCGAAACTGAGGAGGAAGTACGGTTGGTAGATGAGGCCGGCCAGGAGGTCGCTCCCGCTCTGCGTGGGGCCGAAGCCGAGCATGGTCTTGCAGTAATTCATGGACGAGGTCAAGTCGCTGGCGCGGAAGAAGACCCAGGCGAAGAGTACGATCACGAAGGTGATCGCGGTCTTGAACGGCACAGGCAGGCGGGCGTAGATGCTGTCTTTGCCCTGTGTCCGCTCGAAGGCGAGCATGCCGCCGTGGATCGCGCCCCAGATCACGAAGTTCCAACTCGCCCCGTGCCAAAGCCCGCCGAGCAACATGGTGATGCCGAGATTGATGTAGGTCCGCACCTCGCCGAGGCGATTTCCGCCGAGGGGGATGTAGAGGTTGTCGCGCAGCCATGTGGAGAGGGAAAGATGCCAACGGCGCCAGAACTCGGTGATCGACTGGCTGATGTACGGCGAGTCAAAGTTCTTGGCGAACACCCATCCGAGCATCAGTCCAATGCCGATGGCCATGTCCGAGTAGGCGCTGAAGTCGAAATAGATCTGGAAGGCGTAGGCGGTCACCCCATACCAGGCGTCCAGGGTCGAGGCGGCCCCGGCGTCGAAGACCGTGTCGGCCACCTTGCCACAGGGGTTGGCGAGCAGGATCTTTTTGGCCAGGCCGAAAGTGAAGAACGTCACGCCGCGCGCGAACTTCTCCAGCGTGTGCGTCCGCGTCACGAACTGGTCCGCCACGTCCTGGAAACGGACAATCGGCCCGGCCACGAGCTGCGGGAACATCGCCACATAGCACATGTAGTCGAGGATCGAGGGGATGGCCTTGGCATGGCCCCGGTACACATCAATGGCGTAGCTCATGGACTGGAAGGTGTAGAAGCTGATGCCCACGGGCAGCGTGATCCGCAGCATCGTGTCCCAGCGGGCCGCATCCCACCCGGCGGCGGAGATGGCCGCATTCCAGTTCTCGAGGCCAAAGTTGAAGTACTTGAAGAACCCGAGCAGGCAGAGGTTCGAGACGAGGGCGGCAACCAAGGCGAGTTTCTGCTTGCGCGTACGCGGCCCCTTGGGTTCCAGCAGCGGGATCGGCGCGCCCCGGGGCTTGCCCCAGAGTCCGGCCAGGCTCATGCCGCAGATCCAGTCGACCACCGTCTGGAAGATCATCAGCAGCGTGAACCACGGGTTGGCCCAGCCGTAGAAGACGTAGCTCACCAGTGTCAGGAAGATGTGCTTCCCGCGCAGCGGAAGCAGGTGATACCCCAGCAGGGTCAGCGGCAGGAAGTAGAAGATGAAGAGATGCGAACTGAAAACCATTGCGTATGCCTTTTCCTCCGGAGGCCCTTACAGCCCCCCTCCTTTAAAAAGAGACGCCCCCGACGGCCACGCTTTGCTTGGCGTTGGGTGAGCGAACAAGCCACCGCACCTTACGCAAGCACGCACGGCACTTGAGCCGGCGACCCATGCCAACCTGGACCACACCACCCAACTAATACCCCGAGCAGGACACTTTTCACCAAACTTTTTTCCGCCTACCCACCGGAAATGTTGTATCTGCCTGGCACGACTCCTGTTTCGCGCCTCGATCGTGTTCAAGCCGCCTTCCTGCCGCCGGGAACGGAAGACCGGGTTTTCCGGAAGAGGCTTGAGTGGGGCGAGCAGGCTGATACATTCCGGACGGTTCCCCAAGATTCGGAGGCTGCCCCATGACAACGACACCGTCCGCCAGAGCGCTTCCGTCGGTCGACCGGGTCCTGCACGATCCGGCCGGGGAGGAACTGGTTGCGCGGCACGGGCGTCAGCGGGCGGTGGAGGCCGTGCGGCGCCGGCTGGAGTCGGCGCGGCAGGCCATACGGGCGGGGACATCGCCGGCGGACGGGTCGCTTGAGCCCGGGGGGATGGCTCGGGAGGCGGCGGCAGCGATCGCGGCCGAGGACGCGCCCGTCCTGCGGCCTGTGGTGAACGCGACGGGCATCATCCTTCATACCGGGCTGGGGCGGGCACGGATGCCCGAGGAGGCGACGCGGGCGCTCGGCGCGGTCTCCGGCTGCTGCAACCTGGAGCACGATCTTGACGCGAACCGGCGAGGGCGGCGGGAGGAGAGCCTCCGTTCGATTGTGTCCGAGCTGACCGGTGCGGAGGACGTCCTGGTCGTCAACAACAACGCGGGGGCGACGTTTCTCGTGCTGGCGGCGCTGGGGCGGGGGAGGGAGGTCGTGGTGTCCCGCGGGGAGCTGATCGAGATCGGCGGCTCGTTCCGCCTGCCGGAGATCATGGCCGAGAGCGGGGTGCGGCTTCGCGAGGTTGGGACGACGAACAAGACCCGTCGCCTGGACTACGAGGCGGCGGCCGGGCCGGAGACCGCGATCCTCCTGAAGGCCCACAAGAGCAACTACTGCATGGTGGGGTTCACCGCGGAAGTGGGGATCGGGGAGATTGCGGCGGTGGGCCGGCCCCGGGGCATCCCGGTCGTGGACGATCTCGGATGCGGCGCGATGGTGGACCTGGAAGCCTTCGGGTTGTCGCACGAGTGCACGGTTCGGGAGAGCCTGGAGGCGGGGGCGGACCTCGCGCTGTTCAGCACGGACAAGCTGATCGGTGGGCCGCAGGGCGGCATGATTGTCGGGCGGGCGGACCTGGTCGAGAAGGTCCGCAGCCACCCGCTCTATCGCATCCTTCGCGTGTGCAAGCTCACGCTGGCGGCGCTGGAGGCGACGCTCGGCCTGTTTCGGTCGCCCGATCTGCTGGTCCGGCGGCACCCGGTGTACCGCATGCTCGGGCGGACTGCCGCCGAGCTGTCCCGCCAGGCCGAGGACGTGCGAGCGGCGCTGGCGGCGGCGCGGCCGGGATGGGAGGTGACGGTCGGCGAGGAGGCGGCGTTCCTCGGTGGCGGCTCCATTCCCGGGGAATCCCTGCCGTCCCGTGGCGTCCGGATCGCGTCGCCCGACCTTTCGGCCGACGCCCTGGCGCGCGCCCTCCGGTCGGCGGCGGTGCCGGTGGTGCCGCGGGTGTCGGAGGACCGCGTCGTCCTCGACATGCGCACCGTGCTTCCTGAGGACGTTCCGGCGGTGCTGGAAGCCGCCCGCGCGGTGTAGGCCGGGGCGTTCGAAAGGGGCGGGCCGTCGTGACGTCGGGCCGCCTGGTTGAAGGACTCGATACCGATTCCGATAGCGACCCCGACGCCGACCGAGGGGGACCATTTCTCGGGAATTGAAAAGCCCTTGTCGCGGCCCCCCATCCTGTCTCCGGGGTTATTTCCGCGTGGCCCAGATCATAGCGCGCTCCACGATCTCCCTGGCCGGCGCCACGTTGAAATCCTTCCAGGTATGCCCCCAGCAGGCCACGAAGACCCGGCCCTTATTCCACTGGCGGGTATAGGCGTAGGGCATGACCGTGCCGTCCGGATAGTGGCCGTCCGCCCCGCCGGGATTGTGGAAGACCGTGGTGCAGAGCACGTGGACGCAGGGGTCGTAATGGATGTAGTACTGCTCCGTGTCCTTCAATTCGAAGCCGCCGAGGCCGCGCGTGATCTCGTGATTCCCGTCCTTGAGCGAAACCGTATAGGAGGGGATGCAACCGCCGGGATGGGCTACCCATTGGCCGCCGGTCATGAACTGGTATTCCGTGTTCTCCCGAAAGGAGTCTATGATGCCGCCATGCCAGCCGACCAGTCCGCAGCCGGCGTCCACGGCATCCAGCAAGCCCTTGGCCTGCTCGGCCGTGAGCTTGCCCATGGTGACGCATTGCACCACCAGGTCGCGGCTCTCCATGAGCCCTTTGTCCTGGTAGCTGTCCAGGGTGTTGCTGACCGCCACCTCATAGCCCTGGGTCTTCAGCCAGGGGATGAAGATTTCGACGGATTCCTTGGGCGTGTGCCCGTCCCATCCGCCCCAGACGACCAATGCCTTCTTCATGGTGTTC
>CAYSBP010000279.1:0-4540 GCA_964429255.1 uncultured Planctomycetia bacterium
CCCAGCTCGTGGAGCAGAGAATGCATGGCCTACGTGCGTATCCGTGGCGGGATCCAAAATCCAGACCGTGCATGGACACCGGATGCAGCCGCGGTGTCCGTGGCATCAAGATTCGAGCATCCAGCGATGTGCACCCTTTGGGGCGTGATCGAGGAGTGGAACATAAGGCGCGTCAAGGAGATGCGCTGAATTCGGCCGGTGAGCCGTGAGTACGTGGCGCATGCCTCCGGCTTGCGCACGCAATCCGGAAGATCGCGTTACTCCACCTCAACCTGAAACGCCTGACCACCGACCATAACCAGGATCCGTCCATCGAGCGCGAAGACGGCGCCGAGGTCCGGGTTATTCTTCAGCAAATCGAAGTACTCCTTGCCGAAAGCCTTCAGGAACATCTGGGGACAGAGATTATCTGGACGGGCGGGCGTCCGTTCAAGGGCGAGTTGCCCGCCAGGCGCGTAAGGTCCATTGGATCGTCGGCTGACCAGATTGTCCTGACTGGCCTCAACAGGCGTTGCCACCGCCAGGCCGGCGGTCGGCACACTCACCGCGCAAGCGTATCGTTGGTATGGGTTGGAGACGTTGGATCCCTGTCAGGACCTCTCTCAAGATGGGGACACTGATCTGTTCGGGCAGAGGCACGGGCAGGGGCAAGGGCAGGCGACAGAAGGAGCAGGGGGACACACATGCACCCAAGAGGATAATTCACATGTTTTGCATCTTGAAATATACAAAATAACAGACTATATTGCATTTCATGTATATCAGAAGAACAGCAGAGCAGCCGTTGAAGGATATTCTCGCCTGCGGCAAGGTCGGGGTCATTCTCGGCGCGCGTCAGGTTGGGAAGACGACTTTGGTGGAACACGTCTTGGCGGAGCAGGCAGCGGTGTTCCTTAATTTCGATGTCGAGGTGGACAAGGCTCGTTTCCAAGCCGCTGCCGCTTTGTCACCCAGCGATGGCCTGCGTTCCCTCGGCAACCCACCGGTGCTGGTGATTGATGAAGCGCAGCGGTTGCCCGAGACATCCCGCATCATCAAAGGTTGGCATGATGCGCGGCTGCCCGCGAAGTTCCTCCTGCTCGGCTCCTCCTCGCTGGACTTGCTCGATCAAGCGGCGGAGAGCCTTACCGGTCGCAACCGAAAGCTGGTGCTGCCGCCACTGCTGTTTTCCGAGACGCTGGGCACCCAAGTCTGGGCCAGTGCCGACGCCGCGCCTGCTCACCTGTGCCAGCACTTCGGGCCGCAACTTCGGGCCTTTCTGATGCAGCGGCTCAATTTCGGCAGCTATCCCGAGGTCGTGACGAGCGACACTCCCACCCCATTGCTGCGCGAACTGAGTTCCGATTACCTCTGGAAGGACGTGCTCCAGACCGGGCTGGTCAAGACGCCAGACCTCATCAAGCGGCTGCTGCTCTTGCTGGCGCATCAAGCCGGTTCGGAGGTGTCGGTGAACGAACTGGCGACACAGCTTCAAATGGCGCGACCGACGGTGGATCGCTACCTTGACCTGCTGGAACAGACGTTCGTCATTTTCAGGCTGCCGTCATTCAGCACCAATCCCCGCAAGGAAATTACCAAGAGCCAGAAAGTGTTTTTCTGGGATACCGGCATCCGCAACGCTCTGCTCAACGCTTTCTCGACGGACGAATTCCGGCCTGACATCGGCGTGTTGTGGGAAAACTGGGTTATTGCCGAAGTGGCCAAGCGCAATGCCCTGCTCGGTTCGCCGGCCGAACTGTTCTTCTGGCGTACGCGGGCGCAGTCGGAAGTGGATCTGGTCGTGAAACAGGCGGACCGCCTGCAGGCGTTTGAAATCAAATGGTCGCCCCGCCGGGTCACGGGCCGGGCTTTCCGCGACGCTTATGGTGTGGAGGTTGAGCCCATCCGCTCGGACAATCCTTTTGCCACGGACATCTTCAAGATGTAGCCGGGACAACGGCCTTGTTCTTCGGCACGCAGGCCGTTAACTGTGACCAGCAGGAGGATCGTCCAGAGAACGGATCGCATTCGGTACGTCTCCGCCGGGTTGACGGCTTACGTCCGGCTTCAAGGAGCGCGGGCGTCCCGCCCGCAGAAGTACGTCAGCCCTTCCAGGCTGACGAGCCGTTAGCCGAGAGGCGGGCGGCCGTCCGGGGCTCGGACTTCCCGCCCGCATACCCGGTTTCGGGGCTCCCGGAGCGGCCGGGACGGCCGCGGTCCCGGGGCGGCCGAGACGGCCGCGCTCCCGATGGCGGCCGGGACGGCCGCGCTCCCAGGGCGGCCGCGGTCCCGACGGGTCAGGTCCCGAGCGGGGCGTGTGCCAGGGGCACGTACTCGGCGCCCTCCGGCCGCAGGTTGCTCTGGAACAAGACGGCTTCGTCAATGCTCGCCAACCCGAAATCGGCCTCGGCCTGGTCGCGCACGTAGTCCCACAGCCATTCCATGTGTCCAGTGCCCTTGACGCGTCCCAGCGTCAGGTGCGCCAGAAAGCCGCGGCGTTCTCTGGGCACGCCGAAGGTCTCCATGCGCTGGTCCAGGCGGCGGTGGAAGTCCGCCAGCGCCTCGACGCCGGCCACCACTTCGACGGCCACGATGCGCGGTTCGCGACCCGGCGGGAACGGCTTGAGCCCGCGGAACTCCAATTCGAAGGCCGGGGTCTGCAGCGCTTCTTCCTGAAACGCCTTCGCGATCTCGCCCACCTCCAGGCCGTCCACGTCGCCCAGGAACTTGGCGGTCAGATGCCAATGGTTTTCCGGGACCCAGCGTACCTGGTGCGCCTTCCGTTTGAGTTGCTCGAAGACCGGACGCAGGGCCGCGCGGACATCCGGGCCGACGTCGACGGCGATGAAGGCGCGAATCTGCTGCAGTGAAGTGGAAGACATGATGGACTCCAAGGTTTCTGTTTTACCACGGAGATACTGAGGCACGGAGAACGGCAAGTCTCACGCCAAGACGCAAGCACGACAACGGAATTCTCTCGTGCGTGGGCTGTCGTGGTCCTACCGTTTCCCGGAGACTGCCGGCGTTTGCCGCAAGGTCCACCGCTCCACACGGACATTTTTCCTGCAGCGGCTGTGTGCTTGCGAAGAGCGACCGGAAAGGAATCCGCACCACCCACAAAGATGAAGTCGTTGCCGTTCAGGCAGTTCAGTTCCTCCGTGCCTCCGTGGTGGACAGTCCTGGCTAATCGGGTAGCCGTAGCATCTTACGGAACGCCTTGCAGCGGGCCTCGACGGCTTCGCGATCGGCGTTCAACAGGCCGTCCAGCGAGAAGCCCTGGCAGGTGAAACTGGCCGCCACCGTTCCGTAGAGCAACGCGCGGCGCAGGCCGTCCGTTGAAAGATCCCCGGACGCCGCCAGACAGCCCATGATGCCGCCGGCAAAGGAATCGCCCGCCCCCGTTGGATCCACCACCTCTTCGAGCGGATACGCGGGGAGGATAAAACAATCGTCGCGGCTGAGCAGCATCGCACCGTGCTCGCCCTTCTTCAGAATCACCGTCAAGGGGCCCATCTTCTGGATCGCACGGCCGGCCTTAAGCAGTTCGTGCTCGCCGGTCAGCATGCGCGCCTCGGAGTCGTTCAGTACCAGTGCGTCGATGCGGCGGAGCAGCTTCTCCAGATCCGGCCGCGTGGTCCGGATCCAGAGATCCATCGTGTCGGCGGCCACGAACTTCGGGCGTCGCCCCAGGAGGTCCAGCACCTTGAGCTGAAGGGCTGTCAGCCCGTTGGCCAGGAAGACGTAGTCGGCCGAACGGTACTCCGGCGGCAGCTTGGGATCGAACTCGGCAAAGACGTTCAGGTCGGTTCGCAACGTGTCCCGGTCCACCATGTTGGCGTGGTACCTGCCGCTCCACCGGAAGGTCTTGCCCTTGGCCACCTCCAAGCCCCTGGTGTCGATGCCGCGCTGCTCCAGCAACTGGCGGTGCGCGGCAGGGAAGTCGTCGCCGACCACGCCGACGATCTGGACCGGCGAGAAGAATCGCGCCGCCACGGAAAAGTAGACGGCCGAACCGCCCAGCAGATCGCTGCGCTTGGCCCGCGGCGTTTCGACTTCGTCCAAACCAATGGAGCCGACGACCAGAAGACTCATGGATGATCCCTTCACGATTGAAGTCAGATCGCAATGCGTTCAGCAGCAACGCTTACTATCCGCAGGCGTAGTGGCTGTCAACGCGGGGCGGGATTCAGATCTGGTAGTCCTGTTGCGTCTCGCGGCCAAACCGAATCCGGTTCCAGAAACGCTCGTGGACAAAATAGGTGAAGATCTTCACCAGCGCATCCACGACGCCGATGGACGCGGCCAGCTTCAGCGACCCCGTCAGCAGATAGCTGATCAGGATCGTCTCGCTACTGGCCCAAATGCGCCAACTGATGGCTTTGGCAACGCTGCGTTTCAGGGATTCCATCCAATACCTTTCCGCTGGCCGAACGATACGACGCGTTCGGCCAGCGGTATCTGGGCTGGTTCATTCCTTGGAACGTGACCGTCCGGGTCGCGCGGCGTCTACACCGCGATGTCCTGGAAGAGCAGCGACGAGTGATACCGGTCTCCGGCGTCC
>CAYSBP010000280.1:0-4511 GCA_964429255.1 uncultured Planctomycetia bacterium
CGCGGCCCTATGCGCCCAACTAAATGCCACGCCCACCACCTTCCCAGGCACCAAAATCCTCCTCTAAACCCCTTCCTCGCCTCCTCAATCCCGCCTTCCTGCGGAATCGCTGGCGTACCGACTTCCTGGTTGTGGAGAGACGCCAGGGCTGGTATGGTGTTTTCAGGTGCAGGCGGAGGGGCTGTTTTGGGCACGAGAGCTAGTCGTTTTTAGGCGAGAACAAATATGTAAACAATTCGTGTAAGGAACCAACTAAGATGTTTGAGCGCAAGTGGTTACGTCTGCCGAAGCTCTCTGTAAATCTGCCGACGAAAGTCTACGGGGGTTCAAGTCCCTCCCTGCCCACCATTTTACATCTTGTAACGATCCCGGCAACACGTGTATAACTTCCGGCCATCTTCCAATCAACTCGACCACGGAATCCAAGGTGCGCTGCAGAAGGTATAGCGTGGTATTCAGGGACGCTGCGGCATCGTTCAGGCTCAATCCACTTGCCACGGCTTCGCACGCAACACGCTCTTCCACGGAAAGCTGAGACATCACTTCCCTTACATCCGTCCAGACGGCTGCGGCCTCGTTTTACATCTCGCGCGGCGGCTTTCGATCGGCTACACTCTCTTCGGAAGGTCCGGCAGGTGCGCTTCCCTAAACTGTGGGTGGTGGCTGTAGCTCAATTGGTTAGAGCACCAGACTGTGGATCTGGGGGTTGGCGGTTCAAGTCCGCTCAGCCACCCCATCTCGGGGACGATCTGTCGAAATGTTTGGGACGTGGCCTGTCTTGCCCATCGTTTCGCACGATGGCACTGGCTGGGTTTCGTATGGTTTGGAAAGTGAGGGTTTGAACGCGTGTTTCGGCGCCTGTGTGTTGTAGGACTGGGGCTGATGGGCGGCGCGGTGGGCCTGGCGGCGCGTCGGACGGGCGCCGCGTTGCGCATCTGCGGTGTGACCGATCAGGCCGCCACCATCGAGCGTGCCAGGTTGATGGGTGCGGTGGACGAAGCGACGTTGGATTTGCGGGAAGGCGTGCGGGAGGCCGACCTCGTGCTGCTGGCCGTACCAGTCCGCCTGATTCCGGTCGTGGCTCAGACGATTGTTCCCGCGATTCGATCGGGCACCGTGATTACGGACGTCGGCTCCACCAAGTTTCAAGTGGTTACAGCGATCGAGCAGTTGCTGGCACGCGAGAAGGCGGCGGTGCATTTTGTCGGCAGCCATCCGCTGGCGGGGAGCGAGAAGACAGGCATCGAGTCCGCGCCCGAAGTCCGGCTGGCCGACGCCACCTGTATCCTGACACCGTCAAAGAACACCGACAATGAAGCCTACCATCGCGTGGACGAGTTCTGGCGGACGCTGGAAATGAAGACGATGCGCCTTTCGCCGCAGGAACACGATGCGGTCCTGGCGCGTTCCAGTCATCTGGCGCATCTGCTGAGCTTCGCGTTGGTGCATGCGCAGAGCGACCGGTCGATGAACCTGAGCGGGCCAGGCCTGCGCGACATGACCCGTCTGGCGGGCAGCGACGTGGGGCTCTGGACGGATATTTTCGCACAAAACGCCGACGAACTCGGTCGCACGACCCGCGAGCTGGGCAACAAGGTTCTTCAGTTGGCCGCCGAGTTGGAGGCCTTGGCGGCTGGCGGCAATGGAATGGATTCGGCCCGCGAACGGCTCTTTCGCTATCTGGCCGATGCGCATCAGCGTCACGAGGAACGTTTCCGCAAGCCACCGGTCGCGGCCACGATTGCCCCTCCGCAGGCCTGATGTCCGCTCCGCCTGGAGAATCGCATGGAAAACACTCCTCGTGAAGCGCCGGATACGCCAACCGGTGTGGGCGACGCGCCTTGGCAGCCACCGGCCTCCCCGGCACCAGACGATGAACCTCGGGCAGATATGAGGCCGCCCACCGTCCCCGAGTCACCCAAGGACAAACCCCAGGTGTCCAGGGAAGCCTCCGCGTCGGCGGAACGGGACGAGGTCTTTTTTCATGGTAGCGTCTCGCTGTGGCTCGGTTGGCGTGCGATCACCGGAGCCGTACTGGCGGTCCTGCTGGGGCTGGCGCTGCTGATCCTCGGATGGTGGATGGCGGGAGGGTATTACACGGCCGGCGTCTACATCGGCCTGCCGCTGGCGTTGGCCGGCGGGTTGATGTTCGGGTACGTCTATCTTTCGCTTCGCTGCCTGCGTTACAAGATCACCAGCCGGTTGATCGAACGCGAGCGCGGCATCCTGGTCAAGCGTGTGGACAGTCTGGACCTGAGCCGCGTGAAGGACGTACAACTGGTCCAAAACCTGATGGAACGAGTTTTGCGCATCGGAACGATCGAGATCCTTTCGAGCGATCGCAGCGACCCGATGATGCGGATCGAGGCCCTTCCGACGCCGCGGCCCGTCTATGAGAAACTGCGCGATACGGTGATCCGGATCAGCCAGAAACGCGGCATCATTGCCATGGATAGGTAGTCGGTGGCAGGCGGACGAAACGCAAGGGACCAAGGCTTGCCAGTATGGGCGTCAACGTAGCCGTCATCATCGGGTCATTTCCCCAGTGGAGCGAGCGCTTCATCCTACGGGAGACGGCCGAATTGCTGCGCCGCGGCATCCAGGTCACGATCTTCGCCCTGCGACGCGGGACAATCCCCTTCCGCGGCGATCCGGAAATCGGTCCGCTCTGTTCGCGCGTGCAGCTACTGCCTCGAACACTCACGGCGGCCGTCCTCCACTTGGGGAACCCGTCGCTGGGCGAACAGCGTAGCGCCGTGCGCCGCGAATTGGGCCTGGCGGGTCTGGCGCGCAGCATGAAGAGCCGTTCGCTCGTGCACGCGCTGCGTCAGAGCGGCTTCACGCACGTCCATGCGCACTTTGCCAACTGGCCTTCGACCCTGGGGTGGCTGGCCGCCCGCGAGACCGGTCTTCCGTTCACCTTCAGCGCGCACGCGCGCGACCTGTTTGTCGAACCGCAGTTGCTGGAGGAGAAGGCGGCCGATGCCGTCGCATTCTTCGCCTGCCATCGCCGGGCCTACGAGCAATTGCGCCAGCTGGCCGGCGGATCGCGGGCCGTCCTGATGCACCACGGTTTGCCGTTGGAGGCCTATCCTTTCTGCGGCACCCAACCGCCGGCGCGGAAGGGCCGACCGGCACGTCTCGTCTGTGCGGGACGCTTCGTGCCCAAGAAGGGCTTGGCCGACATCCTGACCGCCCTGGCGCACAAGGAGCTTCGGTCGCGAGCCATTGAGTTGACACTGGTGGGCGCCGGCGATCAACGCCGGGAGTTGGAAGGCGTCGTGGCGCATCACAACCTGGCGGACCGGGTCCGGTTCTCCGCGCCGGAGTCCAGTGTCGACTTGGTGGAACGCCTGCGCTCGGCCGATTTGTTGGTAGCGCCATGCCGCAAAGCAGACGACGGCGATCACGATGGCGTTCCCAACGTGCTGCTGGAGGCCTTCGCGTTGGGTTTGCCGGTGGTAGGTACCGATGCGGGAAGCCTGCCGGAAGTTTTGACGCCGCAAACCGGCTTCGTCGCCCCGTCGGACGATCCGGCCGGCCTGGCCGGCGCGGTGGCCGAGGCGCTGGATCGGGAAGAGGAAGCCGCGCTCCGAGCGCGCGCGGCACGCGCGTGGATTGAGGCGCACCACAACATCCGTACGGCCATCGTCCCGCTACTGCGGGTGTTGGGGGTGGAGTAGTCCGTTCTTCGCCGACGCCCGGATCTCGTCCATCGGAAAGTACCTGCCTGGACACGCGGTTCCGCCGCCTTCGCGTATATCGCAGTGGCCCAGAACTCGTTCGGGCGAAATGTGAAGGCGTTGCACCAGGAACCTGACAAGACGTCGGGTAGACTCCAGCTGTTCGGGTGTGGGTGGTTGCTGTTCGAAGTTGCCGACCAGGCAGATCCCGATGCCTCGCCGGTTGAACTCGTTCGAGTTGGCGTGCGCGCCGGCTTCCTGCCTTCGCCAGCGCGGCCCGGTCTCGATGGCGCCGTTGAGCGTACCGGTTCCATTGCCGACCACGAAGTGGTATCCCAGGCTCTGCCAACCTTTCTGCTGCCGGTGGTAGGCGTCGAAGCTGGCCGCACTGCCGGCATCGGTGGCCGAATGGTGCAGGACGATAGCCGTCCAGTCGCCCACCTTAACGTCGGCATCCCAGTCTGTCAGCTCGTGCAGGTCACTGTCGGAAGGCGTGACATACGCAGGTTTCGCGGAGAACAGACGGTAGGCATCAGCCATGTGGCGTCCGGTGAAGCCGGCCACGAGCACCACACCCAGGGTCACCAGCAGGACCGTCAGCGAAAGGACGCCGACCGAGCGACCCACGATCTGACGTGCGAACGACAATCGGCGGCGGGGGCGTTCGGGAGCCCCTTGGGTAGCCGCCTTCAGGCCGGCACAGAACTGCTGTATTTCACGAAGAGCCATTCAGGCGCCACCCAATGGTAACCTGTGGGGTATCGTCCGAAGCGGCGCCTGCGTTGACCATTTACCGATGACACCTCCAAGCCAAAGGGATCGTCCCAA
>CAYSBP010000281.1:0-4509 GCA_964429255.1 uncultured Planctomycetia bacterium
GGTGAGAGCGCGCGCTTGAAATGGCGAAACGGCGCAAAGAATGGCGAAGAATGGCTGCGCATACAGTCTCCGCAGGCGCCCGGGTTGGCGTCGCGGAGGGCTGTAGCTTGCCTATCCTTCCACCGGCTCAGGGGCGTTCGACGCGTCATCGAACGCCGTTTGAGCGGGGTTCAAACCCGTCGCAGCCGGCCACTCTATCGGCGCATCGGCCGCGTTCGCGATCGGCTCATTCAAACCAACAGTTCAGTCGGGTCCACGGGTACTCGATCTCATTGCCGCCGTAGGACGATGGCGGGCCGATCGCTTGGCTTTCTGGGTCCCATCGCAGCATTTGCCGCAGAAACGTTGCGGGGCCGCGATAGTCCGTCCAGTAATCATCCGGCGCCAGGTTGAAACCAAGGGTGGCCGCCTGGCCGCCAGGCCGAGGCGCTGGATTATTGTACACGCCCACTTGGCCCCCCTTTGGTGGCCACCACATCGGGCCGACGTCGACGCCGGAGCGCACTCGCCACCAAATGGTGAAGAGATCCACCATCAGGCCCCACGCGAGCATCACGAATGCCGGAATGTGCTCCGGCAGGGCATCCGGATCGTCGCCGTGGTCACCCCAAACGCGCCAGTAGTCGCCCTTTTTCACGATGCCGACGAACCCAACCACGAGATTCTGAAGCTGTGGATAACTGCCCTGGTAATACGGCTCGCCACCAACCAGGGTCTGGCTGCTCAGCTTGCCAAACGGGTCATAAAGGTGCCCGTGAAGATGGGTCCAGTACCAGTCTATGTTGCACGCCTCGTTGCGACCCACGAAGACGCCATCGCGATGCACGGTGTCGCCAACGCCAAGGATCGGGTCGCCCGTCTGCCAACCCGTTTCAGCGATCCCGTAGTCCACAAGCCATTCGTCGCCGCCATATTCGTAACCCATCAGGAAAATGCCACGCCGCGACAGCGCCAAGAGCGGCTCGAAGAAGGAAGCGGGCAGATACCAAGTGTCCGGGCTCTCGAAATACCCCTCGTCATAGCTGATCGCGTCGTGGACGGGATCGCTCATGAACGACGTGTCCATCGCCGGGCCTTGGCCCGGCGTCTCGTCGATCCTGAGCCGGTACCCGTAGTAGCCCATGCACAGCGTTTCCAACTCGCCGGGCAGGATCGGAGCGCCGTAACCATTGCCCCAACACCACCGTCGATAGCGATCCGGCTCGCGAAAACGGGCGAACCGGTGTGAGCTCGCGAAGATGCCAAGCACGTCGTCGGCGGCCGGTATGACCGGAAGATCGCTCGCCAGTTGCACGTCGAGCCACCATGTCTCTTCGTCGTCGGGGTCTGGCGTGTGCAGGGTCTCGGAGAGTATCGACACTTCTTCGTTGCGGCACTCGCCCGTGATGAACCGAACGCGGTGATTGTCCCACTGATCCGACCAATGGTCGCACGTGCAGCTAAACCGGTTCGCGGTGGGCGTGACGTGGGTCGAGACCGTGCCCTTGCAGCGCGACCCCTCAACGTACATGGCGCCCGGCGCAATCGAGATCGGCCATTCCTCATAGAACTCGGAGTCGAAGTGCTCCCCGCGCCACTCCTGGCGCGCCCCACGCATGCGCGCGGCCTTGTGGCCAAGCCCGCCCGTTGTTTCTGTGTCGATGTAAGCCGCGTGGGTGACGTGGAGCCGCCGGTAGAATGGTTGCGGCACCCACGGCATGTAGTCCTCCATCTCAGCGGCGAAGTTCTTGAGCCCCAGGTGCCGGCCAACGAGGCGATGGTGGTGTGACATGCCAGCGACATACCCGCTCGCCGCCGGCCGCTCCAAGTAGAATGCCCCCGGGCGCACAATGTTCTGGTGAGCCGAGGACCGCCCGGCGTAGAACTGCGGCGGCGTCGAGATCGCGGGGAAGTAGCCGGGAAGATCGACCGAGCCTTCGGCCATCAGCTACCCTCCTCCTCCCAAACAATGTAGTCCGGGTCGGTCAGGGCGTCGTCTGCAGGCACATCGGCTGGTATGCCCGGCTCGTTGGCGCCGTAGACCTCGCTCATGTACTCTTCGGGAGGTGGGCCGGAGGCGAAAACCGGGCTCTCCCGATCGCCCTCGATGTTCAGGCCACGCCAGGCAAGCCAATAGCCGGTTCGTGTCGGGGGGTCGGCGGTGTCCACTTGGCCGACATAGGTCACGAGCACTCGCTCACCGTGCTTAAGAGACGAACCTGCGAAGAGTGCCGCCTGATAGAGCCGGCCGTCCGCGCGGCCGGCGGCCCCATCGTAGAGGCGCAGCGGCGGTGGGGACCCGCTCAATGTCAGGTCCGACGGGTCAATCGCCGGGTCGCCGTCGTATGGCGCGACTTCGACGCACAGAGGCTTCGCAGGGTCGCCGGCCTCGCGGCCGACCTTCGTGACGACGCCGCAGAAACTTGCACAGTGCGCCTTGTAGAGCCCGTTGGCCAGTTTGAACAAGGTGACGACCTGGCCGGTATGGAACCACCCGCCCGGTTCGAGCGACGAGAACTCGATGCTCGGGTTGGGGTGAAGCGAGAACGCGTTGCCAACGAGCGGCGCCTGGCCGAATGCACTAACGAGCGTGAACTGTGCATACCACGTCTCCTCGTCCTCCGGGTCGGGCTTCACCAGCACGTGTGTGGCGATCTCGCGCGTCTGGTCCTGAAGCGGCCCACTGGTGAACCGCACCCAGCGTCCGTCGTACGTCCCAGTGTCAACCGTGATATCGCCGCTGACGAACGTGCTTGCGGTCGGGCTCTGCTCGCTCGACACGGCGCCTGATGCAATGGCCGCCGCCACCGTGTAGCAGGGCACCGCGTCGTGCGTTGCCGTGGGCCAGGTCAGTGGGACCGCAAGGTGAGAGCGAATTCGGTTCGCGCCGTCCGGCTGGCCGTGGCCGATCACAACCGCAGGGAGAACCGACGCGACGGCCACGTCCCCGCTTGTGGCAACTACTGCGTACTGAATCGGCTCGATGTCCGGCTGCAGTATGTCGTTGATCGCCCAATCGCGCTGACGCTGGGCGACCCGTGCGAGCTCGGTTGGCCTCGTTTCGATCGTCATGCGCAGTCCACTTCCGCGAACAGGTCGGACATCGCCGGCGGTGCTTCCGAGTCGACAACCACCGTACGCGTGTTCGTGTTTTGCTCTTCGGCGTCCTGCGCGCTCGACGCACGCAGGCCAACCGTGACGCTTGTACCGTGGGCCACGCTGGGATCGCGCACAAGCCGCGCACGGGCAATCCCCGATCCGATCGCCACCGAATCACCCCACGGTGTCTCCCAGTCCACGTCGCCGCTCCCACCGTTGTGGTAGGCCGTGACCTTTGCGGCGGCGACGAGAGCGGCAGCGTTGTCGACCACGCAAGTAATCGCGACCTTCCCGCCGCGATAGGATTCGGCCTTGAACAGGACGGGCGGGTTCGGCACGGGAAGCTGCACGACGTCGTCGACGAGTTCGACCGTCACGACGTCGGGCGGGTCGGCCTCGTCCTCGATGCCGAGCGGACCGACGCCGCGCATGGCAAAGACCATCGTGCCCGTGGACACGGGCCGGGTGGCCAGGCGCTCGGCGATCTGCGAGCCGGGCAGTGCCGAGCCGACCGGGTACTGCCAGTCGATCGACGCTTCTATCTCGCCTCGAAACAGCAGATAGCTGCCCATGCGCAGGCGGTAATGCGTCCGCCGGTCGCGGCCGATGAGGCGTGTAAACAGCCCATACGCCCGGTGCTCCATCGCCCGGAGCCGTACACTGCTCAGCCCTGTCAGCAGGCAACTGTTCACGAGAGTGTCACCGTTTCCTTCACGACGCCGGTTGTCGGCTCGCTCTGCGTGATCGTCGCGTACGGCGTCACGTCGTCATCGTCCAGGATCGTCTCGACGTTGGGCGTCGTAGCATGATCGACCTGCCGGCTGTTCGCGATGAACTTCCGGATTCTCGTCACGTCCGCTTCGAGCCCGCCGGGCGCCGCGTCGCTGAGCTGCACGTCGACTGGCGTGAGTAACGCGTCATCGGCCTGCAGCGTGATCACCACTTGGTCGGCACCCGTGGCAAAGGCCGCGTCCGGAATGTCGAACCGATAGAACCCCTTGCAGTTCGTCGCGTCGATCTCGATGAACCCGCCGTCGCTGTGCGCCGCGTCGACCGAGCCGAGCGTCGCCATCGTGATCGCGACCGGCGCAGACCGCGTCCGGACGTAGCGTGCCGTGATGTCGCCGTAGACCAGCCCGGTCTTGGGTTGGCCGCTGATCGCGTCGACGGCACGCACGTGGAGGGTCTGGTCTGTGCTGCCTTTCTCGATAGTGATCATCTACGGTCCTCCCATCATCGGGTTGATCACCGGTCGCACCACCTGCTGGACGGCCCCGATGTCCGGATAGCTCTCCCACGGCGTCAATTGCCCATTCCGCAGGAAGGCGCCTGGCCAGCCGCTGCCGAGCAGTTCGGTTGTTTCCGGCTTGAGGCGGAAGTCGCCGCCGGCCGCGTCCAGAAACGGATCACCGGAGAGTGTCACGCGTGCGA
>CAYSBP010000282.1:0-4506 GCA_964429255.1 uncultured Planctomycetia bacterium
AGTTCTTCCTGAAATACTCCATCCGCCACCAGCGGCCCTGCCAGTTCACCGTTGACGTTTCCGCCAGGTTCTCGCCCGTTCTCCTCGCCGTCTTAAACTTACTTTCCCACATGTTAAAAGATCCCTTCCTAGTGGTATTAATCACCACACAAACCTTAATTTATGTGTTACAAAACCGATCAAACACCCTTTCTTCAAATCCTATTCATCCCCGGGAAGCAGGAACTGCGCGTCGGCTCCCGGATTGGGGTTCCGCAGGCCGGAGCGCCGGATTGCCTCGATCAGGGCGTTCTTGTTGACTCGTGCCGCGCAACCGTACATGTCGCCTGCGCCGTAGATGATGTATACGTCTTCGCCGAAGAAATAGGACCCGCCCGGGAACACAATGTCAATCCGCAGGTTCGGTCTCGGATTCTTCTCGAAGCGCGTCTCGGGAACGAGGAAGCTTTCGAGGCGCGCCTCGACGATGTCCTCGGGGCGGTCGAGCGAGAAGCGAGCGAAGTCGAGGATCGCCGCGCAACCGTCGTACCGCCGCCAGCCGTCCTGGAAAATCGTGCCGTTGTGGTAGATCATCAGGAACCGTGTTCCGCCGAGCGGCAGAGGAACTGAGCCGGCGCCAAGCCAGGTGACCGCACCCTTCGGATGCTGGAACGCCCGCAGAATGGTGCCGCAATCCTGCCACGGGCCCATCGGCGAACGGCTCCGGGCCAGTCTGATCACGTAGTCCTTCTGTTCAAACGGAAACTCCCAGGGCCGGTGGAGACAATAGTGCCATCCGTCGATCTGCTGTTCAAAGAGCACGTGATCCTTGTTCTGATAGGCGTTGATGTTGCCGGGCATCTTGCCCTGCCGTTCCCAGTTGAGCAGGTCTTTGGAGTATGCCATGCAACAGTAGGCGGCGCGGCCGTCCCAACTGCTGTAGAGCATGTAGAAGGTGTCGCAGATGCGGCAAACGCGCGCGTCACACGTGCCGGCGCAATCCGCGTCCTTCGGGTCACCTGTCGGCAGGAGCAGGGGTTTGTCAAACCACTTCAACAGGTCCAATTGCGGGGTGAAAACGGCTAGCTGACAGCCGTGTTTGGTAAAAATCGCCGCCACGATGCCGTCCGCCGTACGCGCGTCCCGCGCGGCGCCCTTGCCCAGCAACCCGTCTATGATCCTTGCATTGTCCGGTGTGTTCGGCAGGTAGATGGCCCCGGGGTTGGTAGCCCCCTCCTTCTCCCACCACTCCATTTCCGGCGCCAGGATCGGCTTGCCGCCCTTCAATCGTTCAATCTTCACTGCTGTTTCCGAATTCATTCGTACACCTCTCCTTTTATGTACACGCACAGTTGCGCAATTGTCCTGTCAGCCTGCGCGTCATTGTTGTATGTCCGGTTCCCAGATTCGGCTGGTCTGCGCTTCCAGGAAGCCCTGGTTTGTCGGTTTGAGCTTCCAGATTTCAACCTTCGACAGACGCGTCGGCGCCCCCACGGTGAACGCGTTCAACGCGAGGCGCCCTTCGTATTCAGGATATGCCGCCACCATCGCCTGCCGGTCGTTGGCAAACACCTCAACCAGGTAACGGTCTATGAAGATACGCAGGACCAGGTCTTCGCCCGGGGGCAGATCGGCCACCGAGAACGGCGCCTCCGTTGTTCCCAGCCGGAGCGCCCCGGTCTCGGGCCGGATCACGAGCGGAAGCCCGCCACCCTTGCCGTCGGCAAACAAGGTCAGGCCGAACAGTTTCCGGTCCGCCTCCCCGCGCGGGATGGTAATCCGCACTTCGACCGATTCGCCGGGAAGGTTGGCCAGCTTCCGGCCCGGGGGTGTTCGATCGACCGGGAGGTCACCGGCGACGTCCGTGAGCGCGATGTCTTCCAGGAGCACCGGCTCATGTCTCAGCGTTTCCAGCTCGCGCAGTGGTCGAATGCGAAGGATGCCGTCGGCGGGTACTTCAAGCTCACGGGGCAGAGACTGGAGGGTGAGATTGCTCATCGTGCCGTCGTTGCGGTCCACGGTGGCAAGCCAGGCCCACATGACGCGGCGGCCGTCAGGTGTCAGCAGACTTTCGGGGGCGAAGAAATCAACGCGCCAGGACGCCATGCCGAACAGGCTCTGGCTTTCGCGCCGCCAGTTCATGCGCCCGTGCCGCGCCGGAACGAACTGCTCAGCCCTGGTGTCCCAGTCGCCGATGTAGTACCGACAGCCGAGGTGGTGCGCGATGCACAGCAGCATCCAGCGTCCGCCGATGGGAAAGAAGTTGGGGCACGACACGTCCTCACCCTTGGCCACATCGGGCATGTCATGTTGCAGGAACGGCCCGACCTTCGTCCATGTGCGCAGGTCCCGGGACTTGAGCAGAGGCGGATTCTCGCCGCCGGAGATCGCGTAGTAGGTGTCGCCGATCATGAAGCAGTCCGGATCCCAATGCCGCATCTCTTCCGGGGTACCGTCCGGTTTGCGAACCTCAACGGGATATGGCTTTTCCCAGCCGGAAAGACGGCGGTCCCTGGCGATGGCAATCTGGTTCCGGCCTGATGATTCACCGTGGTAGATAGCGGCAGGCTTTCCCTCCCTGGTAATGAAGCCGGTGCCGCTAAACATGCCGTGACCGGTGAAGGCGGGCTGGAGCTTGGTGGTTTGCCACGTCCAATGTAGCATGTCCGTGCTGGTGACGTGCACAAACGAGAAGGACCGCTTGTCCTTCCACGGATGCTGCAGGATATAATGCATGTGGTACGTGCCGTCCAGACAGAAGGCGGCATTGGGATCACCCGGACTACTTTCATCGCCCGGATGCATGAGATGATAGTTCAGAGTCATGTCGTTCACAGTTTTCATCCTCCTGTGCGGGTGTGCATGCCCGCACGTTTACAATCAATGGCCGGCCTGGCTTTTCAGTTCAGGCCAGATACTCTTCATCTGGTAGGCATTGAGCGACACCAGCCGGGCCTTGCCGCCGCGGGCAAAGACGGACACTCCCGTGCTGTCCTGACGCGTGGGATATGCCCGCAATGTCAGACACTGGCGGCCGTTGGCAAATGCCTCCACAACACTCCGATCCACAAAGATACGCAGGCGCAGCAATTCGCCGTCCTTCAGAAACAGGGGGCCGACTTCCGGGGACCTGGACGCCGCCTTCGAGCCGAGCGAGGCCTGCGAAACGTCAATCATCAATTCGCGTTTGTCGGACCGCCATGGCCAGGCCCAGGCGTGCATTAGCAGGCTGACGGTCGTCTGCTCCGTGCCGTCGGAACTGCGCAGGATGCGCAACCCGACTTCGCGGGCGTTCCCGGGGTCGATCACGGCCTCCAGTTCCATGGCCCGTCCTTTCACGCCGCGCAGTATCTTTTCAGAGTTGGCCGGAATAGCCACGTTCCTGACCTTCACCGGGTCGAAGCGCAGTTTCTTCAACTCCTTGATTGGCTCGATGCGGAGCGGATGCAGAACCTTGCTCGAGTCCTCGTTCAATGATAGTTGCCGGGGCAGGGATATGATCCCGCCCCTGATCCCCATGTGGTCATCCTGTGCCCAACACTCCATTATGTTCCACATGGCGATGCAACGCTTGTCCGGGGCCACAAAACCGGAGGGGGCGTGGAGACTGCCGCGCGCCACCGGGCCGTAGTTCATCCGGCCATGGTTTTCAATAGTGAAGCGAACCTTCTTGCGGTCGAATGTGCCGATGTAGTACTTCGGTCCCTGGTTATGGGAGAAAAAGAGCAACAGGCGCTTGTCTTTGCCGACGGGCAGGATATTGTTGCAGGCGCAGTCGGTGCCAGGATCGGTGAAATAGCCGTCTTCAAAGAGGAATCCGAATGATTTCCATTTCGTCAAACCTCTTGAGCGCAGGACTTTCAGCGCGGTCTTCTTGTGGCCATACTTGTTGTAGGTCAGGTAATAGAAACCGTTCTCATGCCAGAGGAAGTTGTCGCTTCCCGGCTTGGCCACCGGATTATCGGGGTGTTCAGTCCAGTTTACCAACAGCGGATCGGATGCCGTAGCCATGCTGGCCGCCGCGTGTCCGTGGGTCGCATAACCCATGATCGCGCAATTCTTTTCTACCCGCACCTGCCCGGTTCCCCCGCTGATCTGCGCCGGCAACATCGGCAGATCACGCCAATACACGAGGTCGTTGCTGACGGCATGGCCTCTTCCGCATGAAACTCCATTCGTATTAAAGAGATAGAACAGATGGTAGCTGCCCCGCCACCAGCACAATCCCGCCGGGTCGTGAAGTCCTTTGCCCGGCGGCGAGAAGTGATACAGGGGCTTGTGGCAATCCCCGGCAAGCGACTGGCGGGCTTTGTGAAAGTGTTCTGTCATCGCACCAATCTCCTTTCGTTTATCTGACTGTTCAAGATCCCTACCAATTCCCCGGCCTATTGTTCGCGCAAGGCCTCGAACATGGCCATGATGTTCGCCGGCGGCACGTCGGCCATGATGTTGTGCACCTGCTGGAAGACGAACCCGCCGCCCGGCGCCATGGTCTTCACGTTCTCCCGCACGTGCCTGCGGACCTCG
>CAYSBP010000283.1:0-4485 GCA_964429255.1 uncultured Planctomycetia bacterium
GACTCATTCGTTTCGGTGGGTGACGCCGACTGAATGTCGTGCAGTTTCTGGTGATAGGTCGAGATCAGATCGCGACGGGAGAGCAGGCCGAGCACTTTGCGCCGGGACGTCGCGATCCCAGCCTTCTTGTCATCCGCCTCGGCGGCCCTTCCCTCGACCACCGGCAGCGCCTCGACATTCCGCTGGGTGAAGAGGCGCAGCGCCGTATCGAGTGTGGTGTCCATATGTAACGCCGCAAAATCGGCGGTCGCCAGATCGCCGGCGACCAGCAGGCGACTGACGGACTGTTCGTGCATAATCTGGCGCAGGTCGTTCATCGAGAAGGTTCCCACCAGGCCGCCGTTCTCGTCCACGATCGGAAAGACCGTGGCGGAGGACGCGCGGATCTTCTCCAGTACCTGCAGATACGGCATGTCTTCGGGAACCGGTTCGACCTGCATCGGCTTCGGAATCGCGTCCGAGACCGTCAGATCCTGAAGCACGTTGACCAGGAATTCGCCGCGATGCGCCGGCGAGTCGGCGATGCCGGCCACCTGCTCTTCGTTCATCGTGAAGGAGCGGCTGAGCAGATACGCCGAGGCGCAGGTCATCATCAGCGGCACGGACAAACCATACGACCCGGTGATCTCGCTGACCATGACCAGGCTGGCGATGGGCGTCTTCGTGCAGGCCGCAAAGACGCCGCCCATGCCGACGAGGATCATTCCGGCGCGTTCGTTGGGCGACATGACCATGATCCCGGGTACCCAGCCCGCGGCGGTAAACGCGCGTAGCAGCTTCGCGTAAGCCGCACCGGTCACGCCGCCAAGGAATAGTGCTGGAAAAAGCAATCCGCCCGAACCGCCCGAACCCAGTGTGAATCCGGTCGCAACGATCTTCGCGAGCACCACCACGCCCAGGAAGCCGGCGAGTTTGAAGGACGTCCAGAAATCGTACGTGGCCGGATCCAGTGCTCCGTCCACCACCGTCTGCAGGTACGCGTGCCCGCCGGCCATCAGGTGATCCGGACGGGACGCGCCGAGGACCAGGTTTCCCTGCGTCGTCACCTGTCCGACGGCGAGCATGAGTCCCATCACCATCAGGCCCATGGCCAGGCCGCCGAGGGCAGGCTTCACCACCCGCGGCAACGGCGCCGGCAGCGGATCGAAGACGCCTCGTTTTATCAGTCGAAGCCCCTTCACGAAAAGGTAGGCCACGCCGGCACAGAGCAGGCTCAGGATTGCGTAGTGCAGCAATTCGATCACCATATTGCCGCCTGCGGATGGAAAAGTAGGCAGGAAGGGAAGTCCGGTGTACGGGTCGATGAACTGCAGAATCGAACCGTGCCCGTCCACGGCTGTAAAGACCGAGTAGGCTACGACGGAACTGATGACGCCGGGGATGACTGCATCGTGTTCGAAATCCGGATCGCGATACAGGACCTCGGCCGCGAAGAGCGCGCCGCCCAACGGTGCCTTGAAGATCGCGCCGATGCCACCCGCAACGCCGGCCAGCATCAGGATCCTGCAGTCCGGTGTGGATAGCCCCAGCAGTCGAGCCAACGTCGAGCCGAACCCGGCGCCGATCTGCGTGATCGGGCCTTCTTTGCCTGCAGACCCGCCGGTGCCGATGGTCAGAATGGAACAGATGCTTTTGATGATGGGCACGCGGGCGCGAATCTGGCCCCGGTCTTTGTGGAAGGCCCGGATCACCGAATCGGTGCCGTGGCCGACAGCTTCAGGCGCAAGCTTCCAGGCGAGGAGTCCGGCCAACGCGCCGCCCAGGGCCGGAATGACGGCCAGCCACCACGAACTTGCGCCCGGTTGAATCTGGAAAAGCCATTGGCGCAGAATGTAGTGGTCCAACAGCTTGAGGCCGTGCTCGAAGCCCAGCGCGCCCGCGCCCGAAGCAATTCCGACCAGCACGCAGAGCAAGAGCAGGCGGAACCAGGATTTCAGGCGGAATACGCCACCCACGCGCGAAAGGCCAGACACCGTCATGGAAAACCGTTACCCTCCGTCGATCATGTATCACATAAACCAATTGTGATTGCCAGAAGAAAACGGTTCCGGCTGGATCTGCTCATGGGAGGGATGGAGACAGATTCTGCGTCGCAGCGCGGAGCAGTAGCGGCACACAGATCCGTGGCCAACGGGTGTCCGCTCAAGACGAGCCGGGTTGCACAAGCGACGCTCCCGTCTTGAATCCGTTCTGCGTAAGAGTGAATGGAAGCCCGTCGTCAGTGGAGAACTCCAGGACGACTACTTCGGTATTGGCCTTGAGAACTTCTCCGGCCGCGAACGGGCGCACGTTGCCGCGATCCACAACGACCAGGGGCAAAACCGCGGCTTCGTCGGGAATCCGTCCGTCCGCCCCCACCTTTACCGTTTTTGCCTTCGCGCTGCCTTCGCTGACCCTATTGATGAGGGGGATCATATTGACGCAATGCGCGAAGACCGGGCGGGCTTCGGCCTTGAGAAGCAACCAGCGCTCCGTTTCGTCGGGCATAAGGCTGGCTGGCGCATAGCGCAGGGAGAGGCCGAGTGAGGTCGCGGTCCGGGCGCAGGCGCGCGCATTCACCTGCGTATTGGCGGTCAAGCCCACCAACCCGCCGATGCCGGAGAGGTCCAGGTCGCCGAGCGCATCCACGTCCAGGGCATCGGCCTGGACAACATGGAGGTTTCGTCTCCGGGCCTTCTCGCAGCGTTCGCGGTTGGTGTCCACCAGGATGACCGGGCAACCTCGCTGGTGCAGAATCTCGGCGAACAAGACGGCAAAATCGTTGGCGCCGACCACCAACAAGCCTTGTTCGTGTGTCGCACGGAGGCCCAACGCCCAGGCCAGCGGATACGCGGTCAGGCCGTTGAGCAGTACGGTCACCATGATCGTGCTGAAGGTCAGGGCCACCAGCGTGTCGCCGATCTCAGGCATGTTGTTCTCTTTGAGAATCAGCCCGAAGATCGAGGCGATGGAGGCCGCCACGATGCCGCGCGGCCCGATCCAGCAGATAAACAACTGCTCGCGCCAGTTGAGCGTTGTGCCGATGGTGCTGATGAAGACGGTCAAGGGTCGGATGATGAACATCAACATGGCAATCACGATGAATCCGGCCGGCCAGAGCGGTTTCAGGAGTTCCAGCCGGAAGTTGGAGGCCAGCAGCATGAACAACACCGCGATCAGAAGAGTCGTCAGCGTGCTCTTGAACTGCCGAATCTCCTCGGCGCGGGCGCCCATCCGGTTGCCGACCACCATGCCAGCCAGGATCACCGCGCCCAATCCGGACTCCCTCACGATGGACTCACTGATGCCGTAGACAAACAGGGCGCCGCCAAGGGCCAGGAGATGGGTGATTTCGCTGTCGGCGTTTCCGCCCAGGACCCTTCGCTTCAGCCATCCGCCCAGCAGCCAGCCCAACGCCGCGCCGATGACGGGACCCGTCAGCAGGGCAAAGATGAAATTTCCGCCGGCGTGCAGATATCCGGAGGTGTTCAGGATGATCTCGAGCGATGCGACGGCCACGATGGCGCCGACTGCGTCGATGAGAATGCCCTCCCACAGCAGTACGGTGTAGACGCGGCGCGTGACCCGTATGTTCCGGAGAAGCGGCACAATGACCGTCGGCCCCGTGACGATCATCAACGCGCCGAACAGGATCGCGCCGGACCAGGGCATCTCCAGGATCAGTCGCGCGCACAGCATGCTGCCGACCATGCTGATGACCGCGCCGGTGGTGATGAGGTTGCGGACCGCTTTGGGGGCCAGTCGAAGGTCGCGGATGTTCAACAGCAATCCGCCTTCAAAGAGGATGACGGCCACGCCCAGGCCCACCAGTGCGGGGATCGGCAGACAGCCATCTGGGCGGGGGAGGATCGGTTGCGAAAGCCCAATCCACTGCCACAAGCCGTCCGGCCCCAGGCCGATGCCGAAACCCAGCAGCAGGATGATGGAGGGCAGGCGCAAGGCATGGCTGAGCCAGACGGCAAAAATGCCGCCGGTCGTCGCCACCACCAGTGCCTGCATGCCTTCATTCATTTCCGAGTCTGAATCCTTGTCCGCCCCTTTGATGGCGCCGTGCGTCGTTCATCCTCTGCGATGGGCGTTTGCCTTCGTAGCGCATTTTGACGAATGCGCAACCATTCGCTTGCGGGAAATCGTCGAGTTTGAGGAGTCACGGATCCAGATTCCGCGGATGGCTCTTGCGTAGTGCGGTTCCGAACGGATATATTACCCTCCGCAGTGCGAACCGGTATGGGAGGTCCACATGACCGAAATGACCGAAGCGCTACGCCCGTTCCCCGTCCGACTCTTCGTCTGGTCGTTGGCACTCGTCTTTGCCGGCGGCAGCGGGGTCTACCTGACGTGGGACCTGGTTATCCAGCCGCGCAAAGAGATGGAGCGTCGTCTCAAGGAAAAGGATGACCAGATCGCCGTGCAGGTCGCTCAGATCGGCGAGCTGGAAAAGGAGAAGGCCAAACTGCAAACGTACCTCAAACTGCTCAAACACTC
>CAYSBP010000284.1:0-4485 GCA_964429255.1 uncultured Planctomycetia bacterium
GCATCCAATTCCGAACGACTGTTGCAGCCGTTCATCGTGCAGCGGAAGAAAAGACAGTGACGCAGCCCGAAGATGTGCGCGGTCTCGTGATTCAGGATCTTCAGCATCCGGCGCAGGATCTGCACGTCGTCTTCCGCTTTCCGCACCTGGCCGTCGAACTCGGGGTAAAACCGGCACACACCGAAGACCGCCGTCCGATCGGTCAAACTCGCCAGTCCAAACAGGTAGTTCAGCTTGCCGACAAAGAGATCCTCGGCCGTGACGCCTACGTAGACCAGGGCATCTTCCGGCAGACGCGAAGCCAGCACCTGCTTCAGAATCGCGAACGCATCGTACTGCCGCTCGTAGACGCCGTGCCGCTGCCCCATCGAAACCTGCCGCGTCAGCTCGACGGCCGTGTCGTCAGCCACCAGCGAGACGGGCTTCTCCATCCGCGCGTTCGCCTGGAAGAAGATCCCGGCATACTCGCGCAACACCTCCAGCTGCTTGTACTGCTCCCGGCTGAACGAACCCAGCGGCTGCAACACGGCCACGCGCCGCTCCGCCGTCGGCCGCGAGTGCGCATCGATGGCACAGTACCGCTCGACGGTCTGCGGAAACTCGCGATGCTCCGCCAGCCACTCGCCCGGGAACGGCTTGCGCAACCGCTGAAAACCGGCCACATCGCTCACGTGAAGCGCGGCGTACACCTGCGCTTTGTCCCGCTCGACGCGGGCCTCCTCCGCCTCCGTCAGCGGAGTCCGTCGCAGAACCGGTACAACGCTTCCCGAACCGGCCTCAGACTCGGCGGCAGTCAGCAACGCTGTCGCAGACCAGAACAGGATGGCTGCGCAAGGAGCGGCAAAGGGGGATGACGGGCGGAGGGCTGATCCGAGCAAGATGCGTCGCTCCTCACCATGGACCTCGTATACCATACAACGTAACCGTTCTGTTACAGGTTCACGGCGTCTTTTCACAGATCCTGGACCACCTTCCCCAGCACGTTGGCCGACGCCAATGAGCGTCGCGACGGGCGCATCTTCGCCAGGCTCGCACAGGCCTTGATGGGCACCACACAGGCGCTGCATGCCAAGGACGAATGGGGTCTCGGTGCGGAAGAAGCGGTCTGGGCATCGTCCTGCGGATGGGTACTCTGAGTAGATTACGTTGCCGCATGATCGCGAAGGTTTTCGTACAAACCGGCGTGGTTGAGGAGAATATCCTTCAACCTGCTCTGCACCTCGCTGGAATTCAGTGCCTGCGTGCTCATCAGCGTGTGGGCGTCCATGGCGCCGATGATGGCTTTCTGCAACTCGGTCTTGAGGTCCGGCGAATTCGCGAACTGCTCCTTGGTGTTGCGCGTGGCCTGCGTCCGGAGCGTTACGGACTCCAGGAGCTTCCCTTTGATCACGTTGTTCACGTAGTTCAGCTTGTCCTGATCGATCAGTTCGCCCTCGAACAGGTTGTTCACCTTCTCGATCAGATCCCGCGTGCAGGCGGCCTGCCTCTCCTGCACGCTGCCGATCCCGCCCTCGGGGGTCGGAGCGAGCTTCGGCGTCTTGCCGGAAGCGAGCCCCGGGATACGCTTGCCCAGGTTCCTCAGCTTGCGGAGCGTCGGGACGACCTTCGACAGGTCGATCCCCCCCATCTCGCGGCCGAGCTTCACCAACGGGATACGCCGACCGAAAGAGATCGCCCGCTTCTCGACCGCGGTCGTGCCGTAGTCAAAGACCTGCGACAGGAACGTGTACATCCGAACGAACGCGCCCATGTCGGTCCTGCACAGGATCAGGGCGTTCAGCGCGGCCTCCGCGGCCCTGACCTCTTTGGCGTCGGATCGCTGTCGAGCCGATTTCAGCCGCTCATGGGCGTCCCTGTACTGCTTCAATCCGGCCCGGACGCATTCACCGAGAAGAGCAAGGTCCTGAAGCCCAACATGCACGGCCGGGGCATCCGCGCGGCCCTCAAGGGCGCCGAGCACCGGATCCTGCTCCTGGTCGTTCACCTCGCCCGAGAGCGCCACGAGCGAGCCGGTTTGGTGGTCGCGCTCTTTGATGAACTTGTCGATCGCCAGTTGCCAGCGCACGGCCTCGACGCGGCCTGAGATCCCCACCATGGCCCGCCCGCGCAGCAGGGGCGCGATGCCTTCCCAGAGGTGGTCGACCACCCCCTCGATCTTCTGGGCGATGTTGTAGGGGTCCAGCTTGAGCCTGCCCATGCGGCGCTTCCGGGCGGCGCTCCGTTGAACATTCTGGTCGTCGATCTTGGCGCCACGGTGGGCCGCCAGTTTGTAGGGCGTGCAGTTCTTCGGTACGTCGAGGAAAAGCTCCTCCTCGATGGCCCGGCGCGTGGACTGACCGTGGAACGGAACCGGGAGGTGGTCCAGGGCGGGCCTCCGCGACAGGTCGGGGCGGGTGCCGAAGAACTCGAGTGGCTCGTTCTTGGGTGTGGCCGTGAAGACCACGAAGGTGATGCCTTGGTCCTCGTGCCGGACCGCCATCTGGGCCGCGATGATGTCCTCGGATTTGACCTCGCCGCCGTCCCAGAGTTCCGCCAGTTCCTCGGGCGAAAGCACAGCCTTCTGCGTGGCCGCGGCCTCGCCGGTCTGGGCGCTGTGGGCCCCGTCCGCGATCACGGCAAAGCGTTTCCCCCGCGTGGCCGCGAGCTTCCGGGCCGCTTCCAGCACGAACGGGAAGGTCCGGATCGTGCAGACCACGACCTTCTTTTTGCCGGACAGCACCTCCGCAAGCGCCCCGCTCCTGGTGCTGTTCCTGCCCCTGATCGTGGCCACCACGCCGGCCGTGCGCGCGAAATCAAACAGCGCCTCATGCAACTGCACGTCGATCACGTTCCGGTCCGAGGCCACCAGCACGGTGTCGAAGACCTTCTGGTCCGCGGCATCGTGGAGTTCGGCCAGGAAGTGTGCGGCCCAGGCGATGGAGTTGGTCCTGCCGGACCCGGCCGCATGCTGCACGAGGTAGGTGGATCCGGCGCCGTCCTTGAGGACCGCGGCCTGAAGTTTACGAGTGATGTCGAGCTGGTGGTGACGTGGGAACAGGATCTTGGTGATCTGCCTCTTCTTGTTCCGCTGGACGATCAGGTACTGGCCGAGGATTTGGAGCCAGCTCTCCTTCTCCCAGACCTTCTCCCACAGGTAGGCGGTGCAGTGGCCGCTGTCCGGGATTGCCGGGTTCCCGGCCGCGCAATTTTCGCCACGGGTGAAGGGGCAAAATGCGGTCTTGGTGCCGGCGAGGCGGGTCGTCATCTGGACTTCGCGGTTGCTGATCGCGAAGTGAACGAGGGCGCCAGACGGGAAGGTCAGGAGCGTCTCGGGCGGTTGCCTCTTGGACCACGGCAGGCGGTCGAAGCGGTACTGATCGATCGCGTCACGGACGTTCTGGGTGGAGTCGGTTGTGAGTTCCGCGGTTGCGACCGGCAGGCCGTTCAGGAACAGGACGAGGTCGAGGGCGTTCTCGTTCTGCGTGGAATAGCGGACCTGCCGCACGACGCGAAGGCGATTGGCCGCATAGCGGGCCAGGATGTCCGGGGTCATCCCGCAGGCCGGCTTGAACTGAGCGAGCATCAGCGGCCGTTTCAGGCCGAGAAGTTCGACGCCATGGCGCAGGAGGTCCAGGGTGCCGCGCTGTTCGCGCTGGTCCCGCAGGAGGGCGAGGAGCGTTTCGCCGGCCTTGGCGCCGTGGTTCTTGACCAGGGTCCCCCAGTTCTTCGGCTGGGACGCCTGGACCCAGGCCAGGACATCGGCCGGAAAGAGGGCCAGCGTGCGGTCGTACTGCGCGGCGTCGCCCTCGGCATGGAGCCAGCCGTGGGCGGCGAGGTGGGCGCAGATCTCGGCCTCGAAGGTGATTTCCTTGCCCTGGCGCACGCATCCTCCGGGTCTGCACGTCAGCACACGTCGATCTGGCCGGTGACGGCGGCGGAGATCTGTACGGTGCGGCGTTCCTGTAGCAGGTCGATCAGGCGCTGCTGCTCAGTCACCAAGGCGTCGATCTTCGCCGTTTCGCGGTCGAGGAAGGCGGCAATGGCGGTCTGATCTCCCATCGTCGATCGAACGACCGTCAGCCTCGGAATCTCGTCCATGCTGATGTTCGTTCCTGGTCATGGTGTTTGAACAGATAGCAGGGCACGGCAGGAGCGTCAAGGCTGAGACACAAGGGCACCGACAACAAGCGCCGCCAAGGATTCGAAACCGTTGCAGAACTGGCGCGCCACCTTGGTAAACGGCCCCGTGAACTCCGCGATCGCCGCCCGCAGCCGTCCCCTCCCCCGCCCGACTCCGCCTTCGGCTTCGTCGGGTCGGCCCCACTCGACGTTGCTCGCGGCCCTGAGCCTGTCGAAGGGCTTGATGGCCATCTTTGCTCGAATTTAGCAGTCATTGCTCTACTTCGTGGCCGGCAAACTCCCATCACCAGCCATGCTCATCCACTGAAAATAGCGAGGAACCGCGCACTTTCAATTAACTCGTTACTCCATCATGCGTTCTGACTC
>CAYSBP010000285.1:0-4476 GCA_964429255.1 uncultured Planctomycetia bacterium
TACGATGTGGGTAACGGAAATGAACCCGCCGGATCCACCGGTTCACGGTAGGGCCGGGGTTCAACACGCCGGACGGTGCAAAATGCGGCCGGTCACGGATCGTCACTCCCTGGTCACGAGGCCGTTCCAGCCGTTCGTCGCACGCTCGCGGATGGAAGGGGTTTTCGCCGCGGCGGGATCGGAGCGCGCCCCCGCGTCCTCCAGGATCAGGGCCTCGCCCCCTTCGCGCGCGACCAACTCCAGAAACTCGCCCGTCGGAAGGATCGCGCCGGCCGTCGAGAGCACATCCGCCCACGCATTGCGGCCGGTCTCCCGGAAGACCACACTTACCGACAACGTTCGCGCGTCCGCAGGGCGTCCGGTGCGCGGATCGAAGATGTGGTAGACCAGTTGCCCGCCGATCTCCAGCGGCGCCCGGTAGTTACCGCTCGTCGACGCCGACAGGCCGGTTCCCGGATCGGCCAGCGCACTCCAGATCTGATCCATCTCGATGGGGTGCTGAATGCCCAGTACATGCGGCCGTCCGCGCGACGAAAGTCCGAAGACCGCCGTCTCGCCGCCCACCTGAACCATCGCCGCCCGGACGCCCGCCGAGCGGAGCATCCGGGTAGCCCGGTCGACCGCATCGCCCTTGATAAACCCGCCGAAATCGAAACGGATCCCCGGAACGCTCGTCCGGACCGTACGGCCGTCCAAGCGGACCTTCTCGAATCCGCATACCGCACGCGCGCGGCCGATCTCCTCTTCCGTGGGCAGCCGGCCGTTCCGCGAGGCCTTGCGCCACAGATCGCGCAACGGACCGATGGTCGCATCGAAGGCGCCCAGCGTCTTCCGGTGGGCCTCGCGCGCAAACCGCAGCGCTTCCGCCAGTTCATCGGATACCGCAGCCTCCCGCTGCGTGGCCAGCGTCGCGTTGAGCTTCCCCAACTCGCTGTCGTTACGGTAGTCGTTGAAGACGTCATCGACGTGTTCCAGATAGGCCCATACGCGGCGCTCCAACTCCGCGTGGGCCGGCTGAAAGCGAACCTGGACGGGAATGCCGAAATAGAGTTCGCGCTGCTGCGAAGACCATTCGACCCGGGGCACCGGCGCGGGCTGAACCGGAGGCTCCGGCTTCGCGGCGTCCTGCGGCTCGCAGCCGCAGAGCGCAAGCAGGAGGAGCCCTGAAACGATACCGCGTGCAGCAGCATCCGGGAGACGGCGGCGCTTCAACCCTTCGAACGAGGACCCACTCATCGCGCGATCACCGCTCTCAGGTATTGCCCCGTGTAGCTTTCCGGCACGCGGCAGATCTCCTCCGGCGTCCCTTGTGCCACCACGCGGCCTCCCTTCTCGCCGCCTTCCGGGCCCAGGTCGATGATCCAGTCCGCCTGCTTGATCACGTCCAGGTTGTGTTCGATGACGATCACCGAATTGCCGAGGTCCACCAGCCGCTGCAGCACGTCCAGCAGTTTGGCGATGTCGTGGAAATGCAGCCCGGTCGTCGGTTCGTCCAGCACGTACAGCGTGTGCCCGGTCGACTTCTTGGCCAGTTCGAACGACAACTTGATCCGCTGCGCTTCGCCGCCCGAGAGCGTCGTCGAGGGCTGCCCCAGACGGACGTAGCCCAACCCGACGTCGTGCAGCGTTTGCAGCCCTTCAACGATCTTCGGGTGGTTGCGGAAGAACTGCAGGCCGGCGTCGATGGAAAGGTCCAGGACGTCGGAGATCGAAAGGTTTTTGTACTTCACCTCCAGCGTCTCGCGGTTGAAACGCCTGCCCTTGCACTGCTCGCAGGTGACGTACACGTCGGCCATGAAGTGCATCTCGATGACCTTCTGGCCCTGGCCCTGGCAGGCCTCGCAACGCCCGCCCTTCACGTTGAAGGAGAAACGACCCGTCGTGTAACCGCGGATCTTCGCTTCCGGCAGCGCCGCGAAGAGCTTGCGGATCTCGTCGAAGACGCCCGTGTAGGTGGCGGGGTTCGAGCGGGGCGTGCGGCCGATCGGCGACTGGTCGATGTCGATGATCTTGTCCAGCCAGTCGTCCGCATTCATGACGCGCGTGCAGGCGCCCGGCTTGTGGTGCGCGCCGTGCAGCTTGCGCGCGAGACTCTTGTAGACCACCTCCGTGATGAGCGTGCTCTTGCCCGAACCCGACATGCCGGTCACGCAGACGAAACGACGCGTGGGGATATCGACGTTCAGGCCTTTGAGGTTGTTCTCGCGTGCGCCGCGCACGCCGATGAAGTAGGCCGGATCGCGCGGACGCCGCTCCTTGGGCAGCGGGATTTCGAGTTGCCGGGTCAGGTACTTCCCGGTCAGCGATTTCTCACACTTGGCCAGGTCCTCAGCCCGCCCGACGGCCACCACCTCGCCACCCTTCTCGCCGGCGCCCGGCCCCATGTCGACCAGCCAGTCGGCGCGGCGCATCACGTCCTCGTCGTGTTCGACCACGATGACCGTGTTGCCCAGGTCGCGCAGTTTCACCAGCGTGTTGAGCAGACGGTCGTTGTCGCGCTGATGCAGTCCGATGGTGGGTTCGTCCAGCACGTAGGTCACGCCGACCAGCTTGCTGCCGACCTGGCTGGCCAGACGTATGCGCTGCGCTTCGCCGCCGGACAGCGTCCCGCTGGTCCGGTCCAGCGTCAGATACGCCAGGCCGACGTCGGCGAGGAACCCCAACCGCTCGCGGATCTCCTTCAGAATCGGCGCGGCAATCTTCACCCGCTCGCCTTCCAGCGGAAGATCTTCAAAGTACGCGACGGCCTGCTCGATGGTCAGGGCGGTGACCTCGCGGATGTTCAGCTTCTCGATGCGGACGCCCAGTACTTCGGGCCGCAACCGCGCTCCCTTGCACTCGGGACAGGGCAGGTCGGTCATGAAGTCGTGGATGCGTTGCTTGATGAAATCGTTTTCGGTGTTCTTAAAACGCTCGTTCAGCGAAGGCACCAGCCCTTTAAACGTTGGAAAGCTGCCCGAGCCGCTGGAGCCGTGCAGGATCGCCCTGAGCACGCCCTTGGGGAGATCCTCCACCTTCGTCGACGTCGGCACGCGCGCGCCCTGGCAGAAGCGTCGGACCGCGCGGCTGTACCAGATGCCGTAATTGTAGCCGAGCCGGTAGAGGCTCTTGATCAGCGAGTCCTCGATGCTGATCGTCTTGTCGGGGACCAGCATGTCGACATCGACTTCCAGCCGCGTGCCCAGACCCGCGCACGTCGCACAGGCGCCGTACGGGCTGTTGAAAGAGAAGATGCGCGGCGAAAGCTCCTCCAGGCCGACGCCGTGCTCGGGGCAGGCGAAGCGCTCGGAGAAGAGCTGCTCCTTGTACTTCCCTTCGCCTTCCTGGACCGCGGCGATCAGCAACCCGTCGCCGACCTTGAGCGCCAGTTCGACGGAATCGGTCAGTCGCGTGCGGCCGTCAGAGGAACGGATGGCCA
This sequence comes from uncultured Planctomycetia bacterium, assembly GCA_964429255.1. Taxonomy (GTDB): domain Bacteria; phylum Planctomycetota; class SZUA-567; order H5-PLA8; family H5-PLA8; genus CAYSBP01. The sequence goes on from CAYSBP010000285.1 coordinate 3,419, forward strand.
ACCGGTCCACGACGACCTCGATGGTGTGCTTGAAGTTCTTCTCCAGCGCCTGCATCTCACGGGCGTCGACGACCGTTCCGTCCACGCGCAGGCGGGTGAAGCCTTCGCGACGCGCGGTGGCCAGGACGTCGCGGTGCTCGCCCTTCTTGCCGCGGATCAGGGGCGCGAGGAGCATCACCTTGGACGGTTCCGGCAGGGCCCGCAGACGGTCGACGATCTGCTCGGCGGTCTGGCCTTTGATGGGGCGGTTGCACGTGGGACAGTGCGGTGTGCCGACGCGGGCGAAGAGGACGCGCAGGTAGTCGTAGATTTCGGTGGTGGTGGCGACCGTCGAGCGCGGATTGGCCGAGCCGCTGCGCTGTTCAATCGCGATCGTCGGGGTCAGGCCTTCGATGGTGTCGGCGTCGGGCTTTTGGAGCATTTCCAGAAACTGCCGGGCGTAGGCGCTGAGGCTTTCCACATAACGGCGCTGGCCTTCGGCGTAAATGGTGTCGAAGGCGAGCGTGGACTTGCCGGATCCTGAAAGACCCGTGATTACGACCAGTTGGTCGCGCGGGATGTCCAGGTTGACATTCTTCAAGTTGTGTTCGCGCGCGCCACGGATGCGGATGGCGTGCACGGGATCGACGGCGCGCATGGTGCTCTTCCTCAACGCGATGCAGCAGGACCGGGCCCCCTGCGAAGTCCGGGGATGGCCGGAAGGGGCAAGTCTAGCAGGGAACGCACGAAGGTCATCGGATATTCCGTGGTGCCATCGCCTCGCTTGAATTCCAACTCGCTCCAGCTGTGATACGCCCCATGGGAGCAACCCATTTTCCTATCACGCGAACTTGCGGAGACCCGTTGCGGCCATGAGCCCCAAACGTTCCCAGCCCTTGCGGAGGAATTCCAGACCGGCGAATCTGGGGATGACGAAAAAGCACTGGACCAAAGAGGAGCTGGCGACGCTGGGGTACGCAGGGCGTCTTCGCCGCCGCTACCCACCCCCGGGGACGATCATTCGTCTAGCCCGGATTATTCATGGGCCCCTCCCCATGAATAATCCTCTTCGACTCGGC
>CAYSBP010000286.1:0-4457 GCA_964429255.1 uncultured Planctomycetia bacterium
GCAGGCAGAACCGCCAGTCGAAGATCGGCGGCTTCATAGGCCGGGTCCAGTTGCCCGTCGCCAGCATCCCAGTCACGCAGCTCGAAACGGCCCACGGTCTGCTCGCCATAACGCCGGATCGCGCCCATGCCCAGCGTCGGCGCAGCGCGGCCGGGACAGCAGAGGAAGGTGATGCGCGACGGACGAATGTCGCATTCGGTCAGCAGTTCCGTCAGCTCGGGAAGCAGCCGCGGATACGGCGCGGGCAGCGTGACGTCGCCCAGCAGGATCGCAACACGCTTGTGGCCGGCGGCCACGCGTTTGATTTCCTCGCGGAGGGATTCCAACGTCACACACGCCGGGGCCGTCTCCACATTGCGGCCGGCAAGCCACGTGCACCCGTCCGGCGCCGTCAGCGTGACGCCATCCCAACCCAGAGCAATCGAGAGTGTCTCGGCCACGATTCCCCACCATCCGCAACAGCGGCCCCCTCTCCCCGCGTTCACAGTCGCTTCCGCCTTCGCTCCAGCGCTTCGGCGGGACAAGCACGTCGGGCATCTCCCACGTTGGGGAGGGGGTGTTTGAAGGAACTGCGCACGGTTTTATGGGACGCTGGGCAAAAAACAAATGGGAAGAATGGGACGTCTGGGAATTGGGGTGCATCCTCGTAACTGCAATGCCGTAAGCACTGCGGGCTCTGGGAGGCGCCGGCCAGGACGCCGCCTGTCGCGTTCGGCACGACGGCCGACCGGGACTCCGTACAGGAGGCCTTTACCCCCTTGAATTCCGCCTTCCCCTCGCTACACTACCGCCATAAGGAAATCAAATTTCCTACCAGTTTATTAAGGAGTGCGGCCATGAAGCGGAGTGCAGGCACGGTGGGCTGGATTGCGGCGCTGGGACTCGTGCTGTCGACTTCTGTACAATGTGAGGTCGCGGCGCCGGACTTACCCGTGGTGGAGTGGACCAAGGGTACGTTGTCGTTGGAGGACTTCAAGGGGCAGGTGACCGTTCTGATCTTCTTTAACGACGCCTCGGGGTGAAGTGGCCCTTGCTGGGCCCGTGCGGCTCAACAGATCAAGGCCTTCCATAAGGACCAGCCCTTTGCGCTCATCCCCATCGGCCTCTTCAAGGCGCCGTCCCGCTTTCAGGGCATGGCCAACGCCTTTTGGGGCAGTGACTACGTCTGTGGCCTGGACGCGAATACCACCGCCTACGACCGGATACGCGGACAAGAGAAGAGATCGGCCGTCGTCATCGTCGGCCCAGACGGTGAGCTGCTCTGCCGCGCTGTGGATCCGTCACAAGGCGCCTTCCGCTTAATACGGGAGGGCAAGGAGGTCACCGTACCCTGCGCGGTTCTTATGGATGAAATCCAGAAGCACCTGGACAAGGGCCTGCTGGCGGGGGTGGCGATCCCCGAGCAAGCCCGACTCATCGCCACCGCCATTAAGTGCGGACGGCTTGCCGAGGCGCAGGCCTATCTCACCGCCATCCCGGACAAGAGTCCCCTGGCGGAACTGAAAAATACGCTCCAGACTCGTTTCGAGGACCTGCGCAAGAGCAAGCTGGCACTCTTCGAGGAGATCCTGAAGGCCGGCAAGGAGTGGGATGCCTACAAGGTGGGCGAAAGCTACCTGCGCTGCTTTCCGAAGGCCGAAGACGCGACCAAGGTCAGGACGGCGTTAGCCAAGCTCGCTCAACAACAGCCCGTCCGCGACAACCTGAAGGCCAAGCAGACCTATGCGAGCATCGCGGCCAAGGTGTACGGTTCGAAAGGCCAGCTGAAGCTCGCCCCTCAGGCCTCCTCGGCCCTGCAGCAGATCGCCACCACGATGCCCGAGACCGAGTACGGAGCGATTGCCGCCCAGATGAGCAAATAGCACGCGAAAGAAACGGTGGGGTGCAATCCCAAATAGTGGACCACGTGACCAGCGAAAAGTGACCTCTACTCCTGTCACTGCTCCGTGATCCTCCAAAGACCCGGGCCGCGGGACTTCAGCGGCACGGCGCCGGCGTACATCGGTTCCAGTTCCGGCGGCGGCGCGAAGACTTCACCCGCGCACTCGGCGCGCACCAGGAACTCGACCTCGTGCTCGCCCTTCGCCCACTCGCGCACAAAGAAGTGCAGCCCGTCGTCACGCTCCTCAAACGCCGTCACGTCCCGACCGCGGCGCGGCGGGCGGACCAATTCGACGCCGCATGGCCGCGGCAACGAGATGCGGAGATACTCCATCGACTCGTTCAGACTGCACACCAGTCGCACGCTCAGCGTCGTGCCGCGTTTGACGTTCAGGATGCCGTCCGCACCCACCTCCAGTTCCTTCGCCTCAGGTCCGGTGGTGAATACGCGCACGTCGACCGTGGCCACGGGCTTTTCAGCGTCAGGCAGCGGGCTTTTCAGGAAGCCCGTCTCGCGCGCGGACCAGAAAAGGTCTTCCGCGATCTCTTGGGCCGGACGGAAGGAGAAGACCTTCGCACCCGCCAGTTCGCCGCTCAGCGTCACGCTGACGCGTTCATTCGGCTTCGTCTCCAGTTTCCCGATCACTCGACCATCGGCCAGAAGGTCCATGGGGCCGATCTCCTTTGAAGGTCCGCTGATGAGGGCCGAGAGCGCCCGCACGGCGGCCGCCGAAGTGAGCGTATCCCCCCACCCTCTTCCGCGCCGCAGTTTGACCAGTTCGCGCGCCTTCAACATCCAGCGCGGATCGGCGGGTTCCAGCGCCGCGCCGGCTTCCAGCAGCGTCGCAACGGCCATCATGCTGCCCCGGTTGCTCTCGGTCTTGATCGTCTGCACGGCGATGGCCAGCGAGCGCCTGGCTTCGTCGCTCTTGCCAAGCAACCGTAGCGTGTCCGCCAGCAGCGCCGCATCGCGCGGGTGCGGCCACTCGTTCTGCTTGAGCACCACGGCCACGAGCCGTTTGATCTGCTCCGCGAAACGTTCCGGTTCGGCCGCATACCCCAGCGCCAGCGCGTGAGCGGACGTCAGCGGCAGGCTGGCTGCGCCGAGTGCGCCCACTTCGTGGCCCTGCAGCTTTTCGCCGACGAGCTGTTCGAAGAGATACCGCTCGGCCTTCTCGACCATGCTTACAGAAACGAAATGACCGGCCTGGCGGCAGAGCGTCAGCCCTTCCAGCACATACGCGGTCATGAAGTCATTCGTCGCGTCTTCCTTCCACCAGCCCCAACCGCCGTCCTGATGCTGGAACCCGGCGAGCCGCTCGAGGCCCTTGTCGAGGACCCCGGCCAGATCCTTTTCACGCGGGTTGGGCAGGTTGCCCTTCTTGAGCGCGCGGCCCGCGACAACGGCGGGCATGAAGCGGCTCATAGTCTGCTCGACGCAACCGTACGGGTACTGGATCAGCTCATCGAGCGCCGAGGTGATCGGGCCGATCAACCCCGGTTCGACCGAGAAGACGACCTGCAGGTTCTCCGGCACGCCAGCCTCGCCAAAGGCCAGCGCGACTTCGCCGCCTTCCTTCACCGTTCCCGAGAAGCTGCGACCCACCGGATAGCCGCGCGGGAGGACATCCAGCGAACGTTCGATCGCATCGCCGTCCTTGGACTTCGTATCCTCGGCCTTGGCGAAGAGCGCCAGCGGGCAGACGGCGATCGGCGCAAGCTGGAAGTCAACGCGCTGCGCCAGGCCTTTCGCGATCGAGAGTTCCTTCTGCGCGTTCCCGGCGTCCTTATCGAGCGTCACGTTTACCGTGCGTGCGTCACCTTCGTTGTTGCGGACCACGGCTCCCGCGGTGATCCGGTCTCCCGCGCGTAACGCGCGAGGCATGGCCAGTTCCACCTGCACGGGCAGGATGGTGCGTTCACGGTGGACCACCTCGCCCACTTTGGTGTCGGCCGTGATTCCGCGCGCGGTGAAACGCCATTCGGTGATGTCGTCAGGGAAATCGAACTCGGCGCGCGCGCGGCCGTCATTCCCGGTGACCAGGTTCGCCACCCAGTACGCCTCCGTGCGGAAGTCCTTGCGAACCTTCAGATTGCTCTCCAACGCTCCGCCGCCACCAGCGCGCCCCCAGCGCCCGTGCCCGCTGCCGAAACTGCGCACACAAGAAATACCCCGGAATGCTTGATACAGGAAACCCCACGCGTACTTCGGTCCTTTGAAGTACAGGATCGCCGGCGCGGCGGGAGCCGGCGCGTCATAGTGGCCCACCGCATAGACCGGCAACTCGTACTGGTGGAAGTACCGCTGCAGATCGGGGGTCGGGTCGCGCTCGATCCGGTACACGGCCTCGTGGATGACGCCGAGGCTCACTTCGGCCTGCGCCACGGGTTCGCCGCGGAAGTCCACGGCCTTCACTTCGGCCACGCAGCGTTCGCCCGGCCGGTAATCGCGCTTGCCGGTGGTCACTTTCAGGGTGAGGAACCGGGAGATCGGAGCGACATACACAGTCTTCGACCATGCTTCACGAGGCGCCCCGCCAAAGAACGCGAACACCGAGACCTTGCAGGACGGGACG
>CAYSBP010000287.1:0-4446 GCA_964429255.1 uncultured Planctomycetia bacterium
CCATGACGGCGTTGTGCATCTCGACGGCGCTGTGGATCGAGCACTCGGGGCAGCCGGCGGTGGCGCCGCCGGGATCGCACCAGTGCGTCACCACGCGGTCCGCCTCCCCGCCGATGGCGCGGGCGCAGCGCTCCCATTCCCGATGCAGCGCGTCGCGGTGCGCCGGCCGGTGCCAGTCATGGATCGGATGCGGATCGGTGAATCCCTCGCCCACGGCGCTGATGGCGTTGCCCCAGACGAACTGGGTGATCGTCATCCCGTGTTCGCGCGCCGCGGCAATCTGGACCTTCACCCGCCGCACCCACTCTTCCATGGTCTGGCCGGCGTTGCGCGGCATCTGCCCCACCACGGTCACCTGCAGGGCGTTGTAGCCGAAGGCGGCCAGCATGGCGACATGCCGCCGGATACGCTCCTCCGGCCAATGGCACAGGAAGAAACGCTGCTTCAACGCCGGCGTCAAGTCGTTCCAGATTCCCGAATTGGGGCAGTATGAGATGACTTCACGGATGGGAATGAAGGGCTTGTTGTTCATGTGTGTATTTCTCCTTGGGTTGGTTGATGTTGATTTGTTGCGAATCGGGGCGGCTACTCCACTTGGATGATGGCGAAGTCGTGCCGGCGAATCGGGAGTTCGAACACTCCGGGCGCCCGCTGCTTCAGCGTTTCCGGCCGGATCTGTGGAGCTTCCGCCTCGGTGTTCTTCCGTTTGACCGGCGCCTTCTTTCCGGCGGGGATCCGCTGTTCCATGTCGATGGCGCGAACGCTGTCCGGCAATCCCAGGGCCTTGAGGTCGAGCTTGAACACAGCATCATAGACCACGCCTTTTTTCGGCCCGGCTGCCGGCTTGTTCACCTCTTTCTGGCCCTGCTCGCGGATCCGGTCGTAGGTCTCGATGTTGCCGGCATCCGCCTCGGACAGTTCGATGCCGGTGTCTTTTTTGCTGCCCTGCCCGTAATTGCCGATGAGCACCAGCGCTTTGTCGCCGCGTTTCAACACCAGGGCCCGCAGACGCGCCCCCTCGGCCGAGAACGGATGGCCGTCTTCCCAGTAGCGGTACACGCGGCAATCCGGCTCGCCGTAGCCGAAATCGCTCAGGGCCTTGATGGCGCGCGCGGCGTCGGGGCCGCCGGCGTGGGTCTTGATCTCGTGGGGCAGGCAGACGGCCAGCATGGTGCGTTGCTGCCAACCGCGGGTCTTCATCCCGTAGCGGTCGCAGACCACCGGCACACTCCCGCTCTGCAGCCCGAGGCTCTGCACCAGCACCAGGGAGGAATCGGCATCGATGCGTAGGCGGTCCTGCATGTCCGCGGTCTCGCCCTTGCCCTGATCCCGCCATTCCCAGTCGTAGTTGATCTGGGAGAAGGACAGGATGGGCACACAATTGAAGTTGGTCATGTGCATCCAGGCCATGGGCCGTTTGCCCATCACGTGCATCATCACCGCGTGCCGGCGGACCAGGGCCCGGTAGGCCATCAGGTTCACCCCGGGCGTGAGTTTGCCCTCGTCGTTGATATAGGCGGGGCCGCCGGCCTCCATGGGGACCCAGCACGGTTTCAGGAAGATGTTGTCCCAGTAGATGCCGTCGGCGAAGGTCTCGTACATCTTCTTCTGGTAGTACAGGATGCGGTCCACCACGGTGGGCACCGGCTCGATGTCGTAGTAGATGCCCAGCGGGGACTGGCGGGTGGACCGTTTGGGCGGGCCGGCCTTCCATTTCGGGTGGGCGATGTCCATGGTGGACCATTCGTCCATGAAGGTCATTCCGAAACCGTCATCACTCAGGCTGGCGCTGCGGGGACTGGTATAAGGCAGGATCCAGCGGAACTTCTTGGTGTCCGGCAAGTCGGCGGGGGTGTTGGCCGCCCAATCCAGCCCAGCCTTGGCCGCGGGAATGGCCGCGGGCTTGTCGGCTATTTTGGCGATCCATTCCTGCAGGTAGCCGGGGTCCTGTTGACCCGTTTGGCGATACTTCGCCAGCCGCTCCCAGTGTCCGAAATCCATCTTGGCGGGGAAATAATCCACCACGCCCAGGTTTCCGCCCCAGTACGTCGTTCCACCCCACATCTCGAAGTTGACATCCTGCGCGTCCTTGCCGGTACCGTGGTTCCACCACTTCCGCCACGAGTAGGGTTCTTCCGGCATGGGCTTGGCCGGGGTGGCCTGCAGGGCGAAAACGATCGTCCGCTCGCGGTCCAGCGTCACCGGCTTGCAGATCAGGTTGACGCGCAGCGACACCTCGTCGCCGTCGCGATGGATCTCCATGGACGGCACGGCCGGGTCGGTGACCCAGTCGCGGTCATTGTCCGCGGCGAAACAGATGCCGCGCTCCGGGCCGCCGACATAGATGTAGGGAATGAGGGTGCCGGGCAGGCCATTCCGCGGCGACTGCGAGGAGTCCCAGACCTTGCCTTTGCCGTCCGGTACCCGGCCGGCGTAGTGCGGGCGTAGTCCGACGGTGACCGGGTGCATGAGCCACGCTTCGGATTTCTTGAGCGGGACCACCAGTTGCAGTTTCTCCACCTTGGTGGTGGATTTCGGCAGCCGGAGGGTCACCTGCATCAGGCCGTCGTAATCCCAGACGAAATCGGTAGCGCCTTTGATCGGTCCCGCGCTCCAGTCCGCCTTGCCGGCGACGCGGGTCGGTTTGGTTTCCGAGAAGGCGGCACCCGTTCCCTCCGCGCGGATCGTGCGGCCGCCCGTGGTGAACTCCAAGCGCACCGGCGCGGCCAGCAGGGGTTTCTGCTGGCTCTCCACCTCGCGCCAGAGACCGGTCCGGTCCATGACCGTGCGCCGCAGGACACAGGAGACGGCGGCATCCTTGGCGTCAACCTGCAGCGGCGTGAACGGGGGCACGACCACCTCGTCCATCCCGAGTTTGAGTCCTTCCCACGGAAGGTTCTTCCGCCAGAACGGGCGGCTGATCTTCAGATCCTTCGGTCCATCCGGGAAAGTCAGGGTCAGCAGATAGAGGCCTTCGGGCAGGTCCGGGATGCTCAGGTTCTCGCCATTGGTGGACATCGGCAGTTTTCCGGAGCGTTCCGCGAGAATTTTGTTCTGGCCATCCGGCGTCAGGACCACCCGCCAAGCGGTTGCACCCGCGGGCGGAGCGGGCAACAGGAAGCGCACCAGCCGGTGCGACGGGAAGTACGCATACCGGAACTCCTCTTCGACCGAGCACGGGAAGGGCACCGTGAAATCCCCGCCCGGACCGGAGAGCGTCAGGGTGACGAGAAAGGGGCCCAGCGGCACCGCTTCCACGTGGCCCTTTTTCTTCTTCCCTTGGTCTGCCTCCGTGGCCGGGGCCATGCTCACGCTGGGGCCTTTGCCCTTGGCCCCTTTGCCCTTGGCCCCTTTGCCGCCAGGTTCAATCGGCAGTTCCCCTTCGGCGGTGTCAACCGTCTTGCCGTTCACGCTCAGCGCCAACTTCCAGGTCGTGTAAGCAGCGGGCGTCTTCAAGGTCTTGATTGTAAACGCTCCCTTGGATTCATCCGACGCGTGGCGCAGGGTGACGTCGGTCAGGAGCGAGCCCTTCAGGTCGACCAGCACCGTCTGGCCGGCCCTGAGCTCGTCCGGCCCATCGCCCAACCGGGCACCGATTCTGTACAGTCCGGGTTGCGGCTTGCCCAGGTCCCACACGGCGCCGGCGGCCGACAGCGGCGCGGGAATCACGGTGCTGGAAAACTCCCGCGAGATCATCGGCGAGATCTCGTCTCTCTGCGACAGCGACAGGCGCAGTGCCTTGCCGGCCGGATCGATATTCACCGGGGTGACGCGCACCTCGCGCCCGTTGCCGACGACCGCGAACTCGAAATGAGGCAGGCGGTCGGCCGCGGTCAGCACCTTGGGCACCTGCAGATCCGTGATCGTCAGCGCGGCTTGGTCGCCGTCCTCGGCCTTGACGAACACCAGGTGCGGCAACCCGTAATCCGGCCCCTCCATCCCGTCGTGCTGCGGGAGTTCGATGCGCCCCTTGTCGAAGCGGCGCACGTACACGCTGTCCTTCTTGCCCTTGCCATCGCCGGAACTCCAGGCAACGCTTCCCCGCCCCTTCTCCCATTCCGGCGCCAGGGTCGGCTTGCCGCGGTTGGCGACGCAGAGGTAGACCGTCACCGGCCGGTCGACCGTGAACACCAAGCCGGCCCCGGGCTTCTTGCTGTCACCGCGGTCGGAGACGATGACGGTCAAGCCCTGAAACTCAGCGGGGGATTTGTCTACCACCAGGGTGTCCAGGCAGCGTTGGTTTTTCCACTGATCGAGGGCGAACACCTGGGCCATCTGGGTAGTCGGCGACGGTGGGCGATCGGCCGAATAAACGGCCCGCGTCAGGAAGAGAAGCGGCAGGAGCAGAAGCGTGGCTGTGATGGATTTTTTTTGCATGGCGATTTCCCCTTAAAGTAGTGTGTTAATTGTCTTCATGGTTGTGATTCCTATTTGTTAAGGTTGACC
>CAYSBP010000288.1:0-4443 GCA_964429255.1 uncultured Planctomycetia bacterium
CTAGATAGCCGGAAAGGAAGAGGGTCCGAATGCTGAACTGGATCATTGGCTTCTCGCTGAAGAACCGGCTGTTTGTGGTCATCGCCGCGATCCTGGTTTCGTGGTATGGCCTCTACACTTCGCTGCGGATGTCCATCGACGTGCTGCCCGACCTCAACAAACCTACCGTGGTGGTCATGGCGGAAGCTCACGCCATGGTTCCCGAGGATGTCGAACGACTGGTGACGCGCCCGCTGGAACAGGTTCTGAACGGGGCAACCGGGGTGTCCGGCGTTCGCTCGTCGTCGGGGTTGGGTCTGTGCGCCATCCAGGTGGAGTTTGGCTGGCAGACAGACATCTTCCGTAATCGGCAGATCGTGCAGGAGAAGCTACAACTCGCACAGGAGAAACTTCCCCCCGGTGTAGCCGTGCAGATGACGCCGGTCTCCAGCATCATGGGCCAGGTTCACCTGATTGGCTTGGCGAGCACGTCCGGGACGACCGACGTATCGGCCTTGCGTGCGATGGTCGATCAGACCATCAAACCGCGGTTGATGTCAGTTTCAGGTGTTGCGCAGATCGTGACGTCAGGCGGATCGCCGCGCCAACTTCAGGTGACGGTGGACGTGGAACGGTTGCGCGTCTTCGATGTGACGCTGGAAGAGGTCGCGGAAGCCATTGAGAAGGCCAATGTCAACGCTTCGGGCGGCTTCCTCAATATCGGATCGAAGGGTCCCGTTATCACCGTGATGGGGCGTATCGCGGCCGAGCACGAGATCGCCAGCGCAGTGGTAAAGTCCGATCCCGTCCGCCCGGTACGCGTTGACGATGTGGCCGACGTGAAGTTCGGTCCGGCGGCTATTCGAACGGGCGATGCGGGAATCAGCGGAAAACCCGGCGTCATCATGGTCATCTTCAAGCAACCGGCGGTGGATACCGTTGACTTGACCGATCGGGTCAACCGCGAGCTGGCTGAGATTCAGAAGACGCTGCCACCGGACGTGGTGATCATCAACGACGTGTTTCAGCAGGCGGCGTTCATCCATCGTGCGATCGACAACGTGGTGGAGGCCGTGCGCGACGGTGCGATCCTCGTGGTCATCATCCTCTTTCTGTTCCTGATGAACATCCGGACAACCTTCATCACGCTGACGGCCATTCCACTGTCGGTCGCCATGACCGCCATCGTCTTCTCGATGTTTGGATTGTCCATCAACACGATGACCCTGGGCGGCCTGGCGGTGGCCGTGGGCGCGCTCGTGGACGATGCAATCGTCTATGTGGAAAACGTCTACCGACGACTGCGACAGAATGCGACCAAAGACCAACCCCACAAGCCGCTCTGGGTGATCTTCCAGGCCTGCAGCGAGGTCCGGCAACCCGTCTTGATTGGCACCCTGCTGGTGGTCGTAGTCTACCTGCCGCTCTTCTACCTCACCGGACTGGAAGGCCGGTTGTTCACGCCCATCGGCGTAGCCTACATCGTCAGTGTCATGGCCTCGCTTCTCGTCTCGATCACGGTAACGCCGGCGCTCTGCGCGTACATGCTGGGGCACAGCACGTCAGCCAAACATGCCGGGGATGCGTGGCTGGTGCGCCACCTGAAACGCGCCGCGGGCGCTATCATCCGATTCAGCATGGCGCAGGCCGGACCGATTATCGGAACGATGGTCTGCCTGGTCCTGATCGCGGTTCTCCTGTTACTGACGTGCGGCTCGCAGTTCCTGCCCTCGTTCAATGAAGGCGTAGCGCAGATCAACCTGATCCTCCCGCCGGAAACGGGATTGGATACCTCGGACGCGTACGGCAAACGCCTCGAGGAGGTCCTGGTGCAGGTACCGGGCGTGAAGAACGTGGGGCGGCGCACGGGACGAGCCGAAGGCGACGAACACGCCGAGGGCGTCAACATGTCCGAGGCCATCGTCACGATCGATCCGAAGGCGGCGCGATCGCGCGAGGAGATCATCGCGGACGTCCGCGACCGGCTGGAAGACGAGTTCCCGGGCGTGGCCACTGCCGTCGATCAACCCCTGGCTCACCTGTTGAGCAGTCTGCTGTCGGGTGTGAACGCCCAGGTGGCCATCAAGATCATGGGGTCCGACCTGGATGTGCTGCGCGAGACCGCCGAGGACGTCAAAGCGGCGATCGCGCCGATTCCAGGCGTCAAAGATCTATACGTCCAGCCCCTGGTGCTGGTGGACCAGATCGCCGTGGAACCCAAGCGGGCGCGCCTCGCGCAATGGGGACTGACAGCACAGGACGTGGCACGTGTCATCGAGTTGAGTGGAGGAGGCGAGGAAGTCTCGCGAATGAACGTGGGGCAGACCAGCTATCCCATCGTGGTCCAGTTGAGCGGAAAGAACCGGCGCAGTCTGGAGGATCTCCGGAACCTGCAACTGCGAACCGCCGAGGGCGGACGCGTCCTGCTCTCGGACGTGGCGGACGTCCATATCTCAAAGACACCCAACAACATCAACCGCGAGAACGTTTCGCGCAGAGCGGTCGTCCAGCATAACGTGGCCGGACGCTCGTTGGGTGAAGTTGTTCGGGACGTGGATCGGGCACTGGAGCCGATCCGCCAGCGACTGAGCCGCCTGCCAGGCTATTCCATCCGCATCAGCGGTCAGTTCGAGGCGCAGGCCGAAGCGACGCGCGCGATCATGGTCATGAGTCTCATCGCGCTGGCGGGGATGTTCCTGATCCTCTACATACACTTCCATTCCGTCAATCTGGCCTTCCAGGTATTGCTCGGCATCCCCATGGCCTTTGTGGGTGCCATCGCCTACATCGTGATCAGCGGTCAGACGGTGTCCATCGCGACACTGGTTGGCCTCATTTCCCTGGGTGGCATCGCCGCGCGCAACGCCATCCTGCTTTTCGATCACTACCTCCACCTGATGCGTGAGGAAGACGCCACCTTCAGCCAGGAGATGATTGTGCGCGCCGGACAGGAACGGATGGTGCCCGTCCTGATGACCGCGCTGTGCGCCGGCATTGCGCTGATACCGCTGGCCCTCGCGCCCGACGAGCCGGGGCGTGAGATCCTCTATCCGGTCGCAACGGTCATCATCGGTGGCCTGATCTCCAGCACGATTCTGGACTTCCTCGCACGGCCGGGAATCTTCTGGCTCCTCAGTAGAAGCGAGGCCGAACGACTTACCCGAAAGCACGAACACCTGGACCCGTTGTCCGAGGAAATTGTGGCCGACTTCGACCGACCCACGACGAACGGTGGTTCGGCAAACGGCAACGCAGTCAGCGTGCCGTCAACGTAGATCGTTCGCTTTTCAAAGGAGCATGAAGAACATGCGCAACAACGGTCTTTGGCTGGTCCCGATGGTCCTGGTCGCGCTGTCCGGCGTCCGCCTGTGTGCCGGGGAGCACAAACACGATGGGATGATAGCGCCGCACGGCGGACAGATGCTCGTCGTCGGCGAAGAGATCGCCCACATCGAGATCGTTCTCGACGAGAAGGCAGGCAAGCTGACGCTCTACGTGTTCGATAAGGACGGGAAGACGCCGCTCGCCTTGAAAGACGCGCCGAGGATTAACCTCAAAGCAGCCGACGGAAACAAGCAACTGGAGACGAAGCCCATCGAATCGAAGGACGGTCTGGCCGCTCAGTTCGAAGTGGTCGATGGCGCGCTGAAGGCTCACCCGCTCAATGCCCGCATCGCGATTGCGATCGGGGAGTTGAAATACAACATCAAGATGGATGATGGGCACGGTCACTGAACAAGTTCTGCGATGTCGCAATGTGCGACATCAGCGACATGGTTCACGAACTGCAAGGAGGATGGCCCATGTGGAGATTACCACTGAGCACCGGCATCAGTGCTTCTCTCGCGGAATGCGCCTGAAGGCGGCGAAGTCGCGCGCCGCGCAGCCTGCCGTGGCGGCCGCGGTTGCAGGAGCGGGCCGGCCCGCCCCTGCAACTTCACCTGGGCCCGGCTCAACAAGCGCGTCTACGAGGTGAACCCGCTCCACTGCCCCCAAGTGCAGGACGACCATGAAGGAAGGTACTATCATGCGGATTGCCGGTCGTAGACGGCAGGCTTTCACCTCTGGATGTGGGAACCGTGGTCGGGATCAAGATCGCCAGCGACCGCCGTTGAACACGGTAACGACCTGCCACGATTGCGACGATGCCTGCGACGACGATTCGGTGGTGTATCGAATTTAGGAGCGTTGCCAGTATGAGCAGAGACGATCGGTTGATGCGTACTCTAGCCAGTACAATTCCGCAGTTTCGTGAGACGTTGATGACCCATGTAGCCGACTTCGGCGGCGTCTATTGCCATGTGCTAATGGAGGAATTCGCCAACCTCATGATGAACGCGCTCGCCAAGTCCAAGTCCGGCCCTGAGGCATCGCAGTGGGCTTGCGCGCTGAAGACCGGACTTGGCATCCTTGAGACGGCCTACGCCGGTCCCGATCCCGCCGTGAAACAGCTCATCAAGGAGT
>CAYSBP010000289.1:0-4392 GCA_964429255.1 uncultured Planctomycetia bacterium
GTTCATCCCCAGTTCCTGAGCCCGTGTGGAGAACAGGTGGCGGAGATCGTGTGCACGAGTCAGGTCCGGCCTTCCGATGCGCTTGGTCAGCTTCATGAACTCCTGCCGCACCCGTTTTTCCGGAATCTGGCCCATGCCCCGGCAGAATGCCTGAACCGCCTTCTCGGCAGCCTTCTCGTCGTTCGGGGTCGCAATCTTCGCTTCATCCGCAACCTTCACTACGTGATCTCGGAAGGCGCGCGGGGTGGTGAACGCCATCTTCAAGGACCCAGGGTGTGCCGTGGCGTCCTTATTCAGGAAGACGAAGCCGGCCTTCCGAGTACCGATGGCCGTCTCGATGATGACCTTCAGTTCCGGGAGTAATGGTAGGACGCGCTCCCGACCGGTCTTGACGTGCCAGAACAGGTATGGCTTGGATCGGACCTGGATCATGTCTCCTACAAGGTCCACATCTTCGATGAGGAGGTGAACCAGTTCCCCAACCCGAAGACCGTAGGCCGCCAGCATAAGGAAGAGCGGGCGCTGCCACTCGTTACATGCGTTGAAGAATGTCTTTTGCTCAGTGGGAGAGAGTAGCGACGGGCCGTCGCCTTCCTGATCGCGGTCCCTCAGCTTGTCGATGGGGAACTCGCCGAACGGGTTCTCGGTGAACGGCGCCAGGTGCCGCCGGCGGGCGGCCCAGTTGAAGGCGGTGCGGGCGGTGCTCAAGATAAACTTCACGCCGCCGATCTTATAAGCGTCAGTCTTCCCCTTCTCGCTTCCGTTGCGGGTCCGCTGCTTCTGGCGGAGCCACTTCACGAAGTCCTCGACGGAGGCGATGGACACCCGGTCGATGCTGGCGATTCCCTTCGAGTCCGCGAATTCCTGGAAACGCTCCAGCGCCGCGCGGTAGCGGTCGTAGGTTCTCGGGGCCAGTCCTTGGACGACCTTAACGTACTCAAGGAAGGCCGTCACCATGTCCTTCGGGGAGATTTTCTGGAAACCGAGCGGTGAGGGCTGCCCGTCGTCCAAGGCCGCCGCCACCTTGCTGGCCGTGGCGCGCGCTGTTGCCATGTTCCCATGGACTGGCCGTCGCACGGATTTTCCATTCTCGCGATAATAAAGATAGTAGGCGCTGCCCCTGCGGTAAATCGTCACCTTCCTGATCCGCTCGACCGTCACGTCGCGGACATTGCCTTTAGTGGTCAACCCAGTGTGGATTGTCTTTGACACGATAGAACTCCTGCCCGGTGGGTCTGGATTCTTTCACAAAATCTTTCACAAACGCCAAAATGAAAGATACACGAAAACATAACGCTAGTCAATAACTGTTGTTATGAGAATGGATTTATGTATGGCGGAGAGGGGGGGATTCGAACCCCCGATACGGGAGTAAACCCGCATAACGGCTTAGCAAGCCGCCGCAATCGACCACTCTGCCACCTCTCCGCCGAGGTCTTCAGTCGACGCAACTTACGCCGCGAAACGCCACGTATAGTCCAACGTCCGGTCGCTTTCCAGCGATACTTTTCGGATCCACAGATAAGGATGGATATGCGTTAAAGAAGCTGCGGGTATTTGAACTGCGCTTCGGTCATTCGAAATCCCGCCTGATCCCTCATTCGCTTCACTTGACGCTCCCCCCGCTCTTGCTAGAAACAGAGCTTCGTTCCCCGCTGGTACGCTCCAGCCCACTGCTCCAACGGAGCCGCGCAGCAGTCCGGGGACTTTTTCGGCCCTCCAGGGATGATTTTCGGGCGCGGCACGGGTCAACACTTTCAGGAGATTCAACACAATGGCGAAGCGCGTCTTCTTCTTCGGTGGCGGCAAGGCCGAGGCCAAGGGCAAGGATCTCACCAAGAACGTCCTGGGCGGCAAGGGCGTCGGATTGATGGAAATGACCAGCATCGGGCTGCCCGTGCCCGGCGGCTTCACGATCAGCATCCCGACCTGCGAAGAGTACTACAAACTTGGGCGCAAATTCCCCAAGGGCCTCGAAAAAGAGGTCAAGGACGCGCTGGCCAAGCTGGAGAAGGTCACCGGCAAGAAGCTCGGCGACTCGAACGACCCGCTGCTGGTCTCCGTCCGCTCCGGCGCCGCTCGCTCGATGCCCGGCATGCTTGAAACCATCCTGAACCTGGGCCTGAACGACAAGTCCGTCGAAGGCCTGGCCGCCAAGACCGGCAATCCGCGCTTCGCCTACGACAGCTACCGCCGCTTCATTCAGATGTTCTCCACGACGGCGATGGGCCTGAGCAAAGAGCCGATGGAAGAGATGCTCCACGCGCTCAAGCACAAGATCGGCGTCAAGACCGACCCCGAGATTCCCGCGGCCAGTCTGAAAGAGCTCTGCAACCAGTTCAAGGCGTTCTACAGGGAAAAGAAGGGCGACGAGTTCCCCCAGGACCCGATGGCTCAGCTCTGGGGCGCCGTCAAGGCCGTCTTTGGTTCGTGGGAAGCTGAAAAGTCCGTGACCTATCGCCGCGTCGAGAAGATCACCGACCTGAAGGGCACGGCCGTCAACATCGTGCAGATGGTCTTCGGCAACAAGGGCGACAAGTCCGGCACGGGCGTCTGTTTCACCCGCGACCCGAACAGCGGCGCCAACGAGTTCTACGGCGATTGTCTGATCAACGCGCAGGGCGAAGACGTCGTCGCCGGCATCCGCACGCCGATGAAGCTGATCGAGCTCGATTCGCGCCTGCCGGTCGCCTACAAGCAGCTCTGCGATGTCCGCAAGCAGCTCGAGAAGTACTACAAGGAAATGCAGGACCTCGAGTTCACCGTCGAAGACGAGAAGCTGTACATGCTGCAGTGCCGCACGGGCAAGCGCCTGCCGGCCGCGGCCTTCAAGATCGCCGTCGACATGGTGAAGGAAAGACTGATCAGCAAGGAAGAGGCGGTCAGCCGCATCACCCCTGAGCAGATCGAAGGCGTCTTCTATCCGGTCATCGACGTCGCCAAGGTCGGCAGCGCGAAACTGAAGGAGCTGTTGCTGGCCAAGGGCATCGACGCGGTCCCCGGTTCGGCCTCCGGCACGGTGGTCTTTACGGCCGCCGAGGCCGAAGCGCTGGCCAAGGACGGCAAGCGGGTGATCCTGGTCCGCAAAGAGACGAGCCCCGAAGACGTCGGCGGCATGCACGCGGCGCAGGGCATCCTGACCGCGACCGGCGGCAAGACCAGTCACGCGGCCGTCGTCGCGCGCGGCTGGGGCAAGTGCTGCATCGTCGGCTGCGAAACACTGAACATCAACTACAACACCAAGACCCTCGTCACCGGCGGCAAGACCGTCAAGCAGGGCGACGAGATCACCCTGAACGGCTCGACCGGCGAAGTCTTCCTCTCCTCGCTGCCGTTGAAGAAACCCGAGCAGACCGAGGAGTTCCGCACGCTACTGACGTGGTGCGACCAGATCCGCACGCTGAAAGTCCGTACCAACGCCGACACGCCCTACGACAGTGAGAACGCCATCCGTCTGGGCGCCGAAGGCATCGGCCTCTGCCGCACCGAGCATATGTTCTTCGACACGGAAGAACGCCGCCTGGCCATCCAGGAAATGATCGTGGCGGAAAACCTGGAGACGCGCAAGAAGGCGTTGGCCAAGCTGTTGCCCTTCCAGCGGAACGACTTCATCGGCATCTTCACGGCGATGAACGGCAAGCCGGTGACGATCCGCCTGATCGACCCGCCGCTGCATGAGTTCACCCCGAAGGATGACGCGGGCGTCAACAAGCTCAGTCAGGTGACCGGTATGAAGCCCGAAGATATCCGGCACCGCTGCGAGCAGTTGCACGAATCCAACCCGATGCTTGGCCACCGCGGTTGCCGGCTCTGCATCACCTATCCGGAAATCCTGGACATGCAGGTGACGGCGATCATCGAAGCAGCCGTTGAATGCGCCAAGAAGGGCATCAAGGTCCTGCCCGAGATCATGATCCCGCTGACGATCGACAAGAAGGAACTGAGCATCCTGACCGATCAGGCCCGCGGCGTGGCGAATGCGATCATCAAGAAGGCCGGCAGTAAGGTGAAGTACATGGTCGGCACGATGATCGAGATCCCGCGCGCGGCCCTGTTGGCCGATCAGCTCGCGGAAGTGGCCGAGTTCTTCAGCTGCGGCACGAACGACCTGACGCAGATGACGCTGGGCCTGAGCCGTGACGACGCGGGCCGGTTCCTCCCGGATTACGTGAAGTCCGAGAAGGACGGCGGCAAGGCGATCTTCGCCGACGATCCGTTCCAGAGTTTGGATCAGAGCGGCGTAGGCATGCTGGTGAAGATGGCCATCGAGAAGGGCCGCAAGACCCGCAAGGGCCTTAAGGTCGGCATCTGTGGCGAGCACGGTGGCGAAGCGAAGTCGGTCAAGTTCTGCCACTCGGTCGGCATGAACTACGTCTCCTGCAGTCCGTACCG
>CAYSBP010000290.1:0-4363 GCA_964429255.1 uncultured Planctomycetia bacterium
ACATCAATCGCTGGCACGTGATCCACGCCGAAACCGGCAAGATACTCAACGCCACACCCATGGCCGCCCTGCACAATGTCCGCCAATTGGCTGACCAACTGGTCGCCGCCGTTGACTGGAGCCGCCCCTTTTCCCTCCTCACCCCGCAGGAACGAGATCAAGTGCAAGCCATCCTGAACC
Source organism: uncultured Planctomycetia bacterium (assembly GCA_964429255.1). GTDB lineage: Bacteria > Planctomycetota > SZUA-567 > H5-PLA8 > H5-PLA8 > CAYSBP01. Next base: position 181 of record CAYSBP010000290.1, read on the forward strand.
GGATTCCATAAATAAGCGTGCGTTTTAATCCCCATGAAAGGAGTTTCCATGTTCACAAGCGAACGATATATATCAGCCGGGGAGAAGAATATTGTCCTGGCCGGCTGGAGCCGCTTTATCCGAAACGGCTTCCGGGAGGTTGATTTCAGTGAGGCGCTGTACAAGCTCCTCACCCTCCATTGCAGTTTCATCGCCCACACTGACCGGCGCCGTTTTTACGAACGCTTCTTCGCCGATAACGCGGCTGCCCTGGCCGTCTTCATGAACCAATTCGGCGGGACAAAGGTCGCGGCCGAAACACTCTGGGTTGAATGGCGCAGCGGCACCGCCCACGACTTGAAGGAAGCGATGTGCGAAGACGCAACCACCCTCTTCCCCGCCTTTGAGCGCGTCCTGGCCGAATACGCTCGGGAAAAATACGAGGAAGAGAAATGGCACGAGGCCCGGAAGCAGACCGCAGAGTTGCCGCAGCAGATGCAAGGCTCCGAGGCAATGAGCCACATGGGGATCGTCTTCGAGATAATCTTCCCCTTTGAAACCTACCTCAACCACCTCATGGTTGATGACGAACTGCGCCACCGGTTGACCATCGAACAGGAAATCATCTTCGCCTCACCCGATTGGCCGGCCCCGGCAGCCGAAGCGCCCTCCCGGAACCTGAACGGGCGGGCGGACGAAATCGCCGGCGTGCGTCACCTCAGCCTTTTTGAGCAACCGGAAGAGAAAGAGACCGTCTTACCCCCCATCGCGTCCGGAACAGCCGACCTGATGCAACAGATCGCAGCCTTGTCTTCACCGGCAGATGACACCACGCACCACGTGTCTCCGGTGGTTATCGAAGGAGAAAAGGCGCTTTATGCCGAAATGTAAGCTACTACTAAGCTACTATCCATCGAAAGGAGCTTGTATTGACCCCAAAAATTGATATTAACCGACCGGAAAAGGTCATCTTCGAGAAAAAGGGTGTAGGCAGCGCGCCGGCAAGTATCCGGCGCGCCGTCACTCACGACCCCGATCTCCCGGACGGCCCCTACCGAACCCTGCACCTCTATGCCGAATACGCCCGCCAAAAAGACAAGCCCAGCATCCGGGAGGTGGCCGAAGCCAGGGGCAAGACCCCGCGCACCCTCTTCAATCATCGTCAAACACTCATCGCCCTGAACTACCTCGAAATTGTGCGCGATGACGACGGCGCGGGCACCGTAATCATCAAAAATCCGGCCCGGTTGCCGCGCCTCAAGGAGTACGCCGCAACCCTGGTATCCGCCGGCGTCCGCCCGCCGCTCGAAAACGAAGAAGTGTTGCTGCAAAAACTCAAACATATCCGCCCCGATTTTCACGCCGCAGGCGGGCGCAAATTACTGCAATCCTACCGCGGCAAGACCCCCATCGACGAACTGCTCGACCAATGGGTTGCCCATCGCCGCTATATCCCCCCAACCTGGCGCGTCGGCATGGTCTACCGCGAAATTGAGGCGGGCAATCCACCCCCCGCCTCTCCCCTCCAAAGCGACCCCGAAATGGCCGCAGCCTTCAAGGCAGGCGAACGGCACGCAGCCGAAATTGCCGGCGAATAATCCCCAACTATCCCCAACTATCCACAGTTTTTCAGCGAATAATGAAAAAAACTTCATACATGATGATAAGCATCATCATCATTAATTTCATCATTAATTTCTTAAAAACATCATAAGCGGACAGGAAGAAACTGTCCGGAAGGGAGTACCTGATGCACCAAAATAAACACCATCTCGCCCCGGCGGCGAATGTACCGGACGGCACAAGACATCACGAAGCAATCGTCAATGAAATCATCAAGCGCCTGACCCGGATTGCCCGGTCAGGCCACCGGCAAGACATCATCTTTCGGGACTGGCTGACCCTGGTCGACGCCGGTTTGACCTCACAACAGGCACTGGCTGATAACCTCAGCAGGTTGTCCGAAACGTACAGAGCGTCAAGCGTGCCCGAATTCATTGCCGCGATGGAGATGCTGAAATCGAGTACCGACCACGGCTATTACGACACCGTCGGCGACATCTATATGTATTTCGCCTACCCTAACCCCCACACCGGCCAATTCTTCACCCCCTGGCCCGTCGCCCAAATGATGGGGATGATGACCATCGGCGACGGAAAAAAGTTGATGGAAGACCGGCTGACCGCCGCCGCAGAGAAGGCGACAGCGGAGAACCCGGCCATAGGCACCCTGATGCAGCTGGGGGCCTTCGCGGCCCTGACCTGCGGCAACATGGATTACCTCCGGGATAAATTCCTCCCCGCCGTCCTGCCCTACTATGAACCGCTCACCGTTTGCGATCCCTGTGTCGGCTCCGGGGTCATGCTACTGGGTACGGCAGCTCAATTCCCGGACTGGGCCATCCATGCCGGCCTGGTTCAGTTCTACGGGATGGACATCGATCCCGATTGCGTCCAAATGTGCAAAATCAACGTCCGACTCTACGGGCTGAACGGCAGTCGCGGAAAGTACCTCTTTGACCCCGATGCCCTGAAGGTGGGCAATAGCCTGGTGGATACCCTCCCCCTCCCGGCAAAAGATTTCTACCTTGCCGCGCGGAAAGCTCACCAAAATGGCGACGCCGACCGGGTGCAGGAATTTATTGACGAGGCCAACCGGGTCCGGCAACAGATGGTCGCCCAAACGCCTCTCTTCGCTGCCGAACCCGCCCCTGCCGGCCTCCCCGCCGAAGCAATTTAACCCCCAACTGAGTACAAAAAAATAACCGCTTTGCAGGCAGACGGTGCCCCCTTTGGGTATTTGCTGTTTGCAGACGGTGTGCACTTTGGGTATTTGAGCATTTCAAAGGAGCTTTTTTGATGAACAACAATCCACGAAAAACCCTCTCCCCCGCCATCCCCTCCATAGGGTTGCAACAGGCTCTCGAACAGAGCGCCGCATTTATGCAGGCCTTCGGCCAAAGCGTCCTCACCCCCGAAATCCTGCTCTACACTTTCCTGCGCAATCCCGACACCGGCGCCCATCGCCTGCTGCGCCGGCTGGCCGGGCACCTGCAATTCGATTGGGCCGAGCTGGAAACACAGGTCAAAACAGCGGCCCGAAATAATCAGGAAGCGGATGCGGGTCTTGACCACCTGCCCGCCGGTGGTGCCCCACCCGTCCCCCTGGGTGGGGGCGTCATCGGCCTGATCCACGAGGGCTACGCCCTGGCCCGGTCGCGTCACGAACCCCGTTGCGGCACCGAGCACACCCTGGTCTTTATGGGTGCGTCGCAAGCGAGCGCCGGTCGCTTGCTTACCCGCTTCGGTATTACCTCAGCCGAGGTGACCGGTCTGTTGCCCGGCCCGTCCGATGCCGGTAGCACCGTTACCTGTGACCATGTGGCCCTTGGTAGGGAGGAAGATAAGGTCGTCCTCTTCCCCCGTGAGGCGCTATTGCGCGATTTGCTCGACCTCCTCAACCTCCACCAGGCCAACAATGTCATCCTGACCGGCCCGGCCGGGGCCGGGAAACGCACCCTGGCCTACGCTCTGGCTCAACGCCTGGCGCAGCAAGAGCACCCCCGCTTCAGGTCGCTGGTCGAGATCAGTGAGCAGGCCCTGCTTGTCAATCCCCTGGCCGCAATACAGGCCGGCTTGCGCGCGGCTCGGGACGGCATCCTCTTCGTCCCCCACATCGACCGCTTCTTCGGCGGGCACCGGGCCGAGTTTCCCCCGCAAGCCGGTGCGGAAATACAAAAAGCCTTCTTCGACCCCCGCGTGGCCGTGCTCGGAACCGCCTCCCCGCAACGCTTCCTCGAACGGTTGGAAGGTGACTTTGCCGTGACCCAAAACAGCCACGCGCTGGACGTCCCCCCCGCAGGTGTCCGGGAGACAGTCCGCATTTTGCAGGCCCTTCGCCCTGCCTTTGAAGAGAACTACCTCCTCAACATCGACCCCGAGTGCCTGCCCGAGGTCGCCCACCTGGCCGGGCGCTACCTGATCGGCACCGCCCTCCCCGGCGCCGCAGTCCACCTCCTGCACCGGGCTTGTGTCGGTACAACCGGCACGCTGGACGCCAAGGGTGTCTCCGAAACCGTCGCCCGGATGACCGGCGTGCCGATCGCCGGGCCGGAAACGGGCGAGCGGGCGCGTTATGCCCAAATGGCTGAGCACCTGCACCGCCGCGTCATCGGCCAGGATGAGGCCATACAGGCTCTCAGCC
>CAYSBP010000291.1:0-4359 GCA_964429255.1 uncultured Planctomycetia bacterium
TCAAATTAAACACTTTACATGCATCTAAGGTGCTCGATGGCCTCGGCCAGATCCGCAGGCATCGGCGCCTCCACGGTCACCTTGCGCGCCGACTCGTGCGGGTGCGGGAAACTCAACCGCGCCGCGTGAAGCGAGACACGTGCAAGTCCGACGCGGCGTTCAGCGCCGAACAGCAACTGCCGCCGATGTCCGTAGAGCGGGTCGACGGCCAGCGGCGTGCCGAGGTGTTTCAGATGCACGCGAAGCTGATGCATCCGCCCCTGCTCGGGCTGGACCTCCACCAGCGACCACGCCGTACCGAACGCTTCGATGACCCGGTAGCGCGTCCGCGATGGTCGGCCGGCGGGATGCACCGCGCTGGTCTTCGGCGCCGGCAGCGGCGGCAACTCCACGCCCGGGTTTGCCTCGCGGAACTTTCGCAGCGCCGACTCCAGCCGATGCGGCTTGCCCGTCTGATGTTCCAGGATTGGCGCGTCGATCGTCCCCACCTCGGGGGAGGGCACGCCTTCGCAGAGCGCCAGGTAGGTCTTCTCGACCTCGCCCCAGCGCCGCTCGAGCGCTCGCGCCGCCGCGCGATCGCGCGCCAGCAACAACACGCCCGAGACGTCCTTGTCGAGGCGGTGCACGGGCGAGAGCCCCACCAGCGCGTTCTCTTCCCGCAGCGCGCGCAACAGCGACCCACCCGGCCCCGGCGCGTCGTGAACGCTCAGACCGGACGGCTTGAGCACCGCGACGACGGCCTCGTCCTGGAAGAGGATCTCCATGGTCAGTACGGCTTCTTCTCGCGGTCGAGCGTGCGATACTGCAGCGCCTCGCTGACGTGCGCGGCGGTGAGCGGCTCGCAGCCCTCCAGGTCCGCAATGGTCCGCGATACCTTCAGGATGCGGCCGTACGTGCGCGCCGAATAGCCGAGGGTGTCGACGGCATTCTTCAGCAGCCCTTTCGCCTCGCGATCGGGCTTGCACCAGTCCTGCACCTGCCGCTCGGTCATCGCCGCGTTGCAGTAGACGTTGGTCCCGGCAAATCGCCGTTGCTGCACCGCGCGCGCCTTGACCACCTCCGCCCGAACCTCGGCGCTGGTCGGGCCGCCGCGCCCCGAAGCGAGTTCGTCGTAGGGGACGTGCGGCACGTCAACCTGCAGATCGATGCGGTCCATGACCGGCCCGCTGATGCGCCCGAAGTAGCGCTGGATCTGGAAGTCCAGACAGATGCAGTGCTTTTTCGTGTCACCGTAGTGGCCGCACGGGCAGGGGTTCATCGCGGCGACCAGCATGATGTTGGCGGGGAACGTGGCCGCCGCGTTTGCGCGCGCGATGGTGATGAAGCGGTCTTCCAGCGGTTGGCGCAGCGACTCGATGGCCTTCCGGTCGAACTCGGGTAACTCGTCCAGGAAGAGCACCCCGTGATGCGCCAGCGAGATTTCGCCGGGCACCGGGTCCGCGCCGCCGCCCACCAGTCCCGGGTAGCTGACCGTATGGTGCGGGCTTCGGAACGGGCGGTGGAACTTGATCGGCTCGTGCGCCTTCATCTCGCCGGCCACCGACCAAACCTTGGTCGTGTCGATGGCTTCCTCCAGCGTCAATGGCGGCAGGATGCCGGGCACGCGCTTGGCGATCATCGACTTTCCGCTGCCCGGAGGCCCGACCATCAGGATGTTGTGTCCGCCGGCCGCGGCGACGGTAAGCGCCCGCTTGACGTGCTCCTGGCCCTTCACGTCAGCCAGGTCGAGGAGGTTCTCGCGCAGCTCTTTTTCGAAGAGCGACTGCACATCCACCGTCACGCGCGGAAGCGTCACGCGGCCGCTGAGGAAACCGACGGCATCGGCGAGCGTCGCCGGCGCGTAGACTTCCACCTGCGAGACGACGGCGGCCTCTTCGGCGTTTTCCGGCGGGACGACGACGCCTTTCTTGCCCATCGACCGCGCCAGCAGCGCGACCAGCAGCGCGCCGCAGATCGGACGCAGGCGGCCGTCGAGCGCCAGTTCGCCGGCGAAGAGAAACTCATCCAGCCGGTCGCCGGGCATCTGGTCGCTGGCGGCGAGCAGCCCCAGGGCGATGGGCAGGTCGAAGAAGGTGCCTTCTTTGCGGAGGTCCGCTGGTGCGAGGTTGATGGTGAGGCGTTTGTTGGAGGGCCATGCGTAATCCGCGTTGGTCATCGCGGCGCGGATGCGGTGCATGCTCTCTTTCACGGCGGCGTCGGGCAGGCCGGCAAGGAGTTCTTTGGGAAAGCCGGCGGCCAGGTCGACTTCAACCTCGATGGGCGTTGCCTCGACGCCCTGCGCCGCAGCAGAAAATACCTTCGATAGCATAGTGGCGGAAGCCTAGCGCGGAACATGATGAGATGCAACCCGCGAGCGGAGAGAGCGGTACGTGCGTGATGGAGGCACGTGGAAAGGCCTCCGGAGCATCGCCTTCAGACGCATGACGGCACGGTGCGGAGCGCTGAGCGCCAGACGCGTCGCGCGTCGTTACGATGGCCGGCGTCTGGGTTTGGCCGGTGCGGCCCGTTCGTCTTGCGCCGCGCGCAGCATCTCGGCCGCCTCTTCGCGCGTGTGCCGGCTGGCCCCTTCGCCGCGCAACATCAGGGAGAGTTCTTCGACGCGCGCCTCGCCCTCCACAGGGGTGACCATCACCGACGTGGTCTCACCCTTGCGCCGCTTTTCGACCTTGATCTGCCGGCTCGCATAGGCCGCCAGTTGCGGCAGATGGGTGACGCAGATGACCTGGCGCACGCGGGCGAGGCCACTCAGTTTTCGGCCCAGGACCGCGCCCAACCGACCGCCCACCCCGCTGTCGATCTCGTCGAAGATCACGACCGGCAGCCGATCCGCGCCACCGGCGCGCGCCAGGACGCTTTTCAGCGCCAGCATTACACGCGAGAGTTCGCCGCCCGAGGCGCAGTCGCTCAACGGTTTCGGCGGTAGTTCGGGATTGGCCGAGAAGAGCAGTTCGAGTTGTTCTGCGCCCGAAGCGCGAAGCTCGCGTGGCAGCAGGCGGGCGATTTCGGCACCTTGTTCGCTTCCGTCGGATACCGGTTCCAGACGTGCTCCGTGAAGGATCAGTTCGGCCTTGAGAATCGCACCTTTGAGCTCCAAATCCTTCAATTCGGCGTTGACTTCCTTCTCCAGTTCGCGGGCCGCGCTCTTTCGTTTGCGAGTCAGTGCGGCGGCGGCGGCGCTGAGCGTCTTCAGCGTGCGGTCCAATGCCTTCTCCGCTTCGTCGGTACGTACGTCCAGGCCGGTCAGGTCGGAGAGCCTTTCGCGCAGTTCGGTGCGCAAGGCCACCAGACCGTTCACGTCCCGGCCGTGTTTGCGTTCGAGTGCCTTGAGCGCCGCGCGGCGGTCGTCCAGTTCCGCCAGTCGTTCCGGGTCGCTGCGCGCCTTCTCCGCCAGGACCGTCAGGTCGCGGGCCAGGTCCTGCGTCTCGGCCAGCAGACCGCGCAGGCGTTCCGTCAAGAGAGCGGCGTCCGGGGGGGGATCCTTCAGGCCGTCCAGGTCGCGGAGCGCGCGGGCAAGTGACTGGGCCGCCGAGCCCTCTTCCCCGTCCAGGCGTTCGGCCGCGCCTTCAGTGGCCGCACGGATACCCTCGGCGCCGCGCAGCATCTTCAGTTCGCTCTCCAGCGTTTCAAGGCTGCAGTCGTCCAGGGAGGCCTGGTCGAGTTCGCGAAGCTGAAAACGCACGAACTCCTCGCGACCCGAACGGTCCCGTGCGGCCTGACGGAGTTCCGCCAGGCGTTGGGCCGCGGCGCGGGCCTCCTGCCAGGCGGCGCGGCAGTTCTCGCGCTCGGTGTGCGCTTCGGCGAAGCGATCCAGGATTTCGAGGCGCGTGGAGACACGCAGGAGCGACTGGTTTTCGTGTTGCCCATGAATGTCGATCAGGTGATCGCCCAGATCTTTGAGCGCGGTCTGCGCAATGGGGCGGCCGTTGGCGTAGGCGCGTGCGCGGCCCTGGCGCGGGAAGATGCGGTTTACGACCAGTTCCCAACTCGTATCACGACGTCCCGACTGAGCGGCTCCCCCGGGGGTTGCTTCGAAGACGACCCCCAGGAATTCCTGAAGTGAATGGACCAGTTCCGAGTCGGAAAGAATGAAACGGGCCGTGACCTCAGAGCTGTCGGCACCGGGTCGCACCAGGCTCGCGTCGGCACGTCCACCGAAGAGCAGGGCCAGCGCGTCGACGAGCAGGCTCTTGCCCGCGCCGGTTTCGCCGGTGAAGGCGTTCAGCGACGAACAGAACTCCAGATGGGCCTGCTCGACAACCACCAGATTGGAGACTCGCAGTTCGGCCAGCATGAGACCATTCAAATAGGAGGACTGTGCGACCGCAAGTGCTGTCCGGAGGCCGCCCTGAACCCGGGTGC
>CAYSBP010000292.1:0-4340 GCA_964429255.1 uncultured Planctomycetia bacterium
CAGCTCCTTGCCGGTCCCAACCGATGAAGAGGATTTGCAAGCGGGATGCCAATAAGGACCCGATACCGATTCCGATCGCGACCCCGACGCCGAAGTAGTCAGACCCTTTTCCGATCATTAGTTATTCCAAGCACGGGCAGGTCTTCTCCTGGCCTTTGACCGGCGAACGGTTCTCCGATTCGCGGGGGCAGGCCCATCGAATCACCGCTGCTCCGCCAGATCGGCGACGGTCGCGCCCATACAGCTCACGTCATAGCCGGGAAGCGCGCCGATCTCCTCCCGGAGCGCGCGGCTTTGCAGGAGTTCCAGCAGCACCGCAACGGCGGGGTGGCGGAGGAAGTCGCGAGCGATCACGAAGTCGAATCGGACATCGGCAAGCGGAATGAAGTCGAGGCCACAGGCGTGTGCCGCAGCGCGGAGTCCCACACCCACATCCGCGCCGCCAAAGCGCACGGCGTGTGCAACGCTGAAGTGACCATGCGTTACCCGCTCGTATCCGGAGATCTTCCGGGACGGGATCCGGTCGCGGCGCAGCCACTCGTCCAGCAAGGCCCGACTCCCCGAACCCGGTTCGCGGTTGATCAGCCGGACGTCGCGACGCGCCAAGTCTGCGCAACTGCGAATATGCTTGGGGTTTCCTGGGACCACCATGAGCCCCTGCTCCCAACGCGCGAAGGATACGACCTTCCCGCCGCGCTTGCCCAGCGCCTGCCGGGCCAGTTTCACGCACCGTCCAGAGTCGCCGAGGTCGGGAAGGTGCGTGCCCGCCAGGTGGGCCTCGCCCTTGCGCACCGCATTCAACGCGTCCTGGCTGGAGGCCGACAGCCAGAGCAATCGGACCTCCCTGTTCTTGCGCCCGATGTGTTCGCTCAGAATGCCAAGCCCCGGGTCGCAGCCGACCAGGAGTGCCGTGCGCTCCAGTTGCTCCTTCGAGGAGAGTATGCGCGCATGGCTTCTCGTGTCAGGACTCGTCAGCACCCCGTCCGCCGGGGCGAAACCCTCGGTCAGACCGCGTCCCGCCGTCAGCGGATAGCCCACCAGTCGGTCGCCGACCTTGGCCACCCTGATGCGGTTGACCTTCTCATCCGACGGTCCGACCAGATGGATGCGCGAGGTGGGTTCCTCGGCGGGAAGCAGGAAGAGGTCCTCAACGGTGCATTCCAACGCCTTCGCGATCCGCAGTGCCGCAATCGAGTTTGGAAAGTACGCGCCGGCTTCGATGGCGCTGATCGCCTGACGCGTCAGACCGCAGGCCTGCGCCAGGGCCACCTGGGTCATGGACTTCGCATCGCGGTACTGCATGACCCGGGAGCGGACCCCGGGTTCGCGCTTCTTCAGAGCCACCGTACTCCCCTCGAACCGACATGTAAGGTATACTTGCTTTCTGTAAATATTAATTGACCAGCCCCTGATTGCCAAGAGAAATGCCTGTGCCAGCCGAACCTGACCTGGAACCCTTTGCGGAGGTGACCCATGCGAACGTCTGTCGCACAAGGAGCAGAGCACATGACTCGGAAATGGTTCGTTGGACTGCTGTCCGCGCTGCTTCTTCTCGCGCTGGTTGGCTGCGGAGGCGGTGCGAAGACAGGCACGGCTGCGAAAGGCGGCAAGACCGGCGGCATGCCGACGGGAGGCGAACCCGTACGGCCCTTCGCCGGCAAGACGCTGGAGTTGTTTGTGGGGTCGGCCTCCAAGCCGCCAACCGAAGAATGTGTCAAGCTCTTCGAGGAGAAGACGGGGGCGCGCCTGCTCGTACACTTTGGCGGTTCCGGTCAGATGCTCTCTCAGGCGAAATTGAGTGAGCGCGGCGACATCTACTTTCCCGGGTCGTCCGACTTCATGGAACTCGCCAAGAGACAGAACCTGGTAGTCCCGGAGACGGAGCAGATCGTCGTCTATCTGGTGCCGGCGATCAATGTTCCCAAGGGAAACCCCAAGGGCATCTCTACGCTGGAAGACCTCTGCCGACCGGGAACGAAAGTGGGCATCGCCAGGCCGGAAACGGTGTGCGTGGGCTTGTACGCCGTCGAGGTCCTGGAAAAGGCCGGGCTCGGCAAGAAGGTGCGGCCCAACATCGTGACGTACGCGGAGTCCTGTGAGAAGACGGCGCAGTTAGTGGCCTTGGGGACGGTTGACGCTGTGGTAGGGTGGACTGTTTTTGAACACTGGAATCCCGACAGGATACAGACCGTGCCGCTGTCCCCGGAGCAGGTCGGCCGGATCGGCTACATCCCTGTGGCGGTCCTGCGAGGCTCCAAGGAACCCGAGATCGCACGAGCCTTCATCGCGTTTCTAAAGAACGAAGAGGGATTGGCCGTCTTCAAAAAATGGCACTATTTTTCGACTGAGGCCGAGGCACGCAGGCTTGCGCTACCGACGACGCCGGTCGGAGGCGAGTGGTCCTTGCCGGAGGATTGGAAGTGACCTCACGGGTCGTCTGTTTCCGGGCCTTTCTGGTCACCTGCCTCGGCCTCTCCGTGTTGGTTGTCATGGCACTGCTCCTGGCGCAGGGCTGCTACCTGACATGGGGGGATGTAGCGGGCCAGTTGGCCTCTCCCGACGTACGGTCTGCAATTCTGCTCAGCGCCTTCTGTGCCACGGTTGCGGCGACCTTGGCCCTTCTGCCCGCGATACCCACCGCCTATGTTCTGGCACGGCACAGGTTCCCTGGCTGTATCGTGGTGGACGCCCTCCTGGACGTGCCGGTTGTACTCTCCCCTGTTTCGTTGGGGTTGGCGCTGTTGTTGGTCTTCCGGACAGCTCCCGGGAAATGGGTTGAATCGAACATCGTGGCCTTCGTCTTCGAGGTGCCGGGCATCATCCTCGCGCAGTTTATCCTCGCGCTTGCCTTGGAGATCCGCGTTCTGAAAAGCGCCTTCGAGGAAGTGGATCCAAGGATAGAACAGGTCGCACGATGCCTGGGATGCTCACCGTGGATGGCGTTCCGGCGCGTGGTTCTCCCTCTCGTCCGCCCGGGTCTGATCGCAGCCTTGGTCTTGGGATGGGCGCGCGCGATAGGCGACTTCGGTGCAACCGTGATGATCGCCGGGGCGGTCCCTCGCAAGACGGAAACCATCCCTATGGCTATTTACCTCAATCTGGCCTCCGTCCGCCCTGAGAAGGCCGTCGCGCTATCCCTCTTGCTGGTGTGCCTCGCGCTTGTGACGCTGGTCATCGTAAGGTTGGCAGGGAGGAAGCGCGAATGATAGAGGCTCACGCGCTCCACGTCCGTGCCGGAACCTTCAGCGTTGAAGACGTCTCATTCAGCGCGCCAGAGGGGACCATGCTTGCCTTGCTCGGTCCGAGCGGTGCGGGCAAGACGCTGGTTGTAGAAACGTTGCTCGGGCTCCGACGTCCGGAGCGGGGCCGAATCCTGATGGCGGGCCGCGACGTGACCTCCTGGCCCCCGGAGGAACGCGGCGTCTCGTATCTGCCGCAGGACGTGGCCTTGTTCCCGCACCTTTCCGTCTGGGAAAACATCCTCTTTGGCACCCGCACCCGACGGCTGCGAGCCAACTGGGAAGTCGAGGCAAAACGGTTGGCGGAACGGTTGCAGATCGCGCATCTACTCGGCCGTGTGGATGTGCGCTCCCTATCCGGCGGCGAAGCCCAACGCGTTGCGCTGGCACGGGCACTGATTGTGCGCCCAAGCCTGCTCTGCCTTGATGAAAGTTTCTCCGCACTGGACATCTCCTTGCGCAGGCAACTGGCGATTGAGTTCAGAGATCTCCAGCACGAACTGGGGCTGACGGTCGTTCTTGTGACGCACGACCAGGAAGAAGCCTTTCGTCTGGCAACACAGGTGGTGGTCCTGATGCGCGGGAGGAAAGCGCAGGCGGGGTCGCCCTCGGACATCTTCCGACGTCCAGCCAGCGCGACGGTCGCCTCGTTCCTCGGCATCGAGAACGTCTGGCCCGTAGACTCCTATGAGACGGGTGACGGCTATGGGACGTGCACCGTGGGCGGCTTGAGAATGCTCGTCGCCCCGGCTCCCGTCGAGCGCCCAACGCACTTGGGGATCGCAGGATCGGAGATCGTTCTTAGCCTGGAGAAGGACTCCACGGAACTGAACGCTTTCATCTGCACGGTTACGGCCGTTGCCGACTTAGGTGTCCGCTGGTCCGTCCGTTTGCGCGTTGAGGGAACGCCCGGATTGACGGCTGAATGTTCCACCGACGCGCGAACGCACCGGGAATTGCGCCTTTCGGAGGGGACCAAGGTGACGGCCATCTTCCCACCGGAGATACCACGTTGCATCGCCGAGCACGAGTAGGCGGCCCCCGGTTGGCCGTTCGGCGCGACGCTCTTTTTCAGCGTTCCATCGGACTTCAACACCCGAA
>CAYSBP010000293.1:0-4331 GCA_964429255.1 uncultured Planctomycetia bacterium
CCGTTGAACATGCCATTGAGTATGCAGGGCAGCTGGTCCATGAGAGGACCATGAAGGCCCCGATTTGGCGTTCTGTTGAGTTGGCCCTGAGACTGATTCCCGATGCGCCGCCTTCAGTTGAAGAAGACACCCACGGGGAAATGGGCCGATAGTTACCGCGACTCTGGGGCCTTCAGGACGAGACGGAGTCTCGTGCCGGGGCCGCGACCTTCAGGTCGTTGAGCACATTTCCGGGGGCGCGCAGGGCGCAGATGTTGCCGGTGGAGTAGAACTGCGCGTATTCGGTGAAGAAACTGCCGGCTGTCGACCAGTGGCACGACTCCGCGCTGGGAGTTATTGTCAAGAGTTGTGTATGACCTCTTAGGCGGCGACCTCCTCGACACCATCCACGAACTTCACACCCTTGATCACCCTGGCCAAGAGTTCATACCCATTGAGTCTTTTCCATCTCTTCTGCGCACACCGGCATAGCTGGAAGACCATCGTCAGGGCCGTCAACCGTGAAAGGCAACCGCGCGTCTTCGCCGTGCGAAGCTTCACAGTGGCGAACATCGATTCGATCGGATTCGTCGTTCGCAGGTGCTTCCAGTGCTCGGCCGGGAAGTCGTAGAACGCGAGCAGTTCTTCGCGATCCTTCGTCAGACATTCAACCGCCTTCGGATACTTGGCCCCGAAGGTTTCCTCGAACGCATCCATCGCCTTCTCTGCCGCTGCGCGGCTCTCGGCCATCCAGATCTCTTGAAGAGCGGCCTTCGCCTTCCCCTGAAGACCCTTGGGCAACTTGTTGAGCACATTGCCTGTCTTGTGGAACCAGCAACGCATCGCGCGCGTCTCCGGGAACACTTTGCGCAGGGCTTTCCAGAACCCCAGCGCACCGTCGCCCACGGCGCCCCGGGGCGAGACCCGCAGCCCGCGTTGCTTCAGGCCCTGCAACAGCTCAAACCACGACTGCTCGCTTTCGCGGTAGCCATCCTGGATCGAAATCAGTTCCTTCTCCCCAGTCGGCGTCGATCCCATCAGCACAAGTACGCACTGCTTCTGCTCTTCCAGCCGCGCCTGGAAGTAGACCCCGTCGGCCCAGACGTAGACGTACTGCTTCCCCGACAGATCCCGCCGGTTCCACTCGTCGTACTCGGTCGTCCAGCTCTTCTTCAGCCGACCGATCGTCGAAGGCGAGAGACCGGGGGCCCCAGGACCCAGAAGCGAGTTCAACGCCTCACCAAAGTCTCCCGTGGAGATTCCCTTCAGGTACAGCCAGGGAAGCAAGTCCTCGATGCTCTTTGACCGCCGAAGGTACGGCGGCAGAATCGAGGAGCTGAAGCGAATCGAGTTCTCTCCAACCTCACGATCCCGAGCCCGGGGCACTTTGACCTCCACCCTGCCTATCCCGGTCTGCACCTCGCGCTCCCGATGATGGCCGTTGCGAACGATCCTCTGCCGCCCTCGTTCGTCCCGTAAGTCGCGATACTGCCCTAAGAACTCCTGGATCTCGACCTCGAGGGCTTCGACCAGAAGCTGATGGGCTCCTTGTCGCAGAATCTCCGTGAGCACGTCCTGTGGACTCTCCGCTGGACCCGATTCCCGAATCTGACTTATCTTCCCCATGGCGTGTCCTCCTGCTCCCTGGGCGAATGACCCAGGTATTGGGGTTTTTGGTTTTGCGGAGGATACGCCGCCTTTCTTTTTCAGGTCATCCACAACTTTGAGCTATATCTCGTTTCTGGTCAGCCGACAGATACTACGGGTTCCTGAATGTCTTCAAATATGACGAGGAGAAGTAAGCGATTCGTAGACCCCATCTTGTTTTCGTGAGGATTGTGCCGGAGGTTTGCCCTCAGAGAAGGAGGGTATTTCCATGCACAATGATTCAGGGACGAAGCTGACGAAAAGGCAGGCGAGCTGGCTGGAGCATATCCGCCGCTGCGAAGTCAGCGGGGAGACTGTGAGCGGCTACGCCGCCCGGCACGAGTTGAGTCGACAAGGGATGTATCGTTGGAGAGCGCGCCTACGGACCATGGGTGTGCTTCCCGGGGAAGACGGTTGCGGCACAAGTAGCTCGCGCCACGCAGCAGTTTCGCAGCAACCAAGCCGTTTGGGGTTCATCACCGCCCGCCTTGCCTGCGAAGCGAGTTCGGATTCCCATCCTAGCCTTCGGATCCACCTACCCAATGGTGTTGTCCTCGAGGTGGGGGCAACAGGAGCCGGCATCCTCGACTCGGATCTTCTCTCTCAGCTGGCGGTCCTGCCATGATGCGTCCCAACGATGAGCTCCCGAAAGTGTACCTGTACCGCGAGGCTGTCGACATGCGCAAGGCCATGAATGGGCTCAGTGTGCTGGTCGAGGCAGTGCTATCGATGAACCCATTTGAACCGCATCTGTTTGTCTTCTGCAATCGGCGACGCGACAAGATCAAGATTCTCTACTTCGAGGGCAACGGGTTCGTGGTTTGGTACAAACGTCTCGAGAAGCAAAGGTTTTATTGGCCCGTGGATGAATTGCGTGATGTGCTCACGCTTTCAGGGCGCGAGCTGAACTGGTTGCTGGACGGCTATGACCTGTCGCAACTTCGTCCGCACAAGAAACTGACCTTTCGCAGCGTGTTATAGTTGACCTGCGGCGGGGCTCTGGTACTGTACAAGCCATGACGGTTTCGATGCACACCCTTCCTGATGATCCCGAGCATCTGAAGACGCTGATCATGGAGATCGCAGCCAAGCACACCGTGCTGGAAGAGTGCGTTGAGAAGAAGGGCGCGGCGCTCTCCGAACGTGAGAACCTGATTGCCGAGCAAGAGGCGGAGATCACCTGGCTGCGCCAACAGCTTCAGTTGTTGCGCCAGAAGCGCTTCGGCGCCGGCAGCGAGAAGCTTTCCGAGGAGCAGCTCTTGCTCATGCTCGAGGGTGAGGGCACACCCACGACCCCACCAGAGCCGCCTGAGACGATTGCCGTCAAGGGCCACCAGCGCGCCAAGGGCGGCCGCCGGCCTTTCCCGGGGAACCTGGAGCGGATCGAGATCCTGCACGATCTGTCGCCCGAGGAGAAGATCTGTCCGCATGACGGGCACCCGCTGAAGCGGATCGGCGAGGAGACCAGTGAGCAGCTGAGCTACAAGCCGGCCCAGATGCGCGTGCTGTTGCATGTGCGTCCGAAGTACGCCTGCCCAGTATGCGAGGAAGGCGTTGTCATTGCCCCACCCCCGGCTCAACTGATCCCGAAGAGCATGGCGTCGCCGAGCTTGTTGGCCCATATCGTGGTTTCGAAGTACGTCGATGCCTTGCCGCTCTATCGTCAGGAACAGATCTTTCTTCGTCTTGGCGTGGACCTTGTGCGCTCAACCATGTCGAGTTGGATGATCCATTCGGGTCAAGCGGTTCAGCCGTTGATCAACCTCTTGCGCGATGAGTTGCTGGAGGGCTTCTGCGTTCAATGCGACGAGACCCGTTTTCAGGTGCTCAAGGAACCGGGCAAGCGTGCCCAGAGCCAGTCGTATTTGTGGGCCCAACGTGGCGGGCGGCCAGGGTCCCCGGTGATCTTGTTCGACTACGACCCCTCACGCGGCGGCGAGGTGCCCAAACGCCTGCTCCTGGACTATGAAGGCTACCTGCAGGTTGATGGGTACAAGGGCTACGATGCCTTTTGTCGTGAGACCCCCGGCGTTCAGCGCGTTGGATGTTGGGCCCACGCGAGACGCAAGTTCGATGAGGCCTTCAAGGTCTTGAAGAAGAAGAAAGGCAAGCAGGGCAAACCGCGCGAGAAGAAACAGAAGGAAAGCAAGGCCTTCGAAGGTCTGGCCTGGATCCGAAAGCTCTACGAAGTCGAACGAGACGCACGTGGCATGAGCGCTGAAGAACGACACCGACTCCGGCAGACCCGCGCTCGCCCGATTATGACGGCGATCGATAAATGGCGCAAAGACGCGGCTGGCCAGGTGCCACCCAAAACGCTGATCGGGTTGGCGCTCGGGTACCTCTCGGGTCAGTGGGAGTATTTGATTCGCTACCTCGAAGACGGCCGCCTGGAGATCGACAATAACTTGGTGGAGAACGCCATCCGACCCTTCTGTGTGGGGCGGCGCAATTGGCTATTCAGCGACACCGTTCGCGGTGCCGAGGCCAGCGCCAACCTCTACAGTCTCATTGTGACGGCCAAGGCCAATGGCCTTGAACCGCACGCCTACCTGTCGCTGGTCTTCCGGGATCTGCCGTTGGCCCGTGGCGTTGAGGACTACGAGCGCCTCCTGCCGGCGCGCTGGACCAAAGAGTCCGTCCAGGACGCCCTCGCCGAGAGTGAGATTCCCATATAGGTGGGGTGTGGTTTACCTATCGCTTAC
>CAYSBP010000294.1:0-4326 GCA_964429255.1 uncultured Planctomycetia bacterium
CATTAATCTCTGTCCCCAGAACCTGTCCCCAGAACCCACCAGAACCCGAGACGCCTCGAGTAGTGGCCAACGCAGTAGGTGTTTGCTGCCGGGTTGCGGCAAACGTGGCCGTTCCAGCCATCATCGTGCCAAGCCAGGCGGGCGGTCAGGTGCTGTGTCATGGTTCCCCACTCCTCCGTTGGCCCTTGACGCGGGCCGGAACGTCTGCCATAATTCAGGAGCTGGGGGACAAAACTCGGCTCCATGCCGTGTGGTGACCCGAACGACCCGGGTAGCCCTATATCCCTCAGCGCTTCTTGTTTCTCGCTTTCATCGCCTCCACCGTAAGCAGTTTGTCTCCGCGGTAAATTTCGCCGTGGGCGTTCTCTCGCCGGTCATCCAAATCGTGGATGGCAGAGACCTTGGGCCAGACGAGTTGCACAAAACGGTCCCCTTCGTCCTTCTCCCATCCACCTTCGTAGAAGCGTTGGATGGCCCACAGCAAATAATCCACGGCCTGTAAACCGGGATTTCCAGGCGGCATCGCCTCGGCAATCTCGACCTTCGCTTTCGCCTTTATGCCATAGCTGTGTTCAAAGGACTGGCGTGCATTTTCCAGGGCCGCTCTAAAGGCATGCGTCCGGCTCTTGTTGCCTCGCTTCGAGAAGGTGATCCGGAACTCGTCAGCCTTATAGAAGCCGCTCTTAAAGAGCTGCGCAACCAGGAGGTCATACTGTTCGTTCTGGTTGTACCGGTAGCTTGGATTGCGCTCGTTCTCCTGGCGAACGAACGAAACAAGAGCCGACTTATCGCGGATGACAGCCTGGAAGCGGAAATCATGTTTCAGTAGTGTGCAGAAGACCTGCATCCGCACCTCTGGCAGATCATCCTTGGCGTGGAAGGAAAGCGCGGTCTTCTTACGTTCAGGCTGGAAAGACGAGACGTTTCGGAAATAGGGATCCGAGAGCAACTCTTGCCTCAGCTTCTCCAGATCGGCGTTCAATCCATCGGGATCGTGGACATCAACCTTGCCCAGCATCAAGTAAGCTGAGCATCCCTCCGTGCCGACGATAACCTTGCCTTTGGCGTTGAAGATGGTCGGATCGCCGGCTTCGTCAACGTACTGATGCAGGATGGTAGGAGGATCTTGGGGCGGCTGGATCGGATTGCTCATCGCACGGCCCTCAGATGTCTGCCATCCCGCTCAAGCAGACCTTGGCGAATGGCGCCGTTGATGGCAGAAATGAAGGCTTGATGAATAGCTGGGCCGGCCCGGCGAAAGCCGAGGTAATGAGCGGCCTGGCGTATCGCCTCGGACTGCTCGGTCCAGGTGTAGCCGATGGCGGAGACCAAGGCATTCCGGAGTCTCGCGCGGGGGTAATAGCTGATGTGGCGGCAATCGAGGTACAGACGGTCACCGTCCCGGTAGAGGATGTAGCGCCGAACTGCGGCGAGCAGGTCGCCGGCCAGGACTTCGCGGATGTGGGGGCCAATGCGCTTGAAGCCAAATGCCTTGGCCAACTGGCGCATCGCGCCCTCGCGGTCCAGACCATCCCGGTCAGCATTGGTGAAGATGTCGCGGATATCCGCTCAATGACCTTCAGTGCATATTCCCTGAGGGAGTGCTGGGCTTCATCCGCAATGGCATCCCAGTCTGGTTGACCGGCGGTCGCCATGGGTGCTCCTCTCGTCGTTAAGGCGAACACCGGCAGGGACGGAAATTCCCCTGATGTTCCCGAACGACCCAATTCTAACGTCTTGACAATTAGGAAGATCTTGGGACAGTGATTATCCTGGGCTTTGTTGCGGGTGATTTCTTGTAAGTACCTGACGCGCAACAGCTAATCAGTGCTCTTGAAGACCGAGCTGACGAAGTTCACGCGTCATTAATCTCTGTCCCCAGAACCACGCGGTTGTAAGCGGTGAGCGGATCATAATCGCCGAGCATCATGGACAACCGTCACCGGATCACCCTCCAGAGCAAACCGCCTTGATCCGTTCGCATGCGTAGCACATGTTCGCCCACGACACGTTGCTCGGGATTAGGTGGTCAAACCCGGGAATGTAGCGTCCACCGTTCTCGATCATCCATTCGGCCCTCTCGACCTCTTTGTCGATCGCGGCGCGATCGAGCGCCAACGCGTTCTTGTCCAGACCGCCCATGATCCCGAGTTCCGGATACTGCTTGCGATACTCCCGGACGTCGTTGCCGGCCTGCACCTCGAACGGGAACATCATGTTGATCCCGTGCTTCATCATGACCGGGAGAAGCTGGGCACACCACCCGTCCGTATCCACGGATACGATGCGCACACCGTGCTCGCGGGCAAAGTCCACGATCCGGTCATAGCACGGCATCATGAACTCCTCAACCATGGCCGGACTGATCAGCGAGCCCTGCTTGCCGCTCATGTCCTCCCAGATGTGGATGTGGTCGATCTGCACATGCTTCGCGAGTTGCGCATACACCGAGAGCCAGACGGTCGTCAGATGATTCATCATGTCATGCATGACGTCGGGATGGTCGTAGAACCATACCATCATCTCCTCGACACCGATCAGGTCGCGCACCGTACCGAATACGCCGAACGGGAACACGCCCGCCTGGAGGGCCGCCCCGTTGCGATCCAACGTCTGCCACTTGGCAAGGTCCAGAGTCACCCGTCCGGGTTGATTGGGATTCAGGCGTTCGGCCTTGAATTGCTCCCATTCCGCGGGCGAGTGCACGGGATAGTCCAGCCACTCGGCCATGGAGTCGCCCTGCTTGACGTCGCGTTTGACCACGCCGTGTATCGTGCGCCGCGTAATCGTTGTCGCGTCCTCGGCAAGCACCTTCTCCTCGAAGTGCGGGAAGATGCCGTATTCCGCGGGCAGGACGAGGAACTCCTCGTCGAACCCGAAATGAGTCCGATGGTCCAGGCGAGCCATGCCGGACTCCGCGCACCAGCGCGTCCAGGCGCTCCACCAGGTGTGCCAGCCGATCCCCACCCCAAAGGGCACCCGATCCACCGGCTCACCCAGAAGACACCCAACCAGACGTTCTCCATCCGACAATATCGCGGTCATTCCACACCACTCCTATGCCAGCACCGCCACATCGAGTCGGAGGCACTGGCATCCGATGTTCACATTTACTCCCTGAGCCCGAGGTCCACCGCTTTCGGCATGTCCGGGTGATTCGGCCCGAAATGCTTCAGAATCACCAGCGGCTCATGTTGACTTTCGCAGGTGATGCTCACCCCGGCCTTGGCCGTTGGTTCGCTAACGAAATACTCGTCCGCCGTGAGTTGTCCAAAGCGCAACATACCGGCCGAGTCGCAACGGAACCCGCCGAACTTCCCGTGGCCCTGGATGACGATGCATCCGTACGCCGCGCCGTCTTTCACGGTGACCGTCTGGTCCGGCTGGACGACGAGTTCCTTGGCGCCAACGTAGGGATTGGCGTAGGAAATCCACTTCTCCTCGTGCCGGTCGTCCGAGTGCACACAGCGGATCGGCGGCCGGGCATAGTGCTTCGCGTAGTGCGGGTCGATGTTCTTCTCCCAATCCATCAGCGAGATCACGTAGTCCAAATCCATCTTCCGCGGCTTCGGACAGTTCTCCACGAGGAACTCGTACGGATAGACCTCGCCGGCGGCAATGTTCTCGTACACCGAGTTGACGTCCGCGTTCCACTGAGGTTCGTACGTCAGAACGGAGCCCGGCGCATGCACCACGCCCGGCGGCGTGTACCAGCCGGACCCGAGTTGGATGCGGTAGGCACGCGAGAGTTCGGTGATCCGCGTATCCCCCTTCGTGTACCCCGCAAGACGTTCCTTCACCTGCGCCTTGGTCACATCCGGATCGAACCCGAAGTAGGTGGCCGGAAACGTTCCGAGGTGGTTGTTGAGTTGGGGCGGGAAATAGTAGGCCTCCGGTTTGCCCAGCGCACCGACGCGCGCGGCGGACTTGAAGTCGAGGTGCAGGTGGTGGAACAGCGGCTCCCCGAAGTCGAAGAACTTGGAGTACATCGGCCAGCCGCCATACTTCTTCATGAGTTCCGCGCCCACCAGTTCAGCCTCTAGTTCCTCCTGAGCCTCTTTCAGTGTGAACTTCTTTGCCGGCCCTTCCGGGGGCAGGACATAGGACAGCCCCTCGTCCTTCGCCGCCAGCGGACCATTCGTGCAGTTGATGACCGAAGCGAACCACCGTTCCTTGATCGCGCCGCGGTTCGTGCCGAGCGCAAAATAGTCGTCCGGATGCAGGCGCAGTCGCTTGCCCGGCGCGGAGAACCTTCTCGGCACAAAGACCGGCATGAGTTGAAGAATGCCCTTGCCCTTCTCGAACGTTTCACGGACCCGTCTTGAC
>CAYSBP010000295.1:0-4291 GCA_964429255.1 uncultured Planctomycetia bacterium
TGGTGTGGCGCGCAATCCGGAGGATTGCGTTACAAGGAGAACGCGTTTCGATGCTGATGGACATCAACCAGATCAAGGAGGTGCTCCCGCACCGCTATCCGTT
Organism: uncultured Planctomycetia bacterium; assembly: GCA_964429255.1. Lineage (GTDB taxonomy): Bacteria > Planctomycetota > SZUA-567 > H5-PLA8 > H5-PLA8 > CAYSBP01. Next base: position 104 of record CAYSBP010000295.1, read on the forward strand.
CCTGCTGGTGGATCGCGTGACGGAGTGCGAGCAGGGCAAGAAGATCGTGGGCTACAAGAACGTCACGGTCAACGAGCCGTTCTTCCAGGGACATTTCCCGGCGGAACCGATCATGCCGGGCGTGCTGATCCTGGAAGCGTTGGCGCAACTGGGCGCCATCATGGTGTTGAGGGAACTGAAGGCGGAAGGCCAGATCGTGCTCTTTGCGGGTATGGACGGCGTGGCCTTCCGGCGTAAAGTGGTGCCGGGCGATCAGCTGCGCCTGGAGGCCGAAGTGGACAGGATGCGCCCGCCCTTCGGGCGATTCAAGACGCGCGCAACGGTGGACGGCGAGCTGGCGGCCGAGGCCGTGATGAAGTTCATGCTTCAAACATCGCAGCAGCAATAGGAGCCGGGCTTGGCGACTCTCATACATCCGACGGCGGTCGTGGATCCCAAGGCGCAGATCGCGGAAGGCGTCGAGATCGGACCGTACTCGGTCATCGGTCCCGACGCGCGCATCGGCGAAGGCAGCGTGCTCCTCAACCACGTGACGGTCATCGGCCACACCACCCTGGGCCGCGAGTGTCACGTCTTCCCCGGCGCGGTGCTGGGCGGCCCGCCGCAGGACCTGAAGTACAAAGGCGGTAAGACGACCCTCGAAATTGGCAACCAGAACGTCATCCGCGAGTGTTGCACGCTGAATCCCGGAACGGAGCTGGGTGGTGGTCGCACCGTCGTCGGCGACCACAACCTGATCATGGCCTACGTCCACATCGCGCACGATTGCCTGGTCGAGAACAACGTGGTGATTGCCAACTGCACGCAGCTTTCCGGCCATGTGCGGGTTTACGAGGGCGCACGGCTCTCGGGACTTGCCGCACTGCATCATTTCGTTCGCGTTGGCCGCTGCAGTTTCGTCGCCGGTTGCGCAAAGCTCTCCATTGACGTGCCTCCGTTTACCCTCGCGGAAGGCCACCCGGCGCGCATCCGCACACTGAACCTGGAAGGACTGCGTCGTCGCGGGGTCGAGGGCGACGCGCTGGTCGCACTGAAGAAGGCCTTCCGGTTGTTCTTCGGCGACCGCGGAACACCGCGCGAAGAGGCCTACGCGGAGCTGTCCAGGGATGAATTTACATCGTTCGAGATCGTCAAGGAGTTTGTGACGTTCGTGCGGGAGACGGACCGTGGCGCGAACGGACGCGCGTTGGAAGCGCAGCGTTGTGCCGTGCCGCCGGAAGAACGCGACGGGAAGCTCGGATTCAAAGTCAACACCGGCTCCTCGATAGGCGCGGCCGTGAACAGCGAAGACGACAACCCGGACGCCGAATAGGAGAACCCCATGCCGCGGCTACACTGGGCCCCCCTTTGGTCGATTCTCCTCGGGCTGGCGCCGTGCTTCGGTGCCGACGATCTGCAACAGTTGGCCAAAGATGCCGCGGACGGCCAACCGGACGCCACCGCCCGCCTGATTTCCGAATACGGTGTCAGTCGCGAGAAGGCGATGGAGGCGCGCAAGACGCTCGAAGCCCTGAACGTGGACGGTGCCAGGAAGCTCCTCGCGCACCCCGCGCTCTCAGCCGATAACCCTCGTGTGCGGATCGTCCTGCAGAAAGGGTTCATCGAGATCGTCCTGATGGAAGACGCCGCGCCGAATACGGTGGCCAACTTCGTCGAACTGGCCGACAAGAAGTTCTACGATGGCTTGATCTTCCATCGCGTGATCGAGAACTTCATGGCGCAGGGCGGCGACCCGGACGGCACCGGTGCCGGTGGCCCGGGCTACAAATTCGCCGACGAAATCAATGCCGATGCCCTGGGTTTGGATAAGATTACGGTGATGGAATTGGCGGAGAAAATGGGCCAGCAACCGCCGCCCCCACAGATCGCCGCCATTTCGGTAAAGGAGTTTTATCAGAAACAGGGCTACCGGTTCAGCGACCGTTTAGCCAGCTACCCGATGAAGCGTGGCGTGCTCGCGATGGCCAACGCCGGCCCCAACACCAACGGCTCGCAGTTCTTTCTCACCCACATCGACTGCTCGTGGCTGGACGGAAAACATACGGTCTTCGGTCTCATCACCGCCGGCCAGCAACTCGTGGACGAAATGAGACCAAACGAGAAGATCGGCAAGATCGAAGTGCTGTTCAAGCGCGATCACCCTTACACGGTCAACAAGGTGGGAGGCCAATGAGCATCATGCAGCGTTACGATTCCGGAGTGTGGCTGGGTGTCGCCTTGGGTGCCGTGGTCCTGTTGAGCGGCTGCGGCGGACTGGAAAAGGGCCCCGCGCCGAACCTGCCGTACAAGCCCGAGCCGCCTGCGCCGAAGGCTGAGAAAAAGGTGGATACGCCGAAAACGCTCGGCCCATCCACCCAGGTGCCGATCAAGGTGGAACCGATCGCGTCGCCTGAGAAGCAGGACGCAACCCAAGGCCAGGCGCTCGCGCCGGAGGCCGGGAAGACGGAGGCAGCATCTCCGGAGACGAAGAAGATCGACGCCCCGGCGCCTGAAGCCAAGAGCAGCGAAGCGCCCAAGGCGGACGAGAAGAAGCCGGCTGAACCGGCGAAGGCGGAGCCGAAGAAGTAGGGACCAGCGCTGCTGAGGGGCGGAAGAACGAAGCGTCAGAGGACGGGGAGCTTTCTGTTCTGACCGCTGGCCGCTGCTTTTCTGTGGCGCTGTCGTTCTGTTCCTCTGTCGCTCTCCGGGGGTTACACCATGGACCTGCTTTCCTACTTTCGTGCCGAGGTCGATACGGTGGGTCGGCAGTGGCGCGAGGTGCTGGCGCAGATTGACGAAGCCTCCGCCCGTCGCCGACCATCGCCCGATCTGAATAACGTGATCTGGCTGACCGGCCACATGACCTGGGCCGAAGACTACTTCATCGTCGAGATCCCATCGGGCCGTTCGTTCCGCCGCAAGGACTGGGATCAGCTTTTCGATTTTGCGAGTGAGAAGGTACCTGAGGACCAGTACCCCGCGTTCCAGGAGGTGCGGGCCGAGTTCACACGTGTGCATGCCGAGGTGCAGAGGGTCCTGGCGGGGGTGAACGCCCACGAACTGCACCGACCGACGACCACCCAGCGTCGCTGGTTCCCGACGTCGGCGCACGCCATCGCCCATCAAGTGACGCACGGGCCCTATCACTTCGGGCAGCTGATGGTGCTCACCCGATTGCTGCAGTCAGGAAAGAGCGGATGAGTCTGCGCGTCGGCGTTATCGGCCTGGGGGTACTGGGGCGTTACCACGCGGACAACTACACCCAACTGGCCAAGAAGAAGGACGCCGGCTTTGAACTCACGGCACTCTGCGACGTCACCGACGATGCGGAGAAACTCGCCAAGGGCCTGAAGGTTCCCTTCTTCCGCGATTATCGTGAACTGGAAGGCAAGGTCGACGCGGTCTCGGTGGTGGTGCCCACGACGATGCATCGCGATGTGGGCATCTTCTTCCTTCAACGCGGCGTGCATTGTCTGATCGAGAAACCGATCGCCAAAACGGTGGCCCAGGCCGAAGAACTCTGCCGCGAAGCCGAAAAGGCCGCTGTTACGCTGCAGATCGGCCAGGTCGAGCGATTCAACGCGGTGGTTCGCGCGGCGGCCCAGTACTTCGGGCGCCCCCGGTTCATCGAGGCCACCCGCATCTCACCCTATCCGTTCCGTTCGACGGACGTCGGCGTCACGCTGGATCTGATGATCCACGACATCGACCTGATCGTGGCGCTGGCGGGCGAAGAACCGGTTGAAGTCCGGGCGGCAGGCACGCCGGTCTTCTCGCCATCCGAGGATGTGGCCAACGCGCGACTGGAGTTCCCATCGGGCTGCATCGCCAACGTGACGGCTTCGCGCGTCTCGTTGAAGAGGGAGCGCAAGATCCGCATCTTCCAGGACAGCGGCTATTTCTCCCTCGATCTGCTGGGCAACGAGGGCGTTTTCATCGAGAAGTCCGAGGCGCTCAAGAACGGCGAGATCGATCCGTCGAAGCTGAACCTGGCGGCGCTGGGCGTGGCGGCGTTGACCTTCCAGATGGATAAGCTGATCAAGCGGGTGGTATTGAAGGGCGACAAGACGCCTTCGTTGCAGGTAGAACAGGCTGACTTCCTTGCCTGCATCCGCGAGAAGCGCAAACCGCTCGTGGATGGCCCCGCAGGTCTTCGTGCGCTACGCGTGGCCGAGCGCGTGATGAGCTGCATGAAGGCCGTCTAGCCCG
>CAYSBP010000296.1:0-4288 GCA_964429255.1 uncultured Planctomycetia bacterium
AGATCCCGGAATGATCCACAGGCAGCCGTTCTCGGTCGTGGCGTTATCCATCGCAATCCATGCACCCAGTAGAGACCGGTCCCGTGTCGGAATGTACACCTCGTCCTGGTGCCACGCCTGGCCCTGGAATCCGGGCGGCTTCACGAAGAGCATCGACTGCATGCACTTCACACTGCCATCCCACCACGGCAGATGCGCCGCGCAGATCTGGCTCAACACGCCCGCAATTTTGGGATGTTTGACATATTTCTCCATCACCGGACTGATATGGTGGGGCTGGTGGATGCACAGAATCTCCTTCAGGATCTGCTCGTCCGGCATCTCCTCCGGCGCCGGCTTGATCGACTCGTTGGGGTACCCTCCGCGGGCCACCTTGACCGTGTCGGCAATCAACTCCTGGATCTCGTCAGGACGGATAAGCCCGTGCATCACGAGATAGCCCTCATCCACAAAGAACTTCCGCTGCTCATCGCTGACCATCGTCGGAACTTGTATACTCGGACTGCTTTCCAGTGTCGTCAATACCATGCACCTCCCTCTGGAGAAGCGCTCCACCTACGACAAGGCGTTCCTGCAGGTTATGAACATCTGGGAGAGGGACAACGCCGTCCGCGAGTTCGTGTTTGGGAAACGCCTGGCGCGGATCGCGAGTGAGTTGTTGGGCACGCGCGGGGTACGGATGTACCATGATCAGGCGCTGTACAAAGAAGCCAGCGGCGGCCACACGCCGTGGCATGCCGACCAGTTCTACTGGCCGCTGAAGACCGCTCAGTGTGTGACCGCCTGGGTCCCGCTGCAGGAAACCCCTCTGGCCATGGGCGCCCTTGCGTTCGCCGCCCGCAGCCACACGTTCACGTTCGGGCGGGATCTCGCCATCAGCGATGAAAGCGAACGGTTGATTCAGACCGCATTGACCGAGAAGAATTTCCCCTACTTCGAAGAGCCCTTTGCGCTGGGCGAGGTGAGTTTTCATTACGGCTGGACCTTCCATCGTGCCGGCCCCAACACCACCGGGCTGCCGCGCCGCGTGATGACCATGATCTACATGGACATCGACATGTGCCTGGCGCCGCCGGCGAACAGCAGTCAGCAGGCCGATTGGGAGCAATGGTGCCCCGGTGCGCAGATAGGCCAGATCATCAACAGTCCGCGGAATCCCGTGATGTTTGAGCGCGATTAACGCAACAGGCCCTGACCCGTTAGGCGAGCGAAAGGATTCGTACACGATATGCATCCAACAGGCACACTGAACGCTGAGGCGATCGCTCAGCGGCACGAGTTGGTATACGCCGAGATGAATCCGGGTGATGCCTTGTTCTTCCACGGCAACACGCTCCACCGGTCCGACCAGAACCGCTCTGAGTTTCCCCGTTGGACCCTCATCGGTTCCTACAACACCAAACGCAACGATCCCTACAAGCAACCCAGCGGACACCCGGCTTACCACCCGCTGGTGAAAATCAACGACGACGAGATCAAACCCCGCGCCAAAGGCTACTGGGACAAAGCCGTCGCCAAACACTGACCCTGTGCAGATGGACGAGGGGCTCCACTGGCGGGACATTCGATTATCTCATGGCGGTAGTGTTGCGAGCGGGCGCAGTGGCCTCGCATGGCAGTGGTGGTTCACCCCTACACGCCGAACGATTGGAATGTCGCCTTGCGCGTTGGACATGTATGGGCGGTTCACCTGAACAGGAGGCATGTATGAAACTGCTGGTCTTCAAGGCTCTCTGGGGTATGGGCGGATCCCTGGAGGATCAGATTCGACGGATCGCGGAGGCCGGCTACGACGGAATCGAGACCGGGGTGCCGGGCGTTGAGCGGGCCGATGCGTTCCGGCGGCTGCTTCATCAATACCGGTTGGCATACGTTGCGATGGCCTTTACCGATGGGGATACGCCGCAGGCGCATCTGCGATCGCTGCAGGTCCAGGTGGAGGCGGCGAAGACGTTCGAACCGTTGTCCCTGACCGTACACAGCGGGCAGGACCGTTGGGCGGAAGCGGAGCAGCGGGCCTACTTCGAGGGAGCGATGGAGGTGGAGCGGAAGGGTTGCGTGCCGCTGAACCATGAGACCCATCGCGGGCGCATTCTCTTTACGCCATGGACGACGGCCGCGCGATTGCGCGAGTACCCGGGGCTTTTTCTGGCCGCCGACTTCAGCCATTTCGTGTGCGTTTGCGAATCAGACCTGAAGCGGGATGCGGCCGACCTGGAGGTGTGCATCGAACGCGCACGGCACGTGCACGGGCGCGTCGGATTCGAGGAGGGGCCGCAGGTCAGCGACCCCCGCGCGCCGGAGTGGCAGGGGTTTGTGGAGCGACACATGGGTTGGTGGGAGGCCATCGCGAAGGCTCGGAAACGGGCGGGCGCGGAGGTCTTCACGTTCACGCCCGAGTTCGGTCCGCCTAATTATCAGACGGTACTGCCCTACACGCGCCAGCCCGTGGCGGACCTGTGGGACATCTGCCTGTATATGGGTCATTCGCTTCGTCGTCACTATGCGGAGTGGGGCGTGTGAAGCAGATAAATGTCCCGGTATCGTCTCAAACCATGCAGGGCGCCGTCCGAAAAAGCCAGGCCATTAAGCGTAAGGTGTTGGGGGTGGTCTGGTTACTTCCAGAGCAGCCGCAGGAGGACGGATCCGCGCGGCTCCACATAACCGACCCGCGCGAAGCCCTGAATGCCACCCGCCCGCAGCTCCGACTCCAGGCGATCGGCGGCCGCGGCCGCCACTGCGATCAGCAGACCACCTGAGGTCTCGGCATCATAGCAGATGCGGCGACGCCCTTCAGAGATCCCCGCACCCACTTCGATACGTCCTTGGAAGAGCGCCTCGTTGGCCTTCACGGCACCGGTGTTGACGCCCTCTCTGGCCAGCGCTTCGGCGCCTTCGAAGACCGGTACGTCGGCGACGTGGAAGACCAGCGTCACCTGGCTCGCTTCCGCGATGTTCCGGGCGTGTCCCACCAGACCATAGCCCGTCACATCCGTCGCCGCGTGGACACCATCGGGACCGATGCCGACCTTCTGCATGGCATCGGCCGCAGCGCGGTTGAGCGTGGCCATCTGCGCGCCGGCCCGTTCCATCACCTCGTCGGAAAGTTTGTGCTGCTTGGCCGCCACGGAGATCGGCCCCATCCCCAGCGGCTTGGTGAGGAACAACACGTCGCCGGGCTTCGCGCCGGCATTCGAAACGATACGATCGGGATGGACGGTGCCGGTGACGGCCAGCCCCACCTTCAGTTCGACGTCGCGCACGGAATGCCCGCCGACGATTACGGCTCCGGCTTCCGCCACTTTCTCGGCCATGCCGGCCATGATCTGGTGGAGCACATCGAGTTCCAACAGGCCCACGGGGAAACAGACCAACCCCAGCGCCGTCAACGGCGTGCCGCCCATCGCATACACATCGCTGAGCGAATTCGCCGCGGCAATCTGTCCGTAACGTACGGGGTCATCGACCAGCGGGGGGAAAAAGTCCACCGTCTGCACCAGCGCCATGTCCGGTGCAATGCGGAACACGCCCGCATCGCCAAAGGTCGCGAACCCGACGAGCAGACGATCATCCTGAAGAGCGGGCAGTCCGCGCAGAACCTGCGCGAGATCCTTCATGGATAGCTTGGCCGCTCACCCCGCACATGAGGAGTAGTCGGTCAGCCGCTTCTTATCGACCGCCATGTCCGTTCCTTTCGCCCTGGTTCCCTGGTGCCACGCAGTGGTGTTCGGCCTTTCACTGTTGGCCACCATTCTTGCGGCATGGAATCCCAATTGCCAGGCCTGAAAGTCCTGAATCGTGTAGCCAGGAGTGGAGTGCGCCGTGTGGCGGACGGAACCCCTGGAACGCGAGACCCGGGATGCCCCTTCCGCCCGTAGTCCGTACGGCAATCTCCTGCCCACGACATCTCGATTGTCGCGCGGACCCGGCGCTGACAAGTCCCTTTTTGCGAAGAATCGTCAGTAGACGGACCCCGTAGGTGCAGCCATGTACTTCAGTTACGATGCCGTGGGCGACCGGACGCATACGCTCGCGCCGCGCGGATACGCGACCGGCTTCGGTTTCGACGCGCTCAACCGGTTGGAATGTGTATTCGATGGGACCAACGTGGTGCCCAAAATGAATCCCTAATCCCTGATGCCATGGACACCGCGGCTGTTTGCGGTGTCCGTGCTCCAAAATGGGATCTCAGTTCACGGATACGCACACCCATTTCAGAACTCAGAATGATCGGCGCACTGCGTATCCATGGCACCAACACCCGTCGACGGTGCGACGCTACCGAAAC
>CAYSBP010000297.1:0-4276 GCA_964429255.1 uncultured Planctomycetia bacterium
ATGAGACAAGGCTGCCTGAAGCAGTCACCCGGTCAAGGATCTTCGAAGGAGGACAGAAAATGAAATGCATGGCTTTTCTGGCGTTGGCGTTGGTGGGGCTTGCTTTTTCGTCTGCCGGTGCCTCGGAGGACAAAGGGTACCCGGACATTTCGCACGCAGACCTGAAGGCGGCCATTGCGTCCAATGGGGTAACCCTGTTGGACTGCAACGGCTCGGAAAGTTACGCGAAAGGACACATCCCCGGAGCGTTGGACTTCAGCGCGACCAAGGAGAGTCTGGCCGGGAAGTTGCCCGCGGACAAGAACGCTTTGATCGTATCCTATTGTGGTGGCCCCAAGTGTGGCGCTTACAAGGCCGGTGCCGAAGCCGCCACCGGGTTGGGCTACACGAACGTGAAGCACTTCTCGTCCGGCCTATCTGGATGGAAGGAATCCGGTGAGAAGACTGCTGTACCCGCCGACCAGAAGACCGGTTCCAAGAGCGGGTGCGGATCGTGTGGCGGTTGCAACGGATAGCGTAAGACGTTCAGTCTGGTGGACAGCGGATCCTTATCCGCTGTCCGTAGTGGGCTGGAGCCGCAAGCCAAAGAGCCATGGATACGCACAGAGGACCCTGCATTTTCGGCTCGATGTTTAAGGTGCGTGTCCATGGCTCCGGTATTGGGATCCGCTTGGTCTGTCGTGGATATGGAATCTCGCATCCGCTGGTCCTGTGCACCTTCGTGGCGCACTACATTAAGCAGGCTTAGAGACCTTTTCAGTTGGCACCGGTGCCTCGACGGGGGCCAGTAGCGCGCCAACATCGGCATACGTGCCGAACGCCGCTACCGTCTTAACGCGGTTGGCTAAGTAGACTTCGACGACGGCCAGGATCAGCACCAGCACGAGGAAGAAGTTCCAGAGCGGCACGCCTTCCCGTATCCGCCGGAGAACCGATTTTAGCGCTTCGATATCTTCGGCAATCAGCACCTCGACGGCCACGATCTGCAACGCCTCGCTCACCTCCCCAAAGGCGAGTTGTTCGGCGTCGGCCTCTTTGGCGTCGAAGTTGACCGAGTAGGCTTGGGTATCCTCGGGGCGCGGGCCCAGGACGGAACGCCATACGCCTGTGCGGCCCAGGTCGGCGACCAGCGGCGCGCCAGCGGTTGCCACGAGGGGCTGCTCCTGGTTGTCCGGCGCCACCAGGAGACCCTTGCGTTCCTGCGGAGCCGCAGGGGCCAGGATGGCATGGCCGACGATCAGCGAACCGCGCGGTGTGCGCCTCCCCGCCAGGTAATGACAGAGCGTGTGCATCATCGGCAGGAAGACCGAACCGGACCGTACCGGAAGGTTCGTCCAGTCCGGCGTGGGGGCCGAGGCGAAGAGGAAGACTTCGCCTGCGCCCACAGGACCGCCCACCAGGAAAGGCCGCTGTCCGTCAAGCATCAGCAGCGTCTCAGCCGACCCACCGGCGGGAACGGCAAGTTCGAATCCGGTGTTCACCTCGATGGCCGTGAAGAGCATCCGGTCGAGGCCCTTGAAGGGCGCCAGCACCGGGTGCGAGAACGCGATATCCACGACGCGTGCTTCCGGTTTCTCCTCCTCCGTGGGCACCCGTTCACTCGACGGTTTTCCGAAGCGCGTACCGATTCGGGCCGGCAAGAGGCCTTCTGCGGCCTGTTCCGTCGCCACGCCGAGCCCCAGATCGGCGGTCAGGCGCGGGCCGTCGGTGGCCTGACCTGGGAAAACAACCAGCCCGCCGCCCTCGCGAACGTAGGTCTTCAGCCGCTTCAGGGCTTCCAGGCTCAGCGCGCCGGGATTCAGGAGGAAGATGCAGCGGTACTTCGCGAGGTCCTCTGTGAGAAGCGCTTGCTCGGGCATCTTGAGCGGGCGGATCCCCGAAGTGACCGTGCCTTCCTCTCCGCCGAATGGATCGAGCGCACGCACGATGTAGTAGGACGCATGCTGAAACTCCATGGTACTTCCAGCACCTTCGATGACCAGGACGCGCAGCGCCTCTTCGATCGGCAACGCCAGCACGCGGCGGTCATTGGTGGGATTGTCGTCGTCCCTGACTTCGATGGCCGCGACCTTGATCCCTGCGCTCTCGAACGATACGGGGAAGGAGACCGTCGCGGAAGCGCGGCCGCCTACGCTGACCATGCGCGACGCCGCACGCGAACCATCCACGTAGAGATCCGCGTTCTCTTCGCAGGCGTGGTCGCCCTGGTTTCTTACCGTAGCCTCGACGGTCAGCGGCGTGTGCACCAGCAGTCCGCGCCCGGAATACGTCACGTCTGTTACGGCCAGGTCCTTGGGTTGACCGGTCTCCACCGGGACGAGTGCCGCGTAGAGGTACTGCGAACGGTCCCGCTTGCGCAACTGATCGACGACCTCTCGCAATCCGTAGGCCTGCATATCAGTGATCAGGTAAAGTTCGCAGTGCGGGTCGCCGGAGGCGGCCAGCGCGTCGAGGGCTCGATCGACGGCGCCGGACAGCGATGCTTGGCGGAGGGACGGTTCGGCCTTGGCCAGCGCGGTGCGGACGTCCTCGAGGCGATGCGTGAGCGTTTGCCCGGGTTCCTGGTCGTCCGCATCTGTGGAGAGGAAGACGCCGCACTTCACCGCACCGCCGGGCGTCAATCCGGCAACGACGCTCTCGGCACGGGCTCGAGCAAGGTCCAGCCGCTTCTGCCCGCCGACGCGGGTGGCCATGGAGCCCGAGTTATCCAGGACGATCGCCACGGCGGTGTTCGATCGCGAAGCCAGAAATCCGGTGGCTTTAAGGAACGGTTTGGCCAGTGCCAGCGCCAACAGCGCGAGCAGCAGGGTGCGGACGATCAGCAGCAGCAACTCCTCGACCTTCTTGCGCCGCGCAACGCGTTTGGTGGAGAGCCGGAGCAATTTGAGAGAAGGGAAGTCGATTTCGACCGCCGTTCGCCGGTAGCGCAGGTGGAGGATGACCGGGATCGAGGCGGCCGCAAGGCCCGCCAGAAACACCGGGTTAACGAAAAAATGCGTCAGAAAAACCCACACGGTTCCCATTCCCGGACCCAACGACGAACAGCAACCACAAAGACACGAAGAACACGAAGTCCTTCTACACGCGCGCCCGCATCGCCAAGTAGCGGCCCAGCGACTCGTCGACCGGTACGCCGGTGTTGATCCGGCAGTAGTCCGCGCCGGACTCGTTGCAGGCGCTGCGGAACTTCCCGCAGAACTCCTCAAGCTGCTGCAGATACTCTTCGCGCACGAACTTCGGGTCCACCTGTATTCGTTCGCCGGTTTCAAGGTCCTTGAAATCAGAAAGCCGGCGGAAGGGGAAGCCGATCTCCATGGGGTCGAGCAAGTGGAAGAGCAGCACTTCGTGCTTACGGTGCCGGAAGTGGCGCAGGGCACGCAGGACCTCGACTTCATCGTCGTAAAGATCCGAAAGGATCACGATCAGTGCACGCTTCTTGATGGTCTCGGCCAACTCGTGGAATGGCTGAGACATCTGGGACTTCTCGCCGGCCTTCACCTGCTCGAGCGCCTCCAGGAGGACGCGCAGATGTTCGGGACTGCCGCGTGGCGCGATGTACCGGCGGATCTTCTGGTCGAAGACGACCAACCCGGCCGGGTCCTGCTGGTGGATCATGAGGTAAGCGAACGAAGCGGCCAGGAAGCAGGCGTACTCGAGTTTGGTCAGTTTGGTGCCTTCACCGCGGTAGCTCATTGAGTTGCTGGCGTCGAGCAGCACGTAGCAGCGGACATTCGTCTCGTCTTCGAACTCCTTGACGTTCAACCGTTCGGTGCGCGCGTAGCAGCGCCAGTCGATGTGCTTGAGCGGATCGCCGGGGGCGTAAGGGCGGTGTTCGGCGAATTCGACGGAGAAGCCCTTGAAAGGACTCTTGTGCAGGCCACTCATGAATCCTTCGACCACGCTACGAGCGACCAGAGAGATCTTGCCCAGTCGCGCCATGGCCTTGGGGTCGAAATACTTGTAGCGCGCCTTCGCCATGCCGCGAAGCTTACTTCCCGTGCGGTCCCGCGGCAAACGACAGCAACCGCGGATAGTCGATTCGTCACCCTCTGCCCATCCTGCATATCCTGTCGACCGGTTCCGGTTCTTCCTGTCGGGTGCGTGACCGGTTTCGTCGGCACGCAGGCGTTCAGTTTCCCTCTTCGAAGCGTCTCACGACCCATATCTTCGATGAAACCCTGAATGACTCCCGTGCCGGAGGGGGTTGGGGGGCATAAGCGTTAACCTAAGGTGGCGTGGTCTAGTCGGGCACGGGCAGGGGCACGGGCAGGGGCAC
>CAYSBP010000298.1:0-4271 GCA_964429255.1 uncultured Planctomycetia bacterium
GGCAGACTGCTTCATCGGCATGGCTCCGTGAGTGTCGCCACTACTTTTCATGAGTAAGGCCGGCTCGTGCAAGGAGTCCGACAGGGATGCCCGTTGGCGGATGCCCGGGTTGGCCGCAATTCCTGAAGGTTTGCCTGTAACCTCCGTCCAGACTGGACGATGCAAATGAAGTCCAGTGTTCGAGCATGCATAACTGCTGGTGAAGGAGCATTAGACACATTGTGCACTCGTCTTTCGACGGATGCGAATCGGTCTAACTGAAGGCTTGCCAAGTGGGGAGCCTCTTGGTAAAGTATGCAAACATGTCCGAAAAACGGCTGACATACACCTGCGCCTGCGGGAAGCTGGCCCTACTGAGCGCGGCCCTGCTGCTCGTAAGCGGCTGTCAAATCGCGCGGTATGCCCGTCTGCCCGATCCCAGACCTGAGCCGCTCCGTCGTGCGCCCATTGCCAAGGTGATGGAAGAGATGGATCAGCGGCGCAACGCGGTCAACACGGTTGTCGCGCGCCTGAACATTGTGCTCAAGGACGAAGTGACCGGGAAGCAGCAGACGCTCTGGGGCGCTTACTTGGGCGACCGACAGGGCAACATGAGGATGCGGGTGAAGTATCAGGAAAAGCTCCTGCTGGATCTGTCTATGTTTGGCGACCGGGTGGACTTGGCGCTGCCGTTGAAGGGCAAGTACTACCGCGGCGCGCGAAGCGACGTGGGCAAGACCAGCGGCAACGAACTGGCTTTGTTGGTGCAGGTCGGCAATGTGCATGACCTTTTCTTCCCGCGTGCTTGGACGGACCATGCGGTCGAGCGCCGCGTGAAGGTCGAGGAGGGCTATGAAGTGGTCAGCGTGATGGAGCGACCTTCCTTGGTCCGCCGAAAAGTCCGTCAGTTGGTAATTTCGTTGGAGGACCCGGTGGCGGAGGAGATGAAGGTCTTCGACCAGAAGGGCCATCCGATCGGCACGGTGGTTTACAACGACTACCGGTTCCCGGGACCGCGCGCCGGCGAGGCGCCGGAACCGGCCGCGAGCGTGCCCTATCCGGGCCGCCTGACGCTGGTGGGCGCCGAAGGCGCGCGCTCGATGCAGATGGATATCGAGGAAATGAACGTCAACACGCCCGTGGAGTCGAAGCACTTCGATATCACGGTACCGGAAGACGGCCGCATGGAAGACCTCGGCGAAGTACTTCGTAGTGGCAGAAATCCGTGGTAAACCGTTTCGGTTTCAGCAACCCTGAACGTTGAGCTAACGAGTCGGCCTTGCCTGAACTGTTGCCTTCTCTCATGGGGCGTTGGGGTGCCTGGGTCGTCCGGCACCGGACGCTCGTGGTCTGTGGCAGCCTCCTGCTTGCAGCGATCTCAATCCCCGGCGCCTGGTATGCCATCCGGCATCTGGACGCGGACATCTCCAATCAGGTTTCTGACCGGCTGGTCCGCTTTCGAACGTTGCGTGAACTGAACAGCGAGTTCGGCGGCGACATCCTGGCCTCGGTAATCTACATCCCAACGGAAGAGGCCCTTCGACCCGAAGCCCGCAAGGCGCTCTGTTCGTTCGGCGAGCTGCTGGTGAAAGAGCTGAGCGCCGTTACCGGATCGCCGGGGGACCTGGAGAAGGGCCTGCCGGTGGGCCGCTGGCTGCAGCAGGTCGAGTGCCGGGCCGGCGAGAATTTCCGCGGGGCGCTGGAGGCGATCGTCAAGGAGCATCCGCAGGCGGTCCTCGATAAGACCGATGTCGAGGGGATGCGTACGCTCTTCGAGCCGGAACGGTTGACCCAGCGGCTGAAGGACGTTCGCCTGCAGTACGCGGCACTGGATCCGGCCTTCTCCCCCGAACGACGCCGTCTGCTGGCCGACCCGCTGAATCTGGCCGGACTGGCCGAAGAGGCGTTGCAGCGTCGCTTGAGCGTACACCGCAAAAACATGGGGCTGGCCAATGACGAGGGCTTCTTCCTCTCGTCGGATGGCACGACACTGATCCTGCTGGCGCGCCCCGTGCGCAGCGGACAGGACCTGCCGTTCTGCCGTGCGCTGATGGCGGCCTGTCAGCAGGCGGAAAACCGGGCGATCGAAAACTTCCGGAAGACGCCGGAGGCCCTGCTGCTCAGCACGTCACTGAAAGGTGACCGCTTCGGGCGACTGGCTCCGCACGAGCAATCCGAACCGCGGCTGCGTGTCGGCTTCACCGGTATGCACGCCATCGCCGTGGAGAACGAGGCGAGCATGCGATGGGATGTGCTCAACACCACGGCCACCTCGGCCGTCGCGGTCCTGCTGGTTTTTCTGATCGCGTTCCACAGCCTGCGACTGGTCTGGCAGATTGCCGCGACCATGGGCGTTGCGGTCCTGCTGACGCTGGCCCTCGTGGCGCTGGTCAACGGCAAGATCGGCGTACTGGGCGCGGGTTTCACCTGCATTCTCCTGGGGATGGGCGTCGACTACGGGATTCACATTCACGGTGCCTTTCACACACTGCGGAGCCAGGGGTACGATCCAGCGGCTGCGGCGCGCGAAGCCCTGGCGCGTTGTGGACCGGGCGTCCTGACCGCCAGTCTAACCACGGTGGTGGCCTTCGGCGGGATCGCGACGACGCACTTCCGGGGACTGGCGGAACTGGGTCTGCTGGCCTGTTGGGGACTGGTCTTCGCGGCGGTGCTGATGCTGACTTTTTTTCCCGCGCTGTTGTTGTGCGGTGCAACACAGGGAGTGAAGGCCGAGTCGCGCCGGGATCTGGCGCTGCAAGCGCTGCTTGCGCTCTTCTGCGCCGGTCTGGGCCTGCAGTACGGCGGCGTGCAGGAAGACTGGCGGGGCGCGCTGCCCTCGGCCGCCGCGGGGTTGGTGGCCGGCGCGGCGGTGGCACGGGTGGCGGGCCGTATCGAAGTCCTGCGCCGCGTACTGCTGCCGGTACTGGTCTGCGCGGCGGCGGGGCTTCTCTTCGGTGATGGGCCGGGCGCGGTGATCGGCGCAGGACTGGGCCTCCTGGCCACCAGCGTGCACGGATGTATCGGAGGTCTGTCGAACCTCTTGCAGGTGAGGCTCTTCCGGCGGGTGGCGGTCCTGGGTGGCGTGCTGTTCGTCCTTGCTTCGGTTTGGTTGATCCAGTCGGCACCGGCGATGAAGGCTGGCGAGGAGGAATTGCTCGGCGTACGTTTCGATGCGGAGTTGGGCAATATCCGCTCGCTGCGCGTGCTGGCCATCCCGCTTCGTCAGCGAATCACCCAGCGTTTCGGCCAGGGCTTCAGCGATGTCCGGGTGGTCGTGGAAGCGGAGACGGAGGACCAGGCCTTTGCCGCCGCGGAACGGATCCGAGAACGGCTGGCGTCGAAACTTCAGAACGGCGAACTCTCTCCCGGTGGCGGCCTGTTGCAGATGATCCCGTCGGTCCGGAAACAGGAAGAGACGCTCGATCTGCTGCGCGCGTTCGATTTTGAGGCCTGTCGCGCCCGCTTCCTGGCGGCCGCCGAAACCGAATTCGGAGGGCGGGCCCGGCTCGCGTTCGGCGATTTCCTCCAGCGCTTCGACGAATTCGCGCAGCGCGTCCAGAAGGCCAAACGCCTTTCGCTGGGCGAGATACTGGATAGTCCGATCGGTCCGCTGGCCGCGACGTTTGCCCGGATGGACCACGTCGACAGCCGGCTGCGCGTGCGGTTGGTCAGCTATTACCGGCCCAAACTCGATTTCGGCGAAGCCTGGTACGTGGATCTGGCGGAGCGCATCGAGAGCGACCCGCTGCCCGGCTCGACGGTACGGGCCACGTCCGCGCAGATGGTGGGGTTCGAACTGAAGAATAGCCTGATTCTAAGCATGGAATGGATTTCGTTGGCCGTGCTGGTCCTGGTGGTGCTTTCGATGTTACTGGCCTTCCGGTCGATCCATCGGGCGCTGCTGGCCTCGTTGCCGCTGCTCTTCGCATACCTCTTCGTGCTGGGCGGCGTGGCGCTGGCACATCGGATGGGTTGGGATTTTGCGCTCAACTACGTCAATCTGATGATCTTCCCGATCCTGCTGGGATCGGGAATCGATTATGGCATTTACCTGGTCTTCGACGCCACGTCGCCGCGTGCGCCGGAAGTGGGCGAGGTGCTACGGCATTCGGGACAGAGTGTGCTGCTCTGCGGGTTGACGACGCTGGCCGGGTTCGGTTCGATGATCTGGGGCAGCAACACGGGACTGATCTCCTTTGGCTGGACGGCGATCCTGGGCTATGCCGGCGCGCTCTTCGGCGCGCTGATCGTGCTGCCCGCGCTGCTGGCCTGGCGAAAGACACGATCCTAGC
>CAYSBP010000299.1:0-4260 GCA_964429255.1 uncultured Planctomycetia bacterium
GGATACGCACGTAGGCCATGCATTCTCTGCTCCACAAGCTGGGTGCGTATCCATGCATGCGGTGTCCGTGCACTGTCTGGATTTGGGATCCCGCCACGGATACGCACGTAGGCCATGCATTCTCTGCTCCACAAGCTGGGTGCGTATCCATGGCACCACGTCTCCTGCATTCAGCGACGTGCACCTCTGGTTTTCGTGATTCATTTCCCGTGCGGAACATTCGAATTCTGGTGGGAAGGACCGCAGATATGGCCTGAACTTGCGATTGATTTCCTTTGTATTGTGAGCATTACCGCAATGTTTGGTGTTGATGGACCGCGCGGCACAAGGAGACGCAGAAGCCCGACGAGGAGCGGTCGAGCGGTTCCTCAGAATTTTTTCTCGAATTCGAAAATCTGATCCTCGAGTATGACCTCGCTCTTCTTGCCGGCTTTGTACTGTTCGCTGATGGTGTTCGCCCATTCGGTCGGATACTCCACGGTGTATTCAATCTGCAGTTCACGCTTCTCCTTGGGTGCCAGAGTTACTTCCCATCGGACCAGTCCCTGCGCGTCGGGTCGGCACTCGGGCGTAATGCGCAGGTTGGTGACCTTGACGTCCGTGGATTCGCTTACCGGTACCCGATCGACGATCTGCAACGTAATGGAGCGGTCACTGACGCTCTCGGCGGTGACCACATACGAGGCCATGCCGCGTGTGCGTTTGCTGCCTCGTTCCAAAGAACTCCGCTTGCGGTCCAGATCTCGCGACACCTTTAGACGGTCCTCCACGCCCAGGAAGAGCGCGAAGCCTTCGCCCGCCGAAACGAAATCGAGTTCAGTGGTGCCCAGGAAGGCGCCTTCCAGGAAGAGCCCGACCTTGCCAGGGAGCAGCGGTTGCGTGCCCGTGTTCGTCAGGTCGATGACGCGAGCGACGTTGAGCGAGATCTCCGGCGCGGCGAGCAGGCGGTGTTCGGCATCGAGTTCCACTTTGCCGATCGGAACACGGACAGGTCGACCATCCGTTCGCACCGACTGTGTGCCCGTGGCCGTGAAGTGCGCCGTAGTACCACGCTGTTGTACGGCCTTGAAGACCTGCTCAACCCGCCCTTGGGTGGCTTGGACTTCCTGCCAGTTCTGGGTGAACTCGGCCTGCTGTTCGATGGGGTTATTCAATCGGTTGTAGCTCGACGTCTGCGCCCGAAAGTTCCTGGTGGCCAGTGCAAACGAATCCGTATCGCGGCCCAGATCGCGCGGCAGCGTCCGTCCGGCCCCAACCAGCAGGGCCTTCAACTCCGGCACTTGCAGCGTCTGCCCGGGACGTTGCGTGGACAGCGTCAGTGCGGCGCCTTCCCAGTCTTCGCCCGTGGTTTGCGTGACGGTGGCCAGTGAAGCGAGCGTGACCTTTTGGGCGTCCAAACCGGCGCGCAATTCATGAACGGGTTCCCATGTCGCTCCGGGAACCATGTAATCGACCTGGAGGGTCAGGTCGGCCATGGCAGGCGCCTGGAGGAAGACGATCACCTCGCGCTGCTCGAGTTGCGCGCGAGCGCGGAGTTCTTCCACGCGTGACTGGCGCGCGGCCAGTTCAGGCTGCAGGTCGCGACGTTTCATGCCCAGTTCACGCCTGGCCTGCGCGTTCTTCCGTAAGGCTTCCGTTACGAAGTTCACCACTTCGCCGTAGGTGTCGACCTTGATCTCACGGAGTACGGCATCTTTGGGCAGTTTGTCCATTGAGAATGCGCGAATGGAATCGACCTGCCGGGCCTGTGCGTCCAGGATTTTCTCTTCGTCGTCCAGCGTACCTATCAAATCGGAGATCTCGCGCACCGCCCGTTCGGCCTTCTGGAATTCCTCGTCACTGGGTTTGGAGAGGAAGGTTCGTTTGACCTGCACGTCCACCAGTTCCGCGGCGCCCGCCGGCAGGATGTTTACGCGGACCGAACCGTCGTCGATCCAGCCGGGAAGTTTCCGGAAGGCGAGGCGCGCGGCGCCCGCCGGTGCTTTGGCCTTGGCCACCCGCGTCACGCGTGCCCGGTCGGCATAGACCGTGACCGCCTGAACCTTGGATTCGAGCGCGGCAGCGTCGTCCTTTTCGGCCGCCGGAGGCGCTTCCGCGGCGCGCGCCGCGAACGAGAGGAGAAGCGATAGTGCGACGAACCAGACCGTTCGGGTCATGGGCAGGCTCCTTGAGTGGGTGTTCCTTCTACTATCCTGAGACGCGCCATGTAACGATGCGCTTCGCGATTTTCCATGGAAAACAGACCCCGGATGGGTACCTCCAGGCCATGCGCATAGGAGCTGCGATCAATGGCCGTTCCTGCTTGTAGCCCTGTCGGGCAGGATCGACCGCCAGCCGTTGTTATATTGCCTTGGCGGTCCAAAAGAATTTTCATTTCCCAGCCAAGAAACAGATAATGGCGTGGGGAGATGATTCATGACCTGGCTGCGCATTCCTGTGCTGTTTCTTCTGCCGACATGGACACTGTGTTCATGGGGGGGCGAGCCGCCGCCGGATCCGGTGGTGATGTTGCACGCCGCGTGGATGCGGCTTTCTCCGGACGAGGAGAAGGAGTATCGGGGTCTCTTTGGCAAGCTGGCCGACGATGACTTTGACGTGCGCGAAAACGCGATGCATCGGCTGCTCCTGCGTGGACCGGCGCTGCTGTCGTTGATCGAGGAGCACTCCGGGAACAAGGACCCGTTGGTGGCCGATGCGGCGGCCGAGTTGCGGCTGCGGCTCTTTACCAAGTATGACGGTTGGTGGCCGGTGGACGGGACGCTGTGCGCCATGTTGGAGCGCAGGCTGGAGGACGGCTGGCCGGAGGTAACGGGCGGCACGGATCGTCCGCTGGAGCCGGCTGAAGGTTTTGCGGCGCGTCAGGGCATTGCTCTGCAACTGGATCCGCGCGCGCAGATGAGACGGAGGATCATCGGTGCCCCTGATCGAAGGACGGAGGCACCGACGGTGCGCGAGGTGCTGACGTGGCTGGCGCAAGGGGCGCGGATGGAGGTGCTCCCCCGTGGAGACCGTGTGCTGGTCAGTTCCGCGGATACGATCGAGGAACTCAGCCGGCAACGCCATGTCTTCGATTGGAAGAAACTCGGGCTGAGCGGGGACGATGCGCGGCGTGTGGCGGAGGGGCTTGAACCGTTCTTCCCCTCGGAGATCACCGAGTTTCACGGCAGTACGGACGCGCTTTCCGTTCGCGGGCCGGTCGGCTGTGTCGAGCGCGCCGCGCGGCTCATCGAGTTGCTTGGCAAGGACGCGCCGTCGGCGGTCTGGCCTCCGCCGGACCCAGGCCTTGGGTTTGCCGGGGTGGTGGACGAGTTGTCCAAGCCTGTCGACACGATCCTTAACAACAGCGAGCCGCTGTTGGCCTTCCAGTCGTGGAAGAAGCAGTGCGTGACGATCGGTTTGTGGTGCGAGGGGAAGGTCTACGACGGGCCGCCGTACCCGCTTGCGGTACGCGGGCTGTCGCCGCTTTCGCTGCGTTTGTCGGGCATCCCGATGGGGCTGACGCTGCGTTGGTACGCGGATCGGACCAGGTTTTCCGCGGCGGAGCAGGCGCACCTGGCGCTGTGGCCAGAGGTTGGCGATGCCGGGCAGGTCCATTTGCGAGTGGGTCAGAAGCGGCGCGACGTGCTGGACCTGTCCGTGGGCGGCTGCGATGTGAGCGCGCTCGCGTGGGGCGAAGAAGCCGGCGCGCCGGCGGACAAGGCCATCGAGCAGCGCATCCGCGACAAGTTGCGTCCGCACCTGGAACTCTTTCCCGGCATGGACCTGACGCGCGACATCCGCGTCCTTCGCGGCCGGCTGTTCATGCAGGGCTCGCCCAGTGCGCTGGCGTATGCCATCGAGTTGATTGGACAGTGGAAGAAGGATGGACGTCCGCCTGTCTGTCCGTGGTTCGACCGGATGGATCGTAGTCTGGATAAGAGGGTCGAGTGGGATGGGCGAGGGTTGAACGCCCGTTCGTTGTTGAAAAGGCTGTGTACGCTGGGGGAGTGCCCCATCCTGCTGGTGGATTCGCCGTATGGCGATCCGCCGTACTTCAAGCTGACGGGTGAGCAGTCCGAGTTGCTGGCGCCGGGAGAGTACTCGGTTCGCGAGTTGCTGGACGAATTAGCCCTCCGCGCGAACGCACACTGGGAAATCCGCTGGGGCGTAATCGTGCTCTATGCCCTGCCACCAAAGAAGAAAGCGGCCGCGCCTGAAGAACCCAAGGTGCCGGTAGCGCCGGAGGCCGGGAAGGCTGGCTGAACGTTACGGCCTGTTCAG
>CAYSBP010000300.1:0-4243 GCA_964429255.1 uncultured Planctomycetia bacterium
TATCCGTGGCTCCTCGGCTGCAGTCCACGGACAGCGCATACGACCGCGCTGTCCATGGCACCAAGTATCCTGGCATTCACGCAGCACCGGCCGTGCACCCCGCAATAGGGAAGGTACGACAGTACGCTTGATTCGACGCCCCGGCCCTCTAGAATGGCCTCCCACGCAGGAAAGGGAACCGACGTGTCTGAAGAGGTAAATCGACCTTCCCTGCGCAGGCGATGGCGGCCCTCTCGGCGTCTGCGGGATCCGTCCGATTTCCGCCTCGTCTACGATGCACGAAAGGTCTGGCACGGCGCTACGGTCGTGGTTTTTTTTCGACCTAACAACCTGCCCTTCTCGCGCATGGGCGTTTCGGTCAGCCGGAAGCATGGCCCGGCCGTACACCGGAACCGTCTGAAGAGGGTCTTGCGCGAGGCGTTCCGGCTGAGTCAGGCCGAGCTGCCATCGGGCTTCGACTATGTGCTCATTCCGCGGAAGGGCGCGCGCACGTGGGCCACGGATGCGGTGCGCAAGCAGTTCGCCCGGATGACCATGGAGTTCGCGCGGAAGGATGCGGCCCGCGCGGAAGGAAGCTGAGGATGGGTCTTGAGAAGGCTGTGCGCTGGCTCGCCGCACTACCCATTCGAGGTTACCAGATGACATTGGCCTACTTCATGGGCGGCCATTGTCGTTTTGAGCCGTCGTGCTCGGTGTACGCCCTCGAGGCGATCCGGTCGCACGGCGCAATCAAGGGTTGGGTGCTGGCGTTCCGCCGTCTGGCGCGCTGTCACCCGTTCTGTCTCGGTGGTTACGACCCTGTACCACCCGCCGCCGACGCGCCGGCGTGTCCTGCCGCGTCCGTTACGCCTCGATCCAAAGGCTCGTGATACACCATGTCGAATGGAACCAAGAAACAAATCGATTGGGTCAAGTACGCTGGCTTGGCCGCCGCCGTCGCCTCCTTCCTCCTCTTCAAGACACTCTGGGAGGACAGTCAGCGCGTCAACCTTGAGCGCCAGAAGGCGCAACTGGCGCAACTGGAAGCCGAGCAGAAGAAGCGCGAGGCGGAACAGCCCAAGCCAAAGGACGAACCGGTCGAAAAGACCGGTGAGCTCAAAGCGGACCCGAGCCTCGTCGCCGTCGCCAAAGACTCCGCCAAATCAGGCGATGGTCCCCCTCCCCCCCCCGCGGGCGACCCCGGGAAGACCGCTCCGCCTACCCTGGAGCCCGAGAAAGATCCCGCCGACATCCAGGTCGAGAGCAGTCTCCTCAAATTGACCTTCAGCGCCCGCGGCGCGGGCATCTCCTCCGGGTGGCTGGCCGACGAGTTCGTCACGGCGAAGGCACGGGCCGGGAACCGCCCGGGCCTCGAACTGCTCGGCCGCATCAACCCCGAACAGATCACCCTCGGCATGCCCTACGCCCGCTTCGGCACGCTCGAATTCGAGGGACTCGAGAAACGCGTCTGGTTCCTTGAAGAGAATTCGCAGCGTTTCCAGGGCGCAGAAGCCGTCTGGACGGTGGCCTATTCCACGACGCTCTATCAGACCGCCGCGCCCTTCAAACCGCAGTGCAAGATCGTCAAACGCTTCAAGATCGGCCAAGCGGCGCGGCATGTCGAGACCAGCGTCGAAGTCGTCAACCTCACCGAGGAATCGCGGCAGTTCCAGTACTCGCTCCGCGGCGCCGCAGGCATCCTGATGGACGGTCCGGCCGAGGACCCCACGCAAAACACCAGCGCCTACATCCTGGTCAAGAGCATGCTGGCCGGTCGACGCGAAGGCGCCGACATCCCGGACGTCGTCATCGTGACCGCCGACAGTGTGGGCAAGATGGCCGAAGACAAACGCATGATGGGTGCCACCGGCGGCAACCTGTGGGCCACCGTCAGCAACCGTTTCTTCATGATCGCGTTGGTCGCACGGAATCCCGACCAGATCGTCAAGATCTCCGCCGAGCCCTTGACCTCCCGCACGGATCTCGGCAACGATCAGCGGTACCGGATGCCCAACCAGAGCGTCGTCTTCCGTTCGGGACCGACCCGCGAACTGGCCGCGTCCGGCAAACTGGCTGACGGTTTCTGCCTCTTCATGGGACCCATGAAGGAGGACCGCCTGGCGCAGTATGAGAAGGAACTGGCCCTCCCGCAACCCGTCCACCTCGACCTGGCCGTGCAATTCTGCGACATCTTCGGATGGCGCTGGCCCAACATCGACCGCCTTTCGTGGCTCATGATGGGCATATTCCGCTTCATCGGATCGTTCAGCGGCTACGGCATCGCCGTCATCCTGCTGACCCTGGTCATCAAACTCGCGCTGCACCCCTTCCAGCGCAAGATGAACATCTCGATGCACAAGATGCAGATGCTGCAGCCCAAACTGAAGGCCATCGAGGAGAAATTCGCCGGACAGACCAAGCCCGAAATGAAGCAGAAGAAGGAGATGGAGAAGTGGGACCTGATGAAGAAGGAGGGCGCCAATCCCGTCTCGGGTTGTCTCCCGATGTTCTTCCAGATGCCCATCTTCTTCGCGCTCTACGGCGTCTTCAGCCGCGCCTTCGACATCCGCCAGGCCAGTTTCCTCTGGATCCAGGACCTGTCCCTTTCCGACCGTCTGACCACCTTCAGCTTCTGGCCTCACCAGCTCAATCTGCTGCCGGTGATCTACATCGGGTTCAGCATCTTCCAGAGCCTGCGCGCACCCAAACCTGAGAACGCCGACCCCCAGCAGGAAATGAACCGCAAGATGATGATGTTCATGCCGGTGATGTTCGGCTTCCTCTTCTACAGCATGCCGGCGGGCCTGGTCCTCTACTTCGCGGCCAGTTCGATCTTCGGTTTCATCGAATCGTGGTACATCAAGCGCTTCGTCTTAAAGGTCGATCGCCATGGCAAGCCCCTTTCGGGCAGCGTTCCGGAGGAGAAGAACGCCACGATCAAGCAGACACCGGCCAAGGCCAGCGCGTAAACCGAAGATCTCCCCCCCCCCCGGTGTATGCCCTTGTAGAGGCCTTGCCTTTCCGAGAGGGTTTCATGACGGAGATGGCCGGGATTCCGGGAAGCAGGATGCGCCATGATCTTCCGCTTTTCGCTCTATGGGTTCCTCAAAAACCAGCGGTACTTCGAGCCCTACATGATGCTCTTCCTGCTGGGCAGCGGTAACTCCTTCACGACCGTAGGGTTCCTCATCGGCTTCCGGGAATTCTGCATCAACGCCACCAATATTCCGGCCGGAGCGGTGGCCGATCTGTACGGTCGCAGACGATGCATGCTGGTTTCGTACCTGGCCTACATGATCGCGTTCCTGATCTTTGGCCTCACATCCGGGCCACTGGAGTGGCTGTTTCTCGGCGTCTTCTTCTTCGGTATCGGCGAGGCCTTCCGTGAGGGTACGCACAAGTCCATGATCTTCACGTGGCTGCGCTTGAACGGCCGACTGGAAGAGAAGACCAAGGTCTACGGCTACACGCGCTCGTGGTCGAAGATCGGTTCGGCCGTGTCGATTCCCATTGCCACGTGCATCGCATTCTTCACCAGCAACCTCAACACGCTCTTCCTCTTCGCACTGGTTCCCTATGCCATCGGGTTCATTGCGCTGAGCACCTATCCCAAGGAACTCAACGGTCATCCGGAGGGCGAAGTCAGCATCAAGCGCGTCTTCGTTCACATGTGGCAGACCATTCGCGGCAGCGTGAAAGTTCCCGGCCTTCGACGCCTCATGAGCGAATCCATGGGGTTCGAGGGCTTCTTCGATGTCGTGAAGGACTATATCCAGCCGATGCTGAAAGCCATGGTCCTCGGCATTCCGCTCCTCTTGACGCTAAGCGACGACCGGCGTGGGGTGCTGCTGATCGGGGCGGTGTACTGCTGTTTTCACCTCGGCAGCGCCTGGTCCAGTCGCAAAGCGCACCAACTCAGCAAGCGCTGTGGCGGAGACGATGCCGCGAGCCGGGTCATGTGGTGGTGCATGAGCGCGGTCTATCTGGCCATGCTTCCCTGCCTGATCCTGGAGTTCTACTATCCGGTGATCGCTCTGTTCTTCCTGCTCTTTCTTCTGCAGAGCACGTGGCGCCCGCTCATCATCAGCCGATTTGATGCCCATTCGCCCGAGACGCACGGCACCAGCATCCTGTCGGTCGAGAGCCAGTCGCAGACGTTTGCGAAGATGCTCTTCGCTCCGGCGCTTGGGTTCATCATCGATCTGGTGTCCAAGGCCGGACCCGACTGGGGCGGAAAATTCTGGCCGCTGGCCGCCGTCGGCGC
>CAYSBP010000301.1:0-2439 GCA_964429255.1 uncultured Planctomycetia bacterium
CCTGCCCGTGCCCGACTAGACCACGCCACCTTAGGTTAGCGCTTATGCCCCCCCCACGCCCACACCATCACCGCGACGATCCTGTCCGGCCAACCGAACCACACCCCTTGGGAACTTCAGAAGTGGTCGAGCACGAACATCTCAGGGGCGGATTCCGGGAAAATGACCGGCATCAAATTGCGCTCGCCCTCGACCTTCAAGTCCGGCAGCGAAGCCTGCGGAAGAGAGCCCAACGCCAGTTGCAGCAGCGTCTGAGCACTGCATTCCACCCACAGCCAGTAGTGCGGACGGTGCGCCAACATAAACTGGTGCCCGCCGCCCATCCGTAGCGTGTGCCGGATGATCTCCGGCCGATGAGCCACCATGCCAGCCGGATGCCCGTCCCGCACCGTGAAATGAAGGTGACACTGCCCGTCCATCCCGGCGCTGTTCACACGCGCTTCCAGCTCAGGCTGGAGTGCATCCAGAAAGAGGGGCACGTCGATCACCCGCCCCATACCGCCACCGGTCCAGGAAAAACTCCTCTCCATCGAATGCGTAAGGCGCATGGCGTGCTGCGTCAGCGGATGGCAGGTGCCATGCGGCAGCACGATTTCCTTCTCCAGCGCCTCCTTCCGCCGGTCCCGCAACCACGCCAGCATGCCGTTGGCCGCAACCCGATCGCCCGGCGCCACCGCCGACTCCCACACGCTGCCGTCCCGCCAGACGACATATCCCCGGAGCGCCTTCCGACCGGACTTCTCCCGAAAGAGGTTCACGGCGACCGTTCCTTTGGGCGAAGAAGGGAGCAACCGGCGACGCAACAGCAACTCCGTGAAGGTCTCCCGGGTCCGGACCACCGAAACCGGACAACCTGCGGCCGCCGTCTCGTAGAGCCCGACCATCTCGCCAACGTCCTTGTGCGCAGCAGGCTGAATCAGAAGTGAATCAGACGCGCCGACAACCTCTCCGACAGGCACTTTCAGGCGGTAACCAGGCAAACAACCGACGTATCCGGCCCGCTCATAGAATCGGTCTATTCCAAACAGAGTGGAAAGATGCAATCCATTTAATTTCATATGCATTACAGTTTTTGAAAGGCACGTCGAAGCCAGCCCATTACCTCGGTACTTAGGGCTCGAACAGACAAATCCAAGGCCACCCATTTTCAATCGAGAACGACCAATCCGGATCGTCTTCTCGTAGATCACTATAAGGGAAACAACCTTCCCGCCCCGTCGAATGACTCGAATAGACCCATTCCTTAACCTTGAATCACTATTGAAGTCGTGGCGAAAAATACGGTCCAGGTCTGCATGCCGGGACGCAAAACTGTCGGCTACCAAGCCCGCGGCCTGATCAAGGTCACGCTGGGTCCGCAGATGATCCACCTTCATGCACACCCTCCTCCTGAATCTAAACCACACAATGTGCTTGATTGGTTTCGTGCTCGCCCTCTGCCCGACCTAACGGATCGATCCTATGCGGTCACGAATCGAGGGACACGGAATGGTGCGGGGAGCGACATAGGCATGAACAGTAACTCGATCGGGGGCTGTTTCCAGATCGAGTTACTGTTCACTCCAGATTCTGAACCTGTTCGCGTATCTTCTCGACCAGGCCCTTCATCTCAACCACGCGATGGGTAATGCTCAGGTCCTGGCACTTTGAACCGATCGTATTGATTTCGCGGAAGAGTTCCTGGGTCAAAAAGTCCAGTTTCTTGCCCACTTCGCCACCCGAAGATAGCGTTCCCGTCATCTGCTGCAGATGACTCTCCAGTCGGGCCAACTCCTCGCTGAAGTCCAGCCGGTCCGCAAGCATGACAACCTCCCGGTCCAGCGACTCCGGGGAAGACGGAGCATTGACACCCGCCTCTTTCATGGCCTTCTGCACGCGTTCCTTGAACCGTGCGACCGCGCTCTGCTTCGAAGTCGGAGACGCCGCTTTCAGGGCCGTCCAGTGACCGTGGATGTCGGCCAATCGAGACTGAATATCGCAGGCCATCGCCGCGCCTTCCTTGCGACGCATGGTATCGAACTGATCGATCGCCTTCAGCAGACACGGCCGGACGCGCTTCCAGACGTCGTCCAGATCGTCATTCTGCTCCACTCGCGAGACCGCGCCTGGCAGGGCCAACAGCGAATCGATGGAGAGATCGCCCTTCAGCTTCAGTCGCTTGACCACCTGACGAGCCTGACGGGCATAGGTCGCCACGGTGGCCTCGTCGATCGCATAGCCCGCATCTTGGCCCGTCGTATCAAAGAACAAGCCCACTTCCACCGTACCGCGCACAACGGTCTGCTCGGCCAGCAACGATTTGACCCGCTCTTCCAGTCCGCCATAGCGGGACGGCGCTTTCACGGTCAGTTTGAGATATCGGCCGTTGACCGCGCGGATTTCCGCAACCATCCGGCCCTTGCCGGACGACGTCACGGCGCGCCCAAACCCGGTCATGGA
>CAYSBP010000301.1:2539-4239 GCA_964429255.1 uncultured Planctomycetia bacterium
CTTCGCGTCTGCCTTCGCCGCTGCGCCTTCAGGCGTCACCACCTGGGCGTCTGGCTTCGCGACCGGTTTCACCTCGGACGCGTCGGTCGGTTTCACCGCGGGAACAACAGGATTCGCCGGAGCAGTCACTTCATTCTTGACGCTGGCCGCGTCCGGGGCCGTCGCTTCCACATCCTGCGTACCCGCGTCAAAGAGCCCGTCCGTACGATCCCTGCTCGATGGCCGGGCCATGACGCCCAACAGGATCGCGAGCAGGAAGAAGATGATCGAAAGGACCGCCGTCGCGCGCCGGATCGGATTGGTCACACCTTCAACACCAGCGGCTTTGGTCCCGCCCAGTCCGGCCAATCCACCGCCCTTACCTTCTTGAAGGAGGATGAAGAAGGTCATGACGAGGGCCACGAGAATGAACAAGACCTTCAACACCATTACCAGCATGTCGCCCATGATCCACAAACCCCGTTCTCGAACCCGCCGTTCGCGCAGGTCTTCCTGCCCCTGGATTGCTCATGGGAATTCCATGACCAATCCTCTTCAACCCCAGCACCGACCGTCCTTCGCTCAAGGTTCGCCCTGAACACGGCGCACCGGGGCGTGTCGCGGCTACCCGGCCGCCTGCACAATCGTGGCGAAATCCGCCGTCTTCAGACTGGCGCCACCTACCAGCGCGCCGTCGATATCCGGTTGTCCCATCAGCGTCTTGGCGTTCGCTGCGTTCACAGAACCGCCATACTGGATACGGCACGCATCGGCCATGCCGGCGCCCAGCTTTCCCCTCAGCAGCTTGCGTATGAACGCATGGACGTCCTGCGCCTGATCGGGTGTCGCCGTCTTGCCCGTACCGATCGCCCAGACCGGTTCGTAGGCCATCGTCATCGTCACCAAGTCAGCTGCCGTGAGGCCCTGCAGTGCGCCTTCCACCTGCCGCTGGACCACCTTCTCGGTCACGCCCGACTCGCGCTCGCCCAGCGTCTCGCCGACGCAGACAATGGGTTTCAGCCCCGCCGCCAGCGCCGCCTTGAGCCGCTTGTTGACCGTCTCGTCCGTCTCGCCAAAGTACTGCCGGCGTTCGCTGTGCCCAATGATCGCGTATTCCACCCCGCAGGCCTTCAACATTGCACCGCTAATCTCGCCCGTAAACGCACCCGACTTCTCCCAGTGGATGTTCTGCGCGCCGAGGGCCATCGTGGACCCTTGGATCGCATCGCGCACCGCATGCAGGCAAACGAATGCCGGGCAGATCGCCACGTCAACGCTAGACACGCCGCCCAGCGCGCCCTTCAGTTCCACCGCCAGCGCCTTGGCTTCGTCCGGCGTCTTGTTCATCTTCCAGTTGCCAGCGATGAAAGGACGACGACCCACGGTGCTTCCTCCTGTTACGCAACTGCACGTCAAACGAAGCCTCCGCCCTTGACCAGCTCAACCCGCCAGATTATCGGGGGAGAAGCGGGTTGGCACTATATCGGCCGACCAGCCGGCTGTCCAAAGAAGAAACCACTCCCCTTCACCCCGGGCGTGTTTCACTTGAGTTCCCAGGCCGAAGAAGCTACTGGCGAGATTTGAGTCTTGGTCTTGAGCCGGCTCGGGGCTCAAGATTCAGGTCCGAGGACTGGGGACTCGTCGACCCCCTCCCCCCCCGGCGCACTGCACGACCGGTGTTGCGTGAATGCCAGGATACTTGGTGCCATGGACAGCGCGGT
>CAYSBP010000302.1:0-4223 GCA_964429255.1 uncultured Planctomycetia bacterium
AACCCCGTGATTAACAGTCACGTGCTCTACCGATTGAGCTACCGGGGAACGACAGCAACGGAGGGCATACGCCCTCCGCCATCGGCGAGGCGGCATTGTTGAGCAACCCCGCGGCTCTGTCAAGGTGCTTCGCATGCACCCCCGGGCCATTCTCACGACCTGCACAAAACGCAGTGGATTTTGGGGTTGTGAACGGTTACTTTTCGTCCGTCCGTCGGGGTGGAGGTTCAGGCGCGAGAAGCGAAATGAAGGCGCTGATTTCCGATGTTCACGGCAATCTCGAAGCGCTTCGCGCCGTTCTCGACGAGATCGACTCGCTGGGCATCAGGGACGTTATCTGCCTGGGCGATATGGTGGGCTACGGACCCCAACCAGGTGAGTGCCTGGACCTGATTGAAAGCATCGCCAGCAAGGTCATGCTGGGTAACCATGAAGAGGCCGTCCTGCACGGTTGCCCGCCCAGTTTCTCGCCCCGAGCCCGTAGTGCCATCGATTGGACGCGCAAGGTCCTGCTGGAAGACGCATCCGAGCCGGTAAAGAACCGCAAATGGCGCCATAGCTTTCTGAGTGGCCTTCCGACCGACTGCAAGATCGAAGGCGTCACCTACGTCCACGGATCACCGCGCAGTCCGACACGTGAATACGTGCTCCCGCGCGACGCCTCCGACAAGAAGAAGATGGGCGGCATCTTCGAGGCCATGGAGGACTACTGCTTCTGCGGCCATACGCACACGCCCGGCATCTTCACGTCCAAAGGATTCACGCATCCGTCCGAGATCTTTGACCTGTACATGCTGGGCACCGATGAGAAAGCCCTGATCAACATCGGCTCCGTCGGGCAACCTCGCGACGGCGATCCGCGTGCCTGTTTCGTCACCTTCGATGGCAGTACGGTCGTTTGGCGCCGCGTCAAGTACAACATCGAAGCCGTCGCCAACAAGATCTACGCCATCAAGGAACTCGACCGCTTCCTCGGCGATCGCCTCAAGGAAGGCCGGTGACGGCTGCTGAACCCTCATGCAACCACCGTCGGCCGCACTACGCTCGCGAAAGCGCGCCGTTTCAGCCGGTGAAAACTCGTGTTTCGCGCCCCGCCGCGGGTTGTCGTCGATGAGGGCCACGTGGCCGAGGCGTGCAGACCACGAGCGGATTTCCGTGGTGCCATAGCGCACGTGGTCTGGGCGGCTGGTAGGACTGGTCGGTCCACCTGCGAGCTGCGCGTGGATGGTTCGAACGTCACGACCCTCTTGAATCCACCCTCCATCCCGCTACGCTGGCCTCATGGGAAGAATATGTTTCCGGTCTGTTGTTTGAGTGTTTCACGAAACGCTTCGTCCGCGTCCTTGTCGGAGGCGACGTGAAGGGTTGACATGACCAGACTCCCCATCGCCATCGTCGGGCTGAATTTTGGCCGACACATCATCGAACAGTTGACCACGGGTCCCGGCCGCGATTGGTGCGAACTGGCCGGGGTCTGCGATCTTGATGCGGTGAAGGCGCGTCAGTACTCCGGCCAGACGGGCGCGCGCGCCTACCGGGATCTGACCGAGTTGCTGGCCGATCCCGCCATCCCGGCCGTCGGTTTGTTTACCCCGCCGGCGGGTCGAGCCCAACTTATCCGGCAAGCCATCCAAGCCGGCAAGCACGTGCTGACGACCAAACCGTTTGAACTGGATGCGTCTGCGGCGGCGGCGGTGCTGGCCGAAGCACGGCGGTTGCGACGGGTGGTCTACCTGAATTCACCGGCGCCCACGTTGACGGCCGACCTGCGGCAGATCATCGCCTGGCAGCGGGAATACCGGCTGGGGCAGCCGGTTGGATGTCGCGCCGATGTCTGGGCCCATTACCGGGAACAGACCGACGGCAGTTGGTACGACGACCCGCACCGCTGCCCGGTCGCGCCCGTGTTTCGTCTCGGGATCTACCTCATCAACGACCTGATTCGCCTCTTCGGCCCACCGGCCGCGGTGCAAGTGATGCATACCCGGCTGCGCACCGGTCGCCCGACCCCCGATAACGCGCAGTTGGCCATCCGGTTTCAGAACGGCGGCCTCGCCAACATCTACGCCTCGTTCTGCGTCAACGATGGCGACTATTACCGGAACGGTCTGACGTTGAATTTCGAGAACGGCACGGTGTATCGCAACGTCGGCCCAAACCGCGCGGGCATCGCCCAAGCCGAGTTGTCGCTGGTGGTGGTCAAGGACGGCCACCGCCACATGGCCGAGCACGTCACGCTGGAAGAGACCAGCGGTGCGTACCAATGGGATGTGTTCGTCCGGGCCGTGAACGGCGAGAAGCCGGCCGATGAAACGACCCCCGACCAAATCGTGGCCGGCATCCGGGTCATCAACGCCATGGCACAGGCCGAGAAAACCGGTGTCACGGTGGAATGCGAGGAAACGACCTGATGCGTGAGACGGGCCGCAGGCTATTGAACCAGGCGGTGGATGTCCGCTCCGCATTCGGCAAGCTGGAGAACCGGTGTTTTGCCGCGAACGACGTCGTGACCTGTGGCCCGGCCAGCGGGAAGGGCACGTCGCGCTGGAGGCGGCACAGCCGCAAGCCGCGGATGGCGATCGATCCGATCATCGCACTCCACAACGTCACGGCCCAGTCGCAACGCGTTCCGATTGCGGGGCCTGACGTGCTGAGCGGTCAATCGTTCACCGCCGGCAACGGGGCCGGTAACGAACTCCGCTGGATCACCCGATGAGCACACCCCCCATTGATCTTTCGATCTGCTGGCAGTTCCCAAACGACACGCCGGAAACGAGTCTGCCGCGCCTGCGGGAATACGGATTCGAGGGCATCGAACTCTGGCCCGACCGGCTGGAGTCGTTCGGTGTCGAGCGTTGGGCCACCGCGCTTGACCGCCATGGGCTGCGCTGTTTTCAGCTCTGCCCGTATTTCAACTTCGTC
Organism: uncultured Planctomycetia bacterium; assembly: GCA_964429255.1. Taxonomy (GTDB): domain Bacteria; phylum Planctomycetota; class SZUA-567; order H5-PLA8; family H5-PLA8; genus CAYSBP01. Next base: position 2,923 of record CAYSBP010000302.1, read on the forward strand.
CACGGTCCCGTCAAGATCGCGGAGTCGTGGCGGATGCTGGAGCACTTCCGGCAGGCCGCGCACATCCTGAACTGTCACCGTTTGCGCGTGTTCACCGGCCCGCCGTGGGGTGACGGCGTCGTCGGGGCGCGGGAGGCCACGACGGCGCAATGGGCCGACGCGATCCGGTGTCTGCGCGAGTTCTGCGACGCGGCGCCGGAACTCGAATTTTGCCTGGAGTGTCACGCCGGCAGTTTAATGGAGGATTCCGGATCGGTGCTCCGGTTGCTGACCGATGTCGCCCGGGCCAATCTCACGACCAACCTGCAATTGCCGCTGTCCAACGAAGACTGGCGCGCCAGCCTGGCTGCGTTGACGCCGTTCACAACCCATGTTCACATCCACAACTGGACGCGCGGGGTGGGGGAGGGCGAGTTGACGTTCCTGGCGGAAGGCGCGTTCGATTGGCGGCCGGTGGTGCGTCACTTGATTCAACAGGGCCGGTCCATCTGCCTATCCGTCGAACACACCGATCATGGGGGCCGTCATGATCCATGGGAAACCGCCCGGCGCGACGGGCCATTTCTCCAAACACTCCGACGCGAGGTAACGACATGAAAGAACTCGCAAAACGCTTCCCGAAATATCCCTTTTAATGAATCAAAAATATGCGAAGAAAGACGGCGGTGGTTGAGAACCCCGGGAGATGGATGTTATGCATTCCGCAACAACACTGTGGCACGACCGGCCGGCCGGACAGGACTGGAACCGGGCCTACCCGCTGGGCAGCGGCCGGCTGGGGGCGATGGTCTTTGGCAACGTCGCTCACGAGCGGCTGCAACTGAACGAGGACAGCCTCTGGAGCGGGGGGCCGCGCGACCGCATCAATCCCGACGCCCTGGGGCAACTGGCGGAGATCCGCCGGCTGATTCTCGCGGGCCAGCCGAAGGCGGCCGAGCAACTGGTGCAGGACGCCGTCGCCGGCGTGCCCGACATCATGCGCAACTACGAGCCGCTCTGCGATCTGCTGCTGCAGTTCGATTACGGCATCCCGGTCGGCCCGGAGGAGCAGCCCCCGGCGTATCGCCGGGAGCTGGATCTGGCGACGGCCGTCGCCCGCGTCTCCTACACGCTCGGCGGTGTGAACTACCGGCGTGAAGTCATCGCCAGCGCGCCGGACCAGGTGATCGCCGTGCGTCTGAGCGCCGACCGGCCCGGGTCGATCTCCTTCCGCCTGCGGATCGAACGCGGACCTCGCGACATGTATGCCAGCCGTTACGCCGACAGCATCCGGTCCGAGGGGCCGTCCGAGCTGCACATGC
>CAYSBP010000303.1:0-4191 GCA_964429255.1 uncultured Planctomycetia bacterium
GCCTACGTGTTGATATGCACTACCGTCGCTGGTGGGAAGCCGTTGAAGTACGTCGACGAGGCATGGCTGTAAGCGCCGATGTTCTCGCTGTACACCAGGTCGCCCAACTCCAGTTCCGGCAGTTCCTCGGCCAATGAAATCGTATCCAGCGCATCACAGGTCGGCCCGAAGACCGCACTGATTTCGGTAGTGCCCTTCTTGAAGGCCCTCACCGGATACTTGCAGTGATCGAAGAGGATGCCGGAGTACGTGTGGTAGACGCCGTCGTTGATGTAATAGCACTTCTTGCCGTCACGGACGGCCTTGCCGATGACTTCGGAAACCGACGTGCAGGCCGTGGCGATCATGAAGCGGCCCGGTTCGGCCAGGATCTCGACCTCCTTGGGGAAGAGTCGTTCGAGTTCCGACGTGATCTTGCCGGCCAGCACGCGGAAGGGCTTGACTTCCTTGTCGTACGGTGCCGGGAAGCCGCCGCCGATGTCGAGCCGCAGTAGTTTGTACCCACGCGACTCCGCCTCGGCGAAGAGGTTCGCCGAAAGCTGCAGCGCCTGGATGTAGTTGTTGAAGTTCGTCGTCTGACTGCCGACGTGGAAGCTCAGGCCTTCAACGATCAGCCCCGCGTCGTGTGCCGCGGCGATCAGGTCGACCGACTCGCCCGGCGAGGCGCCGAATTTGCTGGAGAGTTCCACCATCGCGCCGGTGTTCGGGACACGGATGCGCAGGCACATCCCCGCGTGCGGTGCGTACTTCTTGACCTTCTTGATCTCTTCGAAATTGTCGTAGGTCACGAGCGGCTTGTAGGGGTCCAGCTCCTGCAGTGTCTCGATGGCCTTGATCGGGTTGGCGTAGATGATCTTGTCCCAGATCCAGTCCTGTTTCTGCTTGGCCGGCATGTCTTTGATGTACTTGTAGACGACGCGCAGTTCGGCGATCGAAGCGACGTCGAAACTGGCCCCGACATCGAAAAGCGTCTTTACGATCAACGGGTCGGGATTCGCCTTCACGGCGTAGTACGCCATGACGCGCGGAAGGTACTTCTTAAAGGTGGCGTAGTTCTTTCGAATCACCGCGTGATCGATGACGAAGAGCGGCGTTCCGTGTCTCCTGGCCAGCTTCAGAAGCGCTGACTTGCTGCGCATGCGTCGACTCCTTGCCCATTGCGTTTCCCCCTCTTTCAAGAGGGAGAAAACGACTCAATCTGTGATCAGGAAGTTCTGGAACTGCCACGGATCCTTTCGATCCAAGTCCGGTTTGTTGAAGCCCTCGAACGCGTTGTGCTGCGCCTTCAGCGGCGTCCAGTCCGATTGTACCGAGAGGTTCTTGCCCAGGTACGGGCGTGCCAGCTTCAGGATGTACTCGTGCGGTATCTGGTCCGGAACAACCACGCCGCGCGCGGGGTTCTCGATCATCCAGTGCGTCGCCGCGACCACCGAGATGGCCACCTGCATCGTCGTCGCGTTCTGGTGCGGGACCAGCCGCCGGGACTCTTCAATGCTCAAGTCGCTGCCGACCCACCACGAGTTGTACGCGTGGCCCATCAGCAGCGCGCCCAGGAGGTCCGATCCTTTGGTGATCTCATCGCCCATGATGCGGATCTTTGACTGGAGCCGGTAGCGATTCCCGCGCAGCTCCTGCAGGCTGATGATCGCGCAGTCGCAGGGGCAGTAGGCGTAATGCATCGTCGGCCGGTAGACCGGTTTGTTCTTCTCCCAGACCGTCAGATGATCGCTGATGCTGAAGGCTTCGCCGTGGCGGACGACCATGCCATGGATCTCGTAGTTGGGCACCCACGTCCGCACCCAGGTGTTCATGCCCATGCGCGCCAGACAGATCTGGTTGCCGGGACCTTCCTTGTGGCGGAAGGCCAGCTTGGGCAGCTTCTTCTCGTGCGTGCCCCAGCCCATCTCGGCGGTCGTCGTGCCCTCTTCGCGGAAGCCTTCGACGCTCCACGTGTTGACGAACTCGTCGACCTGCTTGGGTTGGTGGGTGATCTGCGTGTCGCGCTCGCTGCAGTGAATGACCTTTATGCCCAGCGCCATGGCCAGGCGATTGTAGACGCCGTCCTTCAGGCAGGTCTCGATCTCGCTCTTCTTCCGGCCCTTGGCCTTGCCATCACCGAGCAGCTTGTTGGCGATGTCCACCAGACCCTGCTTGGTCCAGTGCGAAATCAGACCGGGGTTGGCACCGTGTTCCAGCACCGCGGTGGCGCCCGGTGCGGACCACTTCTTCATCATTTCGCGGATGCGCATGTGGCGCCAGTAGAGCGTCCGCGTCGTGGGGTGCTTGCGCGCGGCCCCAGCATACGGATCCCAGAGTTCGACCGAGGTGTTGATATAGAGCACGCCATGCTCATGGCACCACTGCAGGAGCTCGGTGCACTCAATGTTCCACGCCAGGTCGATCAGCAGGTCGCCTTTACCGAGGTACCTGCCGAGCTGTTTGCCCATGTTCTCTTTGGTGATGCGGTCGCGGACATACTTCACACCTCGTGCGGTCCATTCCTTCAGCGCCTCGGCCTTCTCCTCGAAGTCCATCACCGTGATGTTGGAAAGCGGGACATCGATATACTTGGTCAGAATCGGCAAGGTGCACTGTGCCACGCCGCCATAGCCGACCATGAGAATTCTTTTGTGAAACGTGACCATGTCTACCCTCCTCGACGCTGAAGAAAACCGTTCAAAAACCCACGCCCGTTGGGGAGCGACGAACCTAATGCAACAACGTCGTTCTGTCGAGAGGGAAGTGCAGCGAAAAAAGGAAAATCCCAGCCTGGATTATTCACGCTCAGAGGGATGGGCGTTGCAGACGGCCGGCGCCGCGAGCGTAAATCATCCGGGCGAACGCACGCGGCAGCGAGATCGCGCAGGACGCACGTCACGGATCGGAGGTCTTGCCCGACTTCTTCTCGTCCTGTGGTCTTGCGGGGTCCGGAAGCAAGACCTCGTTCTCGTCCTTCACGTAGAGACGTTTCACACCGAGGTCACTGAGGGCAACCAGTGTCGGCCGGACCCCGGCGTGCGGCGCACGGGCCATTCGCACCACGACAACGGAAGGTTGCGCCTGCTGGTCCGCCGGCAATCGCGCCCTGAACCCCTCAAACGCCATCTTGAGAAACCCCGGGTCAGCGAGAGATCCGTACTTGCCCGCGGCGCGCAAGACATAGGCATCCGCCGAAAAGTTTGCCCTGGCGGGCGCGGGGATCACTTCCACGACCAGGCGTTCCTGGACGCGCGGCGCGTCGATGGATTGCGAAGGGAGATGCTTGTCCATCTTCGTATCCTGCAGATCGGCGAACGCGTCGTAGGTTCCCGCGCGGGTCTCGATGCTGGGTTCCGGACAGACCAGGAGCGGTACGCGCCAAGGCGGCTCGCCTTCTACGCTGGTCTGTTTCGTGTGGTTCTTCATGAAGTAGCCGCTGACCCGGAGCACGGGATTCCTTCGCTCATCAATGCCGCTCTGCAGTCGCTCATAAAGATTCGACCCCGGCGGCGAGACGATCCGCAGTTCATACAACTCGTGAAGCTGGTTCACCATCAGCGCGGGCAGCACGTGGTAGCCCGGCAGTCCGAACTCGTCGGGTAACGGGGCCCGGTCGATTTCGATGATCACGCAGCGACGTATCACAACCGCCTGGCCGCGGAAGAGATCCGGCTGGCGCAACAGGCGCTCGAAGGTCGGCATCGTCGCGCGGTCTTTGTTTTCGCGATCGTTCAAGCGTCCTTCCGTGATCGCGGCGCACTTCCTCGCCAGGTACTGGTAGGGTCGACCTTCCAGGATCGCACACTCGTCGGGCATGTTCGGGTCGTCGACGATCTGAGTAAGGAGTTGTCGTTCCTCCATTCCCTGCAGGATCGATTCGGGATCGAAGGTGTGTTTCGGTTTGCGCGCGCACCCGCTGGCCGAGCAGAGAAGCCATGTAGCGAGGGGCAGCAGCACAAACACGCGGTGTCGCATCGATGGGCTCCGATTCCACTAACCGCCCGTCAAGAAACCCCTCCACCTGCATTCTTCAGGGAAGGGAGGGGGCGAACAACAACCCGTTCTTCATCGGGCTGCTGACGAACAAGTATCGGCTGCCAGCACCCATTGGACCATCGCAAGCTATCCTGACCGCGAGGGCCAGTCCAGGACCAGCCGATCCCATTAACCCGATGTCTGCAGTCTGCCCCGAAAACAGGGAACATCGAGGGG
>CAYSBP010000304.1:0-4154 GCA_964429255.1 uncultured Planctomycetia bacterium
GACCGTCCGCAATCCGCCCAAACTCGACACGCATACCGCGCTGCTGGTGTGCGCGGCCTGCGCCTACCCGCTCGGCACGCCGCCGCGCGGACTCATCATCAACCCATGACCCCAAACCAAACGGAAAGGACCACCTCCATGCCCCGCAAAGCAACATCCTCGCTCACGCTCGCCGACCAGCGGCTGCTGACCGACGTGCTCAAGCACTGGCAGCGCCGGCTCGCCGAATCCCCACAGGCGCTCAAAGCCTGCCAGACGCGGAAGTTCACCGCAGGCGATCTGGAACGCCGCCGCATCGGCTACGCGGACGGCTCGCTGCCCGCGACCGCCACCACCACCCAGCACGAAGCGCTGCGTCGCTTGGGTCTGCTGGATAAACGCGACCGCGAAGTCCTGCGCGGCTGCCTGACCATCCCTACGATTGCACCCGGCGGCCAGGTCGAATCCATCGAAGGCGTGCCGGTCAACGGCAACGGCAAAGGCAAGGTCTTGACCATCCGCCTTCAGGCACCCGCGCCCACCTGCGCGACGGAACTGGACGAGGACGGCGTGCTGACGGTCTCAAGGCCGGGCGCCGTGTACGTGCTGAAGGGGCTTAAATGGGATGGCGTCGATTGTCGCTGCCTGCTCAAGGCCAGCGACGGCAAGGTCAGCCACGTCGATAAGCTCGACCTGGCCCTGGCCCGCGCCAGGAGCACCTTCGCCAAGGCGTTCGAGGCCGCAGGTGGGCCGCCCGCCGAAGCCACCTGCCGCGAGCTGCTGCAGTTGCTTTCCGAAATGGACCGGGCCGCGCCGCTGATCCCGGCCGAACGGGCCAGCCAGACGCCGGAGCTGAGCACCGAAGATGAAGCCGAGGCCGTGGCCTTCCTGCAGCGGCGGGACCTGCTCACCCGCGTCGTCGAAGACCTGACCGCCGTCGGCTACGTGGGCGAGAACGAGACCAAGGCGCTGGCCTACCTGGTGGCCATCAGCCGGAAGCTGCCCGCGTGCCTGAGCCTGATCCTGCAGTCGAGTTCGGGCGCGGGCAAATCGTATCTGCTCGAATGCGTCGCCAGGCTCTGTCCGCCGGAAGATGTCCTCTACTTCAGCCGGATCTCGCCGCAGTCGCTTTACTACATGAAGGCCGGCGCGCTTAGAAACAGACTCGTCATCGTCGATGAGCGCGGCGGCAGCGAGGAGGCCGACTACTCGATCCGCACGCTGCAGACGCGGCGCAAGCTGTCGCTGGCCATCCCGATCAAGGACGCGGCCAGCGGGCGGACGGAGACCAAGGTCTTCGAGGTTGAGGGGCCAATCGCGTTCATGGAGAGCACGACGCAGGCCGTCCACCCGGAGAACGCCAGCCGCGCCTTCGTCGTCAGCCTGGAGGAGACCCGCGAACAGACGCAGGCGATCATCGGACAGCAGCGCAAGCAGGCCGCATCGCTGCCCGTGGACGAACGCGCGGACCTGAAGGCGCTTCTCCGCCGGCACCACAACGCCCAGCGCCTGCTTAAACACCTGCCCGTGGTCGTGCCCTTCGCCCAGTCGCTGCGCTTCACCGCGCACGGCAATGCCCTGCGGGCCAGGCGCGAGCACCAACGCTACGTCACGTTCATCCAGGCGTCGGCGCTTCTGCATCAGCGGCAGCGCAAGCTCGCGACCGAGGGCGGCATCGAGTATGTCGAAGCCAGCCGCGAGGACGAGAAGATCGCGACACGGCTGCTGGCGGAGATCCAGCGGCGGGGCCATGCCGAGTTGCCCGACCATGCGGCGGCATTGTTGCGGTGGCTGCAGAAACAGTCCGGCCCAAGCGAGTTCACTCGCCGTCAGATGAGTGCCGCCCTGGGTTGGACGTACTACAAGGTCCGTCTGGCGGTGGCCGAGTTGCACCGACAGGAGTACCTCGTCCGGCTGGGCAGCGAGGCCGGGCAGACGTTCCGGTACCGGCTGGCTGCCACGTGACACTATATAAGGAAGGGCAGCCAACCTTGCGAAAATCGTCCGATCGGATAACCCCAGTCCGTACAATGGGATAGACAGAAACCTTGCGAACCTGTTGGGACCTCGTTCGCAAGGTTTATTCCTTGTCAGCAAAGCACTTACGCCCGTTTTGGCCCACCTTGCGTCCGTTTCGCCCCCTCACCTTTAATAAGGAGATCCGACATGCGCTTCGACGCCGCGCTGAAGGTGCACCTTAAGCACCTGCGCCACCGCAATGCCAGCCCCAAAACCGTCTACCATCAGGCCGCCCGGCTAAAACGCTTCGCCCGCTTCCTGACCGCCAACGGTATCGACGACGTGACGAGCGTCACACCCGCCGACCTGGAGCGTTTCCGGGAGGATCTTTTCAAGGCGCGCACTCGCGGGCGGCCGTTGAGCATCTGCACCCAGATCGCCATTCTCGGCGCGGTGCGCGGACTTTACCGCTCGCTGCTCGAACGCGGCCATCTGCTCGTGGATCTCGCCAAGCATGTCCTGCATCTCAAACGGCCGCGCAAACTCCCCAAGCGGCTGCCCACCGTTCACCACGTCGAGCGGATGCTGCGTCGGATGCCACTCGACACGCCGCACGCCTACCGCAACCGCATCCTCTGCGAAGTGCTCTACGCCACGGGGGTGCGCCAAGCCGAACTCAGCGGCCTTAAAGAGGCCGACTACGACCGGAAACACCGCACGCTTTATGTCGTCGGCAAGGGCTTGAAGGACCGCACATTGCCGCTGACCAGGCGCGCGTGTGCCTGCCTCGACGCCTACCTCGCCAAGGTCCGGCCGCTCTTCCCGGAAAGCGAGTACCTCTTTCCCAGCGTGAGGGGCAAACGCCTCGATCAGGCGTTGATCCATCCCGTGGTCAAGCGGGCGGCGTTGGCTGCGGGGCTGCCGCGCCACTTCACCACGCATTCCTTCCGCTACCTGCTGGCCACCGAGCTGCTGCGGCGCGGCGCGGAACTGCGGACGATCCAGGAGTACCTCGGCCACAAGAACATCGAGACGACGGCACTTTACACGAACGTGCTCGGCAAGGACCTGAAGAAGATCCACGGACAGACCCACCCCAGCGAAAGGAGCCGGACATGAACAGTCTGGAAGTGCGCACGTACGTCGAGTACCTGCGAATGCGGAACTACTCGCGCTTCACGCTGCTCAACTACGCCTGCAGCGTCCGGAAGTTTGCGGCATTCCTCAAGGGCCGGCCGATGGCGCGTGCCAGCCGCGAACGGATTCAGGCGTTCCTGGATTCGCTGCGCGGCTACTCGGCGCAGACCCGCACCCACATCCAGATGGCACTGGCCGGCTACTACCGCATGCTGCGGGCCAAGGGACTCCTGTTGGCCAACCCCATGGAGGGGATGCGTTACCCGCGTCTGCGGCAGCCTTCGAAGCGCCCCACCTTGAGCGTCGAGGAGATGGGGCGGCTTCTGGCAGCGCCTGACACACGCACGCGCATGGGCATCCGCAATCGGGCCATGCTGGAACTGCTCTACACCGGCGCCATCCGGCGCACCGAGTTGGCGGACCTGACCGTCTACGACGCGGACCTTGCCGAAGGCTTCATCTGGATCAGGAAGGGCAAGGGCAATGCCGACCGCAAGGTCCCGATCTCGAAGTCCACGGTCGCCTGGATGCGATGCTACCTGGACACCAGTCGTCCGCATCTGGGCCGGAAGCAGCTGTCGCCGAACCTGTTCCTGGGTCCATTCGGCGGTCGGATCGGCTCATCGGACATCGCCCGGACGCTGCATGCCTGCGCCAAGGCGGCGGGTATCAAGGCCAAGGTGACGCCGCACGTGCTGCGCCACACCTGCGCGACCGAGATGCTGCGCGGCGGAGCACCCATCCGCTACGTGCAGGAGATGCTGGGCCACTCGCGGCCCAGCACTACGCAGGTCTACACGCGGGTCTTGCCCGGCATGCTCGAAGCCATGATCGAGAAATGCCATCCGTCGCGGCGGACGCACTTCACGGTGCCGCGCTGGCGGGGCGACGTGAAGCACAAACGCAGGCGGTGAAAAACGTAGCCACGGTGCGTGGAATCCGCTAAACTTGCCGCCGTCATGAAGCATTCAGCGACAGCGGACCATCCGCAACCAGGTGTCCACGGCGGGCATGCCGCCAAGCCGCGTCACGGCCATGGCACGGGGCGGCAGGCCATAGGGGGACGATGGCCCAACCTG
>CAYSBP010000305.1:0-4148 GCA_964429255.1 uncultured Planctomycetia bacterium
GTTCACCGGGCAGGGAACACCTCAGGGCGCAACGGTTTCGATTTCGAACCGGCCGGAGCCACCTCGACCTCCGTCGAAAGCACGAGCGTCTCGGGCGCCTCGCAGGTCTCGTTACCGCAGGCCTGGAAATCCAACCCGAGCTGCAACCGATGTGACCCCGGAGGTGTGTCCTCGGGCACCTGAAGCCATCCGCTCATTAGCAGGTCGCCTTTGTAGATGGCCACATCGCCGAACCCCGAGAGCGTGTGCCGATCGGGCCTGGGATAGTCGACATCCCTCAGTGCCCCCAGTCGATCTGAGACCAGTCGGATGCGCGTCGGGTGTGTCACCCCTTGGGCGCCTTCGGCCCCCTGCACACAATACCCATCGTCCACCTTCAGGCGCACGGCGATACGGGCGCTTTGCCCGGCCACTAGGCGATCCTGTCCGAGCAGGAGTTCGGCGTGCGTACGTCCGCCCCGTAGGCAACTGGCAGAAGCAGGCGAGGCCGCTAGCAACTCGGTCACCCAACCGGCCGCAAGAGCACGATCGAAGGCACGCAGGAGCGATTCGACCTGAAAGGGCGCGTGGTCCAGCAATGCGTGAAAGGTGCGGAGGAGCTCAACGACCCGCTCGCGTGACCTTGAATCGCCAGGCTCCTCGGCCAGGCGTACGAAGACCTGTGCGAGGATGCCATTCCCCGACGGCGTGGCGTTGTCGGCGGGGTTCTTCACGCGAGTGAGCAGCTTCTCGTGGTCGTCGGCGACCATGAAGTAGCCGCCCCGTTGGGCATCGCGGAAATGCCGGTCGATCCGTTCCACCGTCTCCCTGGCCAGGGCCACCCACTTCGCGTCGAGCGTGGCGGCGTGCAGGTCCAGGAACGCAGCGGAAAGGTATGCGTAATCCTCCAGCGTGGCGACTCCGGAAACCCGACCGGCCCGGAAGGACGTCCGCCAGCGTCCGTCTCGGTCGCGGAGGTGGTCAACCACCCACGAGGCGGCACGCTCGGCCGCCTGCACGTAGCGAGGTTCCTTCAGCAGCCGTCCTCCTTCGGCCAGGCTGCCAATCATCAGGGCGTTCCACCCGGAGAGGACCTTGTCGTCGAGGTGCGGGCGCACGCGCCGTCCACGGGCATCCAACAGAGCGCGGCGCCACGCCGCGGAGGAGTCGGATTCCTCCTTGTTCAATCCGCGGGAAAGGAAAGGAATATTCTTTCCCGTCTCTTCGCCCGTGGCCTCTTCGTGGTAGTTGCCCTTCTCGTCGATGTTGTAGAGCCGGGCAAAGGCCGTCGCCCCGGTTTTCAGTGTCTCGCGGATCTCCGCGGCACGCCAGACGTAGTAACGCCCTTCAACGCCTTCGCTGTCGGCGTCCAGCGACGAGTAAAAGACGCCGTCGGGCGAGGTCATGTCGCGAAGCACCCAGTCGTAGATGCCGCGCGCCGTCGCGGCGTAGGCGGGATCGCGCAGCGCCACGGACGCACGAGCGTAGATACGGCCGAGTTGCGCATTGTCGTAGAGCATCTTCTCGAAGTGCGGCAGGAACCATTCCGGATCCGTCGAGTAGCGGTGAAAACCACCCCCGATATGGTCGTGGATGCCGCCCAGCTGCATGCGGTCAAGGGTGAGTTTGACCATACGCCGCTCGGCGGTGTCGCCCTCAATCCGCGCGACGCGGTCGAGGAACCATTCCAGCATCGGGTGGGGTGGGAACTTGCGGGGGGCCCGCAGTCCGCCGTGTGTCCAGTCGAAGTGATGGTCCAGGAGTTCCACGGCGCGTATGGTCGTCTCGCGCGTCAGCGGCCGATCCGGCTGGCGGTATTCGGCGTTGGCGTGTTGGCGGAGACCTTCGGAGGCGTCGAGCGCCGCCTGGATTACCTTCTCGCGCTGCCCCGACCAGGCCTCCTTCAGCGCTATCAGCAGGTGGCCGAAACGTTCGGGCGGGAAGTAGGTGCCCGCATAGAAAGGTTCACCATCGGGCGTCATGAAGACGGACATCGGCCACCCGCCGCCCTGACCGGTGAGGTGAACGTAACGCATGTACAGATCATCGAGGTCGGGCCGTTCCTCGCGGTCCACTTTGACGGGCACGAAGTGCCGGTTCATCAGCTGGGCCAGGGCTTCGTTCTCGAAGCATTCCCGTTCCATCACATGACACCAGTGGCAGGCGCTGTAGCCGACGGAGAGGAAGACCGGCTTGTCGTCGGCCTTCGCCTTGGCAAAGGCCTCCTCGCCCCACGGGTACCAGTCTACAGGATTGTGGGCGTGCTGGAGCAGGTACGGGCTGGTGGCGTCCTTGAGCCGGTTGGCAGGGCGTTTCTGAGGTGCGGTCGAGGTACTCACGGGCGGCTCCTTGGGACGTTCCGTGGGAACCTGTTGCGCGTTGCAGGTGACGAAGGTCATCATCAACAGGATCAGGCAACGCTGGGCTATCGGACCCATGCGGGTATCCCTTCGATACCCGGATGTGCCGCGGGGGAAGGAATGTTCCTGCTCCTGTGGCGCCCGGCTTGGCCTTTCGCGCTGCCGTTCCTGCCGCTAGACTGCCGTCATGGGATTTCTTCAGGCGCTTTTTCTGGCCGGTGCCGCCACTTTCGCCATCCCGGTGGTAATCCACCTGATCTTCCGCACCCGCAAGGAAACGATCGTCTTTCCTTCGCTGCGATTCCTGCGCGAATCGCTCCTGCGCGAGTCCCGCCGGTTGCGCCTGCGCGACCTGATCCTGCTGTTGCTGCGCTGCCTCGCCTGCATCCTCATCGCGCTGGCCTTTTCACGTCCGTACCGCGAAGGCCAGTTGCTGGCCGGCAGTGCCGGCCAGTCGCGCGTGGACCTGATCGTCGTGCTCGACGACTCGCCCTCGCTCAATGCCCAGGAAACCGTCGGGACGCGATGGCAGACGTTGACGGGCAAGGTCGCGGCGCTCTGCAGCGAGCGTCAGACGGGCGACCGTGTTGGCTTGATCCTGTCGTCCGATCCTGCCCGCGCCGAAGTCGAGCTTTCGGAAAACCACTCCGCGGTCCAGTCGGTGTTGAAGCGCGAGAAGCCGTCGTGCCACCGTGGCGACATGGCTCAGGCGCTCCGCACGGCCTTGGACCTCTTGAGCACCTCTGACGCGCCGCAGCGCCGCGTCGCGGTCTTGAGCGACTTCCAGACGACACAAGTGGACCGCGGGGTCTGGGCGGAGATCGCCCAGACGGTCACCACCGCCCCCCGGCCGGTCCTGGTCGAACTGATCCCACCCGCTGAAGAGGGCGAACGCCGGCCCTCCAACCTCGCCCTGACCGACGTGCGCGCGAAGAGCGACGTCTGGATCGCTGAGCGGCCCGTGCCGTTCGCGATTCGCATCGAGAATTTCGGTTCGGGCGAAGTGCCCAATCTCGCCGTGCGCCTGATCAGTCCGGACGGTCAGATGCTGGCCCAGCGCACGGTGGGCCTTTCACCGCGCGGCGCCGCCGAGATCGAACTGGGCGCGGTCTTCCCCAAACCCGGTGAGATGCACGGCCGCGTCGAGATCGACGCGCACGACGCGCTCCCCGACGACGACCGGCGGCTCTTCGCCATGCGCCTCAGGGAAAGCGTGAAGGTGCTCGTCGTCGAGGACCAACTCCGCGAGACCGACACGTTCCTCGATCAGTCCTACTACCTCCGCATGGCCCTCGACCCGCGCGCGCGCGATGCTGATGCGGCCGCCGCCACGGGCCAGCCCGTCGCCATCGTGCCGTCCTACGTCCGCCTCCACACCGTCGATGCCTTCGGCTTCACCCCTTCGGCCTTCGAAGAGACCGACATCGTCTTCTGGACGGGACTGGGCACGCTGCCCGTCGAACGGCTGGCCAAGTTTGAAGACGCCGTCCGCGCCGGCCGCAACCTCGTTGTCTTCCTTGATCGCGCACCCGGCGCGATCCTTCCGGCCCTCTACACAAGCGCCCTCTGGAAGGAGGGTGAAGGACTGCTGCCTGCGCGACCGACCGGCCGCTACGAAGGCAACCTGCTGGCCGCACGCTACAACGGTGTCGATGCCTTCGACGCGACACACCCGATCTTCCAACTGTTCACCAAAGAGATGGAACACGAATTGCGCCGGCCCAAGTTCATTCACCACGTCGTTCTCAACGAGCAAGACCTGAAGGCCGGCCGGCGCCCTCCCGGTGCGGTGCTCGCCACCTTCAACAA
>CAYSBP010000306.1:0-4147 GCA_964429255.1 uncultured Planctomycetia bacterium
CCAACATGGTATTAGCCGTCAAACATAGCACTCCCCGATACCATGGCAAGAAGTGCTATGCGACAAAGGTCCCCTTAGAAAACGGGTGCTGTCCCTATCTATTCCATAGATCATCTCTGTCCCTGGATGTTCGCCTCACCGCAGATGCACCAGTATGCGCAGGCGCTTGACCTTGTAGGAACCGGCGTTAAGCGCGAACGTCCAGTCCGTGTTGGGTCCCGCGCTCATGTTGCCGATTCCAATATCCGCCTGGTTTCCACCTTTCCAATGGTTCAGCGCAAAAAGCGTCTGCTTCGCATCGTGGTTATGGACCTGCATCGAGCCATAGCCGTCGTTCCGGCCACCTGAACTGTCGCCGAAGTCAAACGTGTCATTGGCGTTCGGAACGTTATGGGCATTGTTGGGGCGAAAGTCACCCGGCCAGAATTCGATGTTGCCGCCCGACAGACCCATCCCCGTGACGATGCCGCTCACGTTCGAGTAGACGTTCATGTTCGTCACGTTCTGCATGAAGAAGGCGCCGGAGGCCGCCGTCGGCACGCCGATCCTGCCCAAGTCGTCCGTGAAGGCATCCATTGAGACGTACAGATTCTGCGCCGTGCCGTCGTTCGTGGTCAATTCCATGAAGTAGGCGATGCGGTCGAAGGGTTGCTTAACCTTCGCCCGGTTATCCACATCGTAGACGATCTCACGACCGAGCTTCGACAGATCGAGGTCGTAGACCAGCGTGTACGCCCTGTTCTCCGGCGGTCCATAGTCCGGGGCGTCGGGTTTCAGCAGGTCAACCGTCACGCCGAGAACCAACGGCGCGCAGCCGTCGCTGCCTTTGACGAACTCCAACTCCTTGATCACCGCTTCGGGACGTTTGGGCGCCAACGAAATTAAGCGCACCTGCCGTCCCTGATACTCGAACGCGCGGCGCGAATCGGGCACGTCAACCGCCCGGGCGTAATCGGCAAAGTGCTGGCCGTTCCTAAACGCGTATTCCTCCGGCGCCCCCCCGTCCGCATAGACGATCCGCAGCGTCATCGTGTGTGAACCCTTCTGCCCCCCAGGGAAACCGCCGACGCTCACGCCGCTCAGCAGGTGGATGCTGCTCCCGGCGCGGCCGCACGGAACACGGACGCGCTCGGGCATCCTGGAAGCCACCAGGCCCTCACCCTTCAGCAGGATGGCGTTCGGCACCGTCGCGCCCTGCGGATCGGTAACCTGAAACGGGATGCCGCCGACGGCCTGCAAACCCCAATACGGCAGGATCAGGCACTCGTCGTCGGAGCGGTTCTCCTTCAGGCGACTGTTGCAGGCCACCGTGGCCGCGTCGCCCAGGGGAATCGGGAACGAATGGCCCGCCGCGACGCGTTCGGCCGCAAGACTCCGTGCGCGGAAACCGTCTACGAGCTGCTTCTGTTCGGCAGGCTTCCGGCTTTCGCGCAGGCCCTTGACCTTTTCCATATCCGGCACGCCGACGATCTTGAGGTCGCGGAAATGTACCTCGGCCGTCATATCGCCGCACGTTCGCGTCATCAGTCCCAGATACTTTGGCTGGAACCCAAGGCGATCCTTGCCCACCGACACAACGCCGTTGCGCGTGCGCACCGTAGCCATCAGCTGATCGCCGACGCACGTCAGCTGCAGAGGAAGCGATTCGCCCGGGCGCATGATCACAGGCGTCGCGCGCGTCTCGACCCGCTCACGATGGGGTGTGCATCCGAAGAACACCGGCGTCCAGCCTTTGGCGCCGCTTTCCTCCACCATCACGGTAAGGTGGTTCTGCCCGCCATCCCAGACGGTCAGGCAGCCCTGATAGGGCTTGTCCCCGGCCTTCGAAACCAGTTCGACATTCACTTCCGCCATCCAGCGTTCCGGTCGGATCAGGAACGGCACTCGCAGGATGGGGGTCTTGTTCCGGTCCTTGCCCTGCCACTCGTGATGCTGCTTCGTTTCGAGCATGAGCCCCGGCCCGGGCGTGAGCAACTCGAAACGCCCATGCCTGTCCGGGTCGTCGAACTCCCACAGCTGGAGCTGTTCGCGTCCGGTGAAGTCGAACCCCACCTCGACGGCCGAACCGATCTTGCGCAGGTTCGCTCGGTACGACGCCAGGTCTTCCTCCTGCGCCACATTCGCCGTCCAGCGAAGCGCGGCCAACCGCTCGCCGTACCGTTCCACCAACGTCGGATCCTGAATCGCCACAGACTCCAACTCCGCAAGCGTCTTCAGTTGCGCCTCGCGAAATCGAGAAGTGACCTGCACGGACTTCTCGAACGGCGTCAGCTTTTTCTCCAACGGTGCCGCCAGCTCTTCGCTCAGGCGAACCCGCTGCCTGCGGCGGTTCGTCTCCACGGCGTCCAGCACCTTCTGCGCCCAGTCGGCCGTCAGCTCTCCACGCGCCGCAGCAACCAGGCGCGGGCGCCACTGACGTTCGATGGCCTCAAGCGTTGCGAGCGTGGCCGCCTTTTCCGCATCCGCACAGGCGGCATCCGCCTCCTCACGGCTCTCCTGGATGCGTTGCTGAAGTCCCCGGTGTGCTTCGTTCCACCGCGGTTCCTGCTCCTCCCACCACGGCAGGGCGCCGGCCTCTTCCCGCATCTTGCGCAACAGGTGGCCCGCCGCGCCGTACGATTCTTTGCCGACCAGGGCCGTGACGGAGTCCAGTTGTTTCTTGAAATCCTGCAGCCGTTCGGCCGGTGTCGGCCCGACGGGGTTGACAGGTTGTTTCACCGGCGGCGCGGGAAACGGGCCACCTTCAGGCGGTTTGACCGGCGTATCCGGCCGGGAAACAGGCTTAGGAGTAGGAGCGGGATGCGTCTTCGCCGGGGGTGCCGGAGGACCGGGCAACGGATCCGAAAGCGTAGCCGTCCGCTTCGGCGGTCGGTTGTGCCCGGTCCCGTCGCCGGGCGCGCTCGACCGCATGAGCAGCCACACGACCGGCAGCAGGACCAGCACCAATCCGGACGCGATCAGGATCATCGAGGGCTGGAACCGCGCAGGCTCCACAGGGAACGCAGTCTGGAACCTCCGCGAAATGCGCGTGGCCGGCTTCATACCCGCGGCGCCGGGAGAATCGGGGCTGATCCCGGGCTGAGACCCGCCTGACGGAGGCCCTGCGGCGACACATTCACCGCAAAGGCATCTCGTACCGTCGTTGATGCCCTGATGATCGGTGGGCCTGATCCGGCAACTGCATTTGTCGCAGTAATAGAAGAACTGGACGTTCGGGGAAGGTGTGTCACCCATGCGCTTGGCGTCCATTCCAGCCCGTGAAAAAGCCCGTCCATTCAACAGCATTCATTGTAGGTGTAAGCACCAGCAGATCAAGCGGGGAGGATTGGCCGGAAGAACAGCGGGTGCACGACCGGTGTTGCGGACCCCTTTCGAAAGAGCCTGACCCCTTCGATCCCGTGGACGCCGTCGAGGCGCCGGTAGTACTCGGCGCGGTGCTGCTTGAAGAAGAAAGGACGAAAAGTGACCGTCATTTTTTCGACGCGCTGATTACAGATCTCGACGTCGATAGTTTTCACATTCGGTGGTTATGTCCTTCGTCGCTTCTCCGGCATGTCAAGACTCGACATCCATGCATTCTTCACTCGTTGCCGGTCGCCGTCCCTTGACAAGGCGAAGAAACCGGTTTTGCTGGCGGATCGAATCCCGACACATTCCCAAGGTCAGGAGCGCGGCGTGAGCAGAAGAGGGTTCGCCCTGGCCGTAACGCTGGCCATCGTGGGACTTGGTCTGGCCTGGCTTCTCGGAGGCGGACGTCCTGTTGTGGAGCGGCGCGCCGGATCATCGCCTTCATCGCAGCCCCCAGCGTCCAGGCCCCCTTCCATGGCCGGCGCGGGTCGCATAGTCTGCGCGGCACCCAGCGTGACCGAGTTGGTCTTCGCGCTCGGGCAAGGCCACCGCGTCGTCGGCGTCACCGACTTCTGCTCCCATCCGCCCGAAGGCGTGAAGGAGAAGCCGCGCATCGGCGGTCTCTTCAACCCGAATTTCGAACGCATCCTCAATCTGCAGCCCGACCTTATCGTCACCGTCGGGAACTTCGAGGCCATGCGTTCCTTCGCCGCCTCCAACGGCATCGCGGTCTGCTCCCTTCAGATGAACACGCTGGACGAGATTCGCGCGTCCATCCGCGTACTCGGCGAGTCGCTCG
>CAYSBP010000307.1:0-4112 GCA_964429255.1 uncultured Planctomycetia bacterium
TAGCCCTGAGCGAGGCCTCGGGAGAGGCCGAGTCGAAGAGGATTATTCATGGGAAAGGGCCCATGAATAATCCGGGCTAAGGGGAGGACGACGGGTGCTGTGGCGAATGGTACGACGCCAATCGGCCATCGCCAATCAGCCATCGCCCCTCTAAAATCAACCATCGCCATCGTCCATTGGGATGAGGGGACCTCCGTGGGGCGGAAGAAGAGCGTCGACGAACCCGGCCTGTTCGACAACGACCCGGCGACGAGGGCGGCGTGGCTGCGCGCCGAGATCGCCAGACACGAGCGGCTCTATTACGTCGACAACAAGCCCGAGGTTAGCGACCAGGCGTTCGACCAACTCCACCGCGAACTGCAGGATCTCGAGGCTCAGCGCCCGGAACTCCGGACCGCCGATTCGCCCACCCAGCGCGTGGGGAGCGATCTCGGCAAAGCAAGGGATCAAATTGCGACAACGGCTGAAGAGTCAGAAGGTGGTGCGTCGAACCTATCGCCTCGCCCGAGTAGATCAACGCCAACACAGCTAGCCACCTGGCTGAGGGAGAATATCAACTACCTCGACGGACTTTACTACTTGAACCTGACGGAAATCGAGCGCGTGAAGAAGGGAATCCCAACGGTCAGATGGAGTCAGATATCATCGCTGCATCGGGAGTTGTTCAAGCTTGAACAGCGGTACCCTGATGTCTTGGTAGCTGATACGATCACATCCCGGGTCCAGCGCCCGCTGAAAAAAAGCGTCGAGAAGTTCCAGACGGAACAGCACCAAGGTTTCATGCTTTCGATCGAGAACACCTACTCGAAGGAGGAGGTGATCGAGTTCGATAAACGCATCCGAGGGGCCCTCAAGACGGAAACTGTACCCTATCTGGCGTCCCTCAAAGTTGATGGCGTGGCCTGTAGTCTCTGGTACCGGGAACGTGTTCTCGATCTGGCTCTTACGAGAGGCGATGGCGTCTCCGGTGACAACATTACCCGAAATGTCCGGACGATGATGAATGTGCCGCTTGAGATCGCCGGCACTTTGCCTCCTGGTGCAGAACAGGCGATTGAACTCCGTGGTGAGATCTATATACCGCGGAGCATGTTTGATAAACTGTCGCGTCTGCTCGAAGAGGACGGGCAGGATGCCTTCTCTAATCCGCGGAACGCTGCAGCTGGCACGGTCAAATTACTTGATCCCAGAATCGCGTCCCAGCGAAAATTGGAATTCTGTGTGCACTCCGTCGGCTTCGCGGGCATAGATGCCATTGAGCGCCAGTCAGATTTCCTTGAGCTTTCGGAGAAGTTGGGATTCGCCGTTGTTCCCGCATGGAAGAAATGTGGGAACATTCAGGAGGTTCTTGAGTTCATTGACCAATGGGATAGCAAACGGCAGGCGTTGGACTTGGATACGGATGGAGTCGTCGTTTCACTGAACAGTCTTCGTGCTCAACGTGATCTGGGTAGCACCGACAAGTCAGTACGATTTGCCATTGCCTTCAAGTATCCCGGCGTCCAGGTCGAGACGGTTGTTGAGGATATTTTCGTGCAAATCGGAAAGACGGGCGTCATTGCGCCCGTTGCACGTTTCAAGCCCGTTGACATACCAAACTCCTCCGATCCTACAGGGAAATCTGCCTCCAGGATCACCTACGCCTCGTTGCATAATCAAGACGAGATTGACCGCAAAGATATTCGTGTGGGCGACACGGTACTGATTCACAAAGCCGGCGAAATCATCCCGCAGGTCGTGCGTGTAATGAAGGAGAAGCGCCCGGCCAGCGCCCAGCCGTTCCGCCTGCCCGAAAAGTGCCCCGTCTGCCAGAGCCCCACTTCACGCCGCGAGGAGGAAGTGGCGCTGCGCTGCACGAACGCGCGCTGCCCGGGCCGCTACCGCGCCCGCATTATCTACTTCGCCTCACGTGCCTGCATGAACATCGAGGACCTGGGCGAGAAACGGGTCG
Organism: uncultured Planctomycetia bacterium; assembly: GCA_964429255.1. Taxonomy (GTDB): domain Bacteria; phylum Planctomycetota; class SZUA-567; order H5-PLA8; family H5-PLA8; genus CAYSBP01. Next base: position 1,952 of record CAYSBP010000307.1, read on the forward strand.
ACAAAATGATCGCGGCCGGCCTCCTGCAGAGCCCCGCCGACCTCTACGACCTGACACTCGAGAAACTCCTCGCGCTCGAACGCATGGGCGAAACGTCCGCCCAAAATCTGCTCGACCGGCTGAATGCCAGCAAACAGCGGGACCTCACCCGATTGCTCGCCGCGCTCAATGTCCCGCACGTGGGTACGCGCAATGCCGAGTTGCTTGCCGAGCATTTCGAAACGCTCGAAAAACTGATGACCGCAACGGCTGAGGAAATCGAGCAGGTGCCGGGCGTAGGACCGATCATGGCGCGCGCGGTCGTCGACTTCTTCTCCGATCCGCAGGAGACGGCACTGGTCCAGCGGCTCATCCAGTCCGGACTGACCACGCACCGTACGCGCGCCGCGAGGCACAAGGCGGCCACAGCCTCGGGTGGTGCCTTCGCGGGAAAGACCTTCGTGCTGACCGGAACACTGACGAAGTACACGCGCGAACAGGCTGAAGCCGCCATCAAGGACCGTGGCGGAGTATGCACTGGATCCATTTCGAAAAAGACGGACTTCGTCCTGGCCGGCGAAAAGGCGGGCTCCAAACTGGCCAAGGCACAGTCGTTGGGCGTAACGGTGATCAACGAAGACGCGTTCGAACGCATGATCGCTGGTGATCCGGCAGATCCTGCGGACGCCTGATGTTCAGCTACTTCCGCACCTTCCGGCGCTGTTTCAGTTCGTAGACATCTTCCAGTTCGCGAATCTCGTGGCGCCGAAGGAATCGCTGGGCGGTGCCCATGCGCTGCAGGATCAGGACGCCGTCCAGGTGATCGATTTCGTGCTGGTAGATGCGCGCCTCGAGCCCCTCGCATTCGCGGCGGATGGGTTGGCCCTTCTCGTCGATGCCGGTCAGGACCACACGTTCGGCGCGCTTGATGTTGGCGCGAATGCCGGGCAGCGAGAGGCAACCTTCCTCCATCTCAGCGCTGCCCGACGCCTCACCCAGGACCGGGTTGAAGCAGATCACGGGGGGCTGGCCGCCTTCCTCGTCGGGGTTGGCGACGAAAAGCCGGATGTTCTGGCCAACCTGCGGCGCGGCCAGGCCCAGTCCGTCTGCGATCTTCATGGTTTCCACCATGCGAGGCAGAAACGCCTTCAACTCCAGATCGCCGACGCGGCCACTGGCGAGTTCCTGCAACGTGACGTCGCGCGAACGTTTCTTGAGCAGCGGCGCAGGGTAGCAGACGATTTCCAGCAAAGACTCGGGGTCGTTGGACATGATCGGAGCGGTTCCTTCAGGACTGCAGGTCCTCCAGGGATACGTTCAGAAGGGTCTCCTCTTTCTGCGCGCTCAGGACCACGCTGGTCTGCGTGTATACCACGCCATCCAGCGGACGAAGGTCGTGGTTGATCAACGCCTCCAACGACCCGGTCGAACGGGTGCGCACCTTCAACAGATAATCCATGTCGCCGGTGACATGGTGGCATTCCAGAACATCCGGGAGTTCGAGGATGCGCTGCAGGAAGGCCTGCGCGTGGATGGGCTTGTCGAGTCGGATCGCAATGAAGGCTGTGATCCTGCGCCCTACCCGTTCGGGCTCCAGGATGCAGGCGTAGCGGCGAATGATCTTTCTCGATTCCAGCTTCTTCATACGTTCACCGACGGACGGTGCGGAAAGGCCCACCGTCTTGGCGATCTCCGCCTGACTCATGCGTCCATCCCGCTGCAACAGTTCCAGGATCCGAAGATCAATCGCGTCCATGCACCACCTGTAGCCGTCGGTCGGAAGAAGCACCCGTCGAAAGAAGCCCGGGCTTGGTGCGCACCACCCCCGCCAAGGGTCGTTCTTCTATCTTTTGTCTACATACGTCGTGTCGGACGGAATGTCCAGCCCAACACACCCGTGAGACGGTGGCGGGGAGTATCTCCGGCCAGGCTTTCTCATAGAGCCCTGAAGTGACCAGACCCAGCTTGATGTTTCTTGATCTTAGCTCCAGGAGAAATTCCTTTATCCCGGGCGAGGGGGTAAAGGCGCCTTCTCTGCCCCGCCCTTCCATGATCTCCTTCATTTCCCGGTTCGTATGCTGAAAATAGAACGTCCGCGCTTCCTCGACCTTTTTCCACGGACAGTACTTCCGTATACAATAGTGCAGATGTTCCGACACGCTGTGCCCCGACACAAAAGGAA
>CAYSBP010000308.1:0-4109 GCA_964429255.1 uncultured Planctomycetia bacterium
CGAGGAGGAAACCGAAGACCGGCGAATGCAAGGTCGTTCAGTTTCGGAAATACACGGGCTACTCGTCGGATGACCCGATCAAGGCGTACGAGCGATGGGAACGAATGACCAACCTGCTGAGGGTGGTTATGGTTGGCCCAATAGAGGAGCGACGCGATGAGCGCAGGGGAGCCAAGACTCGAACCGAGGGAGGCGCCGGATTTCGCGGGCACCTGGGAGTCTGACACGGTAGCATTCGAGGACGCGACGCGGTTCTCGATCGAGTTGGAAACCGCACGGGCGTGGAACGGAGGCGTGCCGGACTCTGATCGAGCCGACACGTTGGTACGCTCGTACTGCTCGAAAGTCAGGCGTTCCCCGAACACGCTGGTCGGCCGCCTCGCAGGCGCGTTCAAGCTCGACAACGTCGGCATCGTCACGCTCTCTTTCGTACTGCTCGCGTACATGTCAAACAAGGGGTCCTTCAACACGTTCAGACTCGGCAGCTTGGCGTGCGGGTTCTCGATCCCGGACCTAGCGTTGTTCCGCAAACGATTGAATGACGGGACAGGATTCATGCGGTTAATGGATAAGTTTGAGAACGACATCTTCCCTAAGCCCGAGGTACTCAGCATGGCGCCCGGCAACGACTACTGGTGGTCCCGGTTGCGCCGCGAGATCGCCAGCCTGCCGGTGCATGCGCAACGAAACGAATAGTGGCGAGCGAAGCCCCTTGGCCGTGGCTGGCAGGGCCGGGGGTAATCCCCCGCCGGTCAACGAAAAAGGGAACCCATCCTTTTGGATCGAGACCGGGGGAACCCAGGGGTGACCGAATGCGATTCCTCTGCTTGGCGGACACGCACGGCGTCCTGCCGGATCTTCTCCCCAAGGGGACGTTCGACGCGATCCTGCATGCGGGCGATCTCGATGATGACCGCGCGCTGCGCCGGTTGGAGCGCATGGCGCGACGGCGAAAGGTTCCGTTCTGTTTTGTCTTAGGCAACCATGATCTGGGCTTGGCTGATCCGGAGTCCGCCAATGACCTGACGAGCCGCGCCTTGCGGATCGCGGACGGCTTGGTCATCGCGGGCATCGGATGCCCGGCCAAAGTTGGGCTGCTCCCGACCGACGCGGACATCGGGAACGCCTGCGCGCAGACCATTGCGGCGACCAAGGCCGTCGTTCGCAAGAACGACCACATCCTGCTGCTCAGCCACTATCCGCCGGTGTTGGAGGAGAGCGAGGCATACGCCTCGGTCGCGCAGGGCATCTTCAGCCTGGACGTTGGCGACGTGCTTCGAAAGCTGGAGCCGGTCGCCTTGGTCCACGGGCATTCGCATTTTCTCCAACTCCATCAGGAACGCTGGCGCGGGACCATGGTGGCTTGCGCTGGTCCGGATTGGGGGTTGCTCACGGTGGACGTGGAGCGCGGGCATACGACGTACAGCCCGTGGGTTGGGGCCTAGGATGCTAAAACGGAGGCAAAACCATGACCATGCGCGCCGCGATCTACGCGAGAGTCTCGACGGCGGACCAGCACTCCGAGATGCAGTTGTCGGAACTGCGCGAACACGCCGATCGGCGCGGCTGGAAGATCGTCGGCGAGTACGTCGATGAAGGCATCAGCGGGACGAAGTCGAGCAGGCCGCAGTTGGACAAGCTGATGGCCGATGCCCGGCGACGGAAGTTTGACCTTGTGTGCGTCTGGCGGTTCGACCGCTTCGCCCGCAGCACCCAGCACCTTCTTTCCGCGCTGGAAGAGTTCAGGAACCTTGGCGTCAATTTCGTGAGCTTGAACGAAGCCATCGACACCAGCACGCCCTTGGGAAAGATGGTCTTCACCGTTGTAGCGGCCGTCGCCGAACTGGAGCGGACGATCATCGTGGAGCGCGTCAAGGCCGGGATGGCGCGGGCCAAGGCGAATGGAAAGAGGATCGGCAGGCCCAACGGCATCAAGGTGGACGTCAAGGCGGTCGCGGGGTTGATGGAATCCGGCCTGTCATTCCGGGCGGTGGCCAAGCAACTTCGAGTTGGGGTCGGAACGATCCAACGGGCGATGGACCTGTATCGGAAAGGGGGGCCGGAAACGGCGCCTCTGGTCCCTATGAGGACGAAGCCTCGTTGAGCGCACGGGAAAGGTAAAGGTTTCCGATACGGATTCGTTGGCGGGCATGCGACGCCATGACGAAGGAGGACGAGCCATGAAGACGGCCGACCCCAAGACCGCCTACGCCCGGAACCTGGTCTCCGACGTCTGGCAGGGGGGAGCGATGCAAGAGGGAAACGGGCTGCTGGTGACGGCGAGGTGGCCCAGGTGACGCCGAGGCCCGCCGACGACCCCGAAAGGGGTTCATCATGGCATACAGGAAGCTCGCGATCGACATCCCGATGGTCAGGGAGGACGCCGTGCGCGGCCCGATCATCCGCTCCGCCGACGACCTGTACGAGGAATGCGGCCGGGACATCGCCGGCTGGGCGCAGGAATGCTTCGTCGTGATGACCCTCGACCAGAAGAACCGGGTGATCGGCAACCACGTCGTGTCGATCGGGTCGCTGACCGAGTCGCTGGTCCACCCGCGCGACGTGTTCCGTCACGCCATCATGGACAACGCGGCGGCGGTCGCCCTGGTCCACAACCATCCGAGCGGCGACCCCGAGCCGAGCCGCGCCGACCGGCAGCTCACGCAACGGCTGAAGGAATGCGCCGACCTGATGGGCTTCCGGATGATCGACCACGTGGTGGCCGGGCGCGGGAAATATTACAGCTTTGCCGAGCACGGGGCATTGTGAGGCGTCAAGGTGGAGGAACGCATGACCAACCTGTTGCGGGTTGTGAGGACTGGGCGTCGTTTTTGGGAGATGCTGTGGAGGTTACAGGAGCTATGAGCGAGACCGAGAACGCCCAGATCGACTTTCACGGGATCTGGGAGTCCGACACGGCGGCTCTCGAGGATGGCTGCCGGTTCGTCAAGGAGCTGGAGGCTGCCCGCGCATGGCATGCGGGCGTCCCCAACGGCCAACACGCCGACGAGTTGATCCAGCACTTCTGCTTGAAGGTTCGCCGCTCGCCCGACACGCTGCTCGGGCGCCTCTCGCGCGGCTACAAATTGGACAACACGGGCATTGTTGCCATCGCCATGGTGCTGCTCGCCTACGTTTCTGATTGTGGGTCATTCAACATGTTCACCATCGGTACGTTGGCATGCGGGCTGTCCATACAGGAGGTTGCCCGGTTCAGGCGGCACATCGAGAACGGCACGAGTTTCATGAGGCTTCTGGAGAAGCATGGCTCGAACCTGTTCCCCAGGCCGCCAATCATCGGCATGTCGTCGGGGAACGATTACTGGTGGGGGCCGCTGCGCCGGGAGATCGAGGCGCTGCCGGTGAAGGAGGGCAGGGAATGAAGGCTCCCATGCAGGGCCCGTGGTACTGGGTCTACCTGAATCCGAAGTGGAAGTTGTTCGCTTTCCCTGCCGTCGACCAGGAATCCAGCCTCGGCCATTCGGAGGCTTGGCTCAAGGTCGCCGACGCCATCGCGGCGCATTATCGCATTCGCGATTCGCGCCTGCTCGCGGAACTCCGCGAGCTTCCGTACTGCATGCCGCGCGGCCGGGTCTGCCGGTTGCCCGACGGTCGCTGGGTGGCATGGCATGGACACGACCGGCCGGTGGCGTGGTCGGGAAAGCAAATCGTAAAGGCGTTCGGCCTGCGAGGAAGACCCGTCTCCTTTGAGTTCGACGAACACGAACAAACGCTGCGCGAGGAGCGGCGGGCCATCGACGGGATCATCGGCCCGGTACCGTACAACCGGAGGTGAAGAGAACCGGCAGGTGGTAGGGGGAGGGCCGGGGGCATCCCCGCCAAGGCTCTTTTAAGGGATTCCTTAGCCGCAAAGAGAAACCGGGGGACCCTAGAGGTGACCGAAATGAGAAAACGAGCAGGCAGGTTTTCGACGCGCTTCAAAATCCGCAACATCGGATCGTCGGGGCTGGAGTTCCCATGTGACCGCCATCCGTTCTTGCGCGACGAGCGCTACGGCGACGATCCGCCAAGGGTCATTCGTTGGATGTGGCATCCGCGGACCGGAGACGCGCTGCTGGGCGTGTTCGGCAGGCACGCCGACATTCTTC
>CAYSBP010000309.1:0-4080 GCA_964429255.1 uncultured Planctomycetia bacterium
GCGACCTGCGGTTCGAGAAGTCCGCCCGGACCGGGCACGATCGCGGCCGGATCCCAGTCCTTGTCGTTGTAGCCCGGAGCATCCCAGCCGGGCCGCTCGGCGCGCGCATCGTAGTGCTCGCCATTGCGCAGACCGTCAAAACGGACCGGTCCTTCGGCGACATGCCACGTCCCGTCAGATGCCAGGCACACCGTCTCACCCGTCTCGAGTTGCACTTCAAGTTCGAGCGTGAGTTTGGGATAATCGCGCCAGGGCACCTTGTCGAAGTTCCATATTTCCGTCGTGTGACAATTATACCAGCCGTTCCCCAGCATCACCCCGAGCGCATTGCCGCCTGAGCGCAGCAGGCCGGTCACGTCATGCGACACGTAGCGTACCCGGCGGTCGTATTGCGAAGCTGCAGGATCCAGCACATGATCCCCCACCCTTTCGCCGTTGATGCGCGCGACATAATATCCCAGCCCGCAGATGTGGAGCACCCCGTGCCGGACCGGTCCATCCAGCGTGAACTCCCTGCGGTACAACGGTGCGGGCACAACGTCGCTCGTGTGGCTGAACAGGCTCAGCCCACGCCCGATCCATTGCGCCGCCCATGTGCGGGGCTCCGCCCTCTTACCAGCCCCTTGACCAGATCCAACTGCAGTAGTCATTCCTGTCTCCTTCTAACAGTGAATCTCAGCGGCGCGCGGCAGCGCGTACGCTGCAGATTGTGGTTCGGCATCCCATCCTTGTCCCGATCGTCGTCCCGATCCTTGTCGTCCCTGCCTTGGGTTGCGCTAAATTTGAGGAAAGAGGCCTGTTAATTGGCCGACACAGCGGTTCATGATGTGTTGCCTTCTTTGCCTCTCTCTGTACGACGACAACCGTATGTCTGAACCCATCCGGTTGTTTCTCTCTCTTCTCCTCCCCCCGATATTTATGGGGCCTACTGTAGTGTCAGAGCACGACAGTGCTCTGCCCATCACCTCTGCTTGGCCAACATCCGTGAGGCTTGTGCCTCCGCGCGGAAACCGCACGCTCAGCGGCCCCACAGGCAGCAGACCAAGCTCTGACCATGTGTGGTTCTCATCTGATTTGGGTTGAGTTGGCCGTTTCAGGGCTTCCGAGCAAAAACCGGCCCTCCAGAATCGCGCACAATCGACGATCTCGACTTCACCTATGTCTTGATACCCTCTCATCTGCCGAGTCTTCCTTCCTTCGAAGCCTGGGGGGGCGGGAGCCGGGGCCGTGGCCTGGGAAGGCCACAAGAGCCGAGCCCAACCGGTTGCATGGCACATCCCGGTTGCCGAGGCGTGATCACCCCACCGTTCGCTGTTCATGGAATCAACTCCTGTCTCATGCGGCGATGGCATCGTATCTCTCATTTATCAGTTCGTTGAATGCAAACAGTTTCTCTATCGGCAGCTGTCGGACAATACGGCGCCAATGCAACTGGACTTTCTCTTCCAGAGTGTTTCCTTTCCGATCCGGCCCGTTTGCCTTTATGGCCGCCATGCGTTCACCCCGCTGCTCTTGTTTGGCTTTGGTAAACTGATGCCTTCGTTCTGCCCGGTCCGATAGCTTGCCGTCGAGCACGGCGCGGGGCACGGTATCAAACTTGGCGCGCGGGATCTGCTCATTGATCTTCTTTTGGGCCGCCTGACAGCACTGCTGCAGGTAGCGCAGTATCTTCTCTCTGGAGACGCCCGGCCGGGAGATCTCGGGTTGCTCACACGCTCCGTACAGCGCTTCTGTCCAGACCACCTTTTTCAGGTCCCTGTTCCCTGATTCAATCTCTCCGTTGTGCCATGGTTGTCCCGGCGGAGTCTTCAACGTCTCGATGCGAAGGCATTCAAGCAAACACTGATAATCCGAGTCATCAAATTGCCCCCCGTTGTCAGACAGAAGACACTGTGATGGTGTAGTGCCCGCATATGCACAGGCTTCCTTTACCGTATCCATCGTCAGTTGTCCGTCAGCGATCTCCGCGGCCCGCATGGCTAGATAGGCTTGGGCGAAGAGATCGTAGATCACGCAGATGATGAATCGCACTCCAAATAGCTTCACTTCCGTAAAGTCGATTGACCACACCTCATGGGGTCTGCCGGCCACCGGCTTCACAAACTCTTCTTCAGCCTGTCTCCGCGCCTTACGGTTCCGTTCCAGTTCGCTTTGCTCCCGGCGTGTAGCCAGTTCTTTCTCCGCCTCTTCCCGCAACACGCCTTTAGCATCCTTGTACATCGTCTGACCGATCAATGCCTTCTGATCCTCAATCAGCTTCGAACTGCCTTTACGTCCCCCAAGAAACGGCATGGCGATGATCTGTTCAACCAAGGCTTTCACATCATCTTCCGGTATCGCAGACTCTCTGCGGCGGCGATCACGAACATTACGGCACATATGCTGAAACGATCCCCAGGTGGTCTCCAGGCACGCCAGTCTCTGTTCTTTTGAGACTCGCGGATAATCCGCCTCGTGCCTGTGGGCCAGATCTATCATCTCTTCTTTCTCTTTTTTTTTAGCTGCTTCGCCCGCTTGACCTTCGCCTCGCGCAGCTCCTCGTCACTCCATTTCAGCTTCAGTTCCAGCCAGTCAATCCGCATCTGCTTCAATGCCAGTTGCTCCTCGGCCTCCTCTGCCTGGGCTTTAAGTTGCTGAAGCTCTTTATTGTCCGGGGGCACTTCTTTGCGAGGCCTTCCCACACGCTTGGACTTCGCGTCCCAATAACGACGCAGCACATCAGCGGCCTCCTCCCGCACCGTTTTGATCGTGGAGTGATGCACATTGAGTTCCTCGCCAAGGTCGCGTAGCGTTTTGTCGCCTGACTGCACGGCCTGCAACTTCTGCTCAGAGTTCAATGGATCCCTGCTCGTTGTCGTCATCACTTTCCTCTTTCCGTTCACCACCGGAATCATTGCTATAGATGCTCAACTCCCCGCTGCGAGGACCACTGACGACCAAGCGCCGTCCCTGAATGTTGCAGCAGAAATAGATCCGCTCATCGGCCCGTCCACCCGCGTGGTAGGACGCCAGCTCTTTCTCCAGATCCTCGGCTATCCCGAAGAAGCGATCCGCAGGCACCAGCCCGCCAAGCGCTTGATGCGGCCTCTCATAATTATAGTAATTCACAAACCGATCCAGCTCAATCTGCGCCTCTGCCTGGTACTCAAACCTCCCGCGTACGGCCTCGAACTCCTTCCGCAGGGTCTGATGCCACCGCTCAACCTTGCCCTGATTCTGCGGCGTCTCCGGCCCCGAAGCGATCAACTCAATGTCCAACTGACAAAGCAACGTCTCAAAGGCCGTGAATCCATTCCACGATACAAACTCGCTGCCCTTGTCGGTAATCAACCGATCCATGATCCCATGTTGCTTTACCACGTCCCGCAGCTGCTTGATTACCGCTTCCATCTCTTTGACCGGTATCAGGCGGGAGTGCAGAATAAACCGACTGTGGTCATCCAGAAACGTCACCAGATACAGCTTCGTGTTGTCCCTTAACCTGAGTTGAAGCAAATCCAACTGGACGGCCGCCATCGGTACTGGATATTCAAACCGGCGCTCCTCACTCTCGTCGGCCTTCTTTCCCGCCTTCCCACGGGCCGCCAGGATCCCTTCATCGCGCAAAAAAAAATACAACCGCTTCTGCGGGACGATGACTTGATGATGCCGAAAGAAATACTGCTTCAGCTTCAGCGCACCCATCCCAGGATGCTCCTTGATCAAAGCATGTACTTCAGCTTTCACCCACGCCGGCAGATCCGTCAGTACCGCATTGCGCGCCCTCTTGCGCACCTTTCCCTTCGTCTTCAGCCGCTCGATGTTCTCAAACTTGTAATCAATCCGCTTCAGCCACGAGTATACCGCACCCCGATTTACACCCAGCTCCGCAGCAACGTGATCCACGCTCACATCATTTTCAAAGTGATGCTTCAGCGCAAGCCACTTTTCCTCGTACCTCGTGTGCTTGTGCTTCTTCCGTCCCATAGCTCCTCCTCTCGCGGATCCACCTCAAGAACTCCTTGAAATGCCCGCTTCTGCGGTTGAACTATGTCGACCAATTATGCTTCACTTTCCTCCGAACTCGGCGCGCGCAGAGCA
>CAYSBP010000310.1:0-4047 GCA_964429255.1 uncultured Planctomycetia bacterium
GCGCTCGGCGATCTGGGCATAGCCCTGACGAACCTGTTCGCGAACCCGCTGGGCTGAATTCGCCATCGTGAGTCCTCCTTTTGCGATCCCTTGACGTCGTGGCATCGGTGAAGATCTTACGCGTACTCGCCATCGTACGCGTGGTCGTTTCTCGGCCGTCCGGATGCCTTGGCGCCAACGTTGCTGGGGCTGGCTACTCGTAATCGTCGCTCGGGCGGCGTCGGAATCGGTATCGGGAGCGATTCTTCGGCCCATAGCGCGAGGAGGAAAAGGACTCGATACCGATTTCGATAGCGACCCCGACGCCGAAGTCGTCAGACCGTTCTCCGGGAATTGAAAGGCCCTGTGCCGCAGGGCCGCATGGGGTGTACGACGTGGTGGCGGTGCGCGGGCTTGGGGCTGTCGTGAGCGCAGCTTCGAGAACTCATTTGAGCCGATCTGGACATGCAGCTATTGTACGGACGGTACGGAGGAGGGCGATAGGTACGGTGGAGGGTCAGCGGAGGCCCATGAACGAGCAGGTTGTCATTCAGGACGCGCTTAAGCAACTCGTGGAATGCGAGCATGATGGACGCACCACTTCACGTGAGACGCTGGCCCGAGCGCTTTCTCTTCGGCTGGATCAGCTGGACCGCGTCCTTCGCGACCTGCGCTCTGCGGGTCTGGTTGCGCCCGACGCCTTGACATTGACCCGGACCGGACGCGAGTATGCCCTGCACGTACTGCGAGCGCACCGCCTGTACGAGACCTATCTGGCCCGGAAGACCGGGGTCAGCGAGGGCCAGTGGCACGCGCACGCGCACGTCCAGGAACACAGGCTTTCCGCGGACGATGTCGAGAAGCTGGACCGGGATCTGGACTATCCGCGTTTCGACCCGCACGGTGACCCGATCCCGACCGCCACGGGCGAGATGCCCCCGAAGTGCGGCGAGTCGCTGACGGAATATCCCGAGGGTTGGGCGGGGCGCGTGGTTCACGTCGAAGACGAACCGCCCCCATCCTTTGCCCTCATCGCCCGGGCCAGCATTGCGCCCGGGACGGTGGTGCGCATCGCAAAGAAGGACGACCGCGAACTCCAGGTCTTTTCGGAAGGCTGCCACTTCAGCTTTTCGCTCGAGGCCGCTCGACAGATCACGGTTGTCCCGCTGACCGAAGGCGAAGCCTACGACGACTCGCTGGAGCGCCTCTCCAGTCTGTCCGGAGACGAGAAGGCGTCTGTTGTGCGACTCTCTCCGCTGTGTCGCGGCCTGGAGCGCAGCCGCCTGCTGGACCTGGGCCTGGTGCCGGGGACCGTCGTGACGATCGACCTGGTAAGTCCCTCCGGAAGCCCCACCGCCTATCGCATCCGCGGGGCATCCATCGCGCTGCGTCGGGAGCAGGCCGAACGCATTCTCATCCGCAAAGCAAAGGATGGAACCCGTGGATAAACCGGCCCCCTCTCCTTGCGATGGTTGCCCCGTCGCGGCGGTGTCGAGACTTGAACGGCTCGGCATGAGACTGGGCCCGGCCGACCACGTCATCGCGCTGGCCGGTAACCCCAACACCGGTAAGAGCACCATCTTCAATGCGCTCACCGGACTTCGGCAACACACCGGCAACTGGCCTGGAAAGACGATCGCGCGCGCGGAGGGCTCCTTCTCGCTCAACGGCAAGCGGTACAAGCTGGTGGATCTGCCGGGAACCTACTCCCTGCTCTCCGCGACCGACGACGAGCAGGTCGCGCGCGATTTCATCCTCTTCGGCCGGCCCGACGTTACGATCGTCGTCGTGGACGCCACGCGCATCGAGCGAAACCTGAACCTGGCCCTGCAGGTGCTTCAGATCACCAGCCGGGCGATCGTCTGTGTGAACCTGATCGACGAAGCCGAGGCGCACGGCATCACGGTGGACGAACGCGGGCTGGCCCGCGACCTCGGCGTGCCGGTCGTCCTGGCCGCAGCGCGACGCGGGCGGGGCGTCGATCGGCTGCTGAAGGAAGTGGACGATATGGCGAACGGCCGGACGTCGTGCAGGCCGCAACGGCTCTCCTATGCCGTCCCCGGCCTCCGGGAAGCGATGGACCAGATGACCGCAGCGCTCCAGGCGGTCTATCCGAACGTGCCGCATCGGGAGTGGATCGCCATGCGTCTTCTGGAAGGCGACCCTCGGATCGCGGAAGCCGTCGCATCCGGTGCGATCGGCCAGTTGGAGTCGACCCATGTCGCAGCCTGCTGACCGTACACCGGACGCCGGCAAGACGCTCCGCGGCGAAGAGATCGTCCACTTCGCCGCGAAGCTACGCATGAACCTGCCGGAGGACGTGCGCGACCGGTGGGTGGAGAACGTCTACGCGGAATCCGCTCGCATCGCCTCCCGCAATGTGAACCAGCGTGGCGCGGCACATCGTCTCTCCTGGGAGCGCCGCCTGGATTCGTTTCTGACCAACCGCTGGACCGGCTTCCCGATGATGGTTCTCATGCTGGCGCTGGTGTTGTGGCTCACCATCGAGGGCGCCAACGTGCCTTCGGGGTGGCTGGCCACGCTGCTGTTGGACCAGGGCCAGCCGTTTCTGAAGCACCTCGCCGAGTCCATCCACCTGCCCTGGTGGCTCTCCGGCGTCCTGATCGACGGTCTGTACCTGACGACGGCCTGGGTGGTCAGTGTCATGCTGCCACCGATGGCCATCTTCTTCCCGCTCTTCACGCTCCTCGAAGACTTCGGGTATCTGCCGCGCGTCGCGTTCAATCTCGACAACCTCTTCAAGCGCGTGGGCGCGCACGGCAAGCAGGCCCTGACCATGAGCATGGGCTGGGGCTGCAACGCCGCCGGCGTCGTGGCCACGCGCGTGATCGATTCGCCCCGCGAGCGGCTGATCGCCATCATCACGAACAACTTCGCCCTGTGTAACGGTCGCTGGCCCACGCAGATCCTGATCGCAACCGTGTTCCTGGGTACGCTTGCCCCTCCGGCCCTCGCCGGACTGGTGGCCGCGGGATCGGTCCTGACCGTGGCCTTGATCGGGGTGGCGCTCACCTTCCTCTCCTCCTGGATGCTCTCGCGAACGGTGCTGAAGGGCGAGGCGTCCACGTTCAGCCTGGAGCTTCCGCCCTACCGGCCGCCGCAGATTCTCAGGACCCTGTACACTTCCCTGATCGACCGTACGCTGATCGTGCTGTGGCGCGCCATCGTCTTCGCGGCGCCCGCCGGAATCGTTCTCTGGGGCATCTCGAACATCAAGCTCGGCAACGTCTCCATCGCCGAGTGGGCCATCGGCGCCCTCGATCCGCTCGGCTGGGCGATCGGCTTGAACGGCGTGATCCTGGTCGCCTACATCGTGGCCATCCCTGCGAACGAGATCGTCGTCCCGACCATCCTCATGCTCACGGTCATGGCGACGGGCATTACGGGCGTCGGCGAACAGGGGGCGGGCGTGATGTTCGAGGCGCGGGACGACTCGACGCTGGCCCTGTTGCTGCGCGGCGGCGGCTGGACGACGCTGACGGCCGTCTGTCTGATGCTCTTCAGCCTGTGCCACAACCCGTGCTCCACGACGATCTACACGATCTGGAAGGAGACGAAGAACGCCAAGTGGACGGCCCTGGCCACGCTCATGCCCATCGCGTTTGGCATCGTTATCTGCGGCAGCGTCGCTTTTGTCTGGCGCTGGCTGGGTGGCTGAGGTCCGCGCTTCGTGGACTGCGGGTTTCCAGCCCGCCCGGAGTGAGGGCGATTCGGTGCTGAGCGGCCTGGACCAGGCTTCGCAAGGCTACGCCCGGCAAGGTTGGCCGTAGTCTGTGGAAAAGTCCATCCGGATGGACTCGCATTTAACGCATTACGTTAACATGTATTTGTGACCGATAAATTCTGCGTCGTGAAGCCTCGGAACTCATGCATCGAGGATGCTCAAGCAGGCCGTCTCCTGGTCGCTTTCCACTGGTCGGCCATCCCGTCGAACTCCGCCTGCGACATCATGGGCCGCGGTCCCCGCCGTTGGCGCCAGCCGGTGAAATGTTCGGTCCCCGCCGCAGCTGCCGTTCCTTCATCCAGCAGTACAGCGTCGGCATGATG
>CAYSBP010000311.1:0-4037 GCA_964429255.1 uncultured Planctomycetia bacterium
ACAGCGATCGGGAGCACACGGCCAAGAAGCGCGCCGATAAGGCCGAGCGCCTGGCCAAAGGCCACGGCTTCAGTGGCCTGAATCTGGGTGTGGTGAAGATCGGTGTCGAACACGACAACACCGATCAGGATTGGTAGTTCAACGTTGCCTTTCATGGAATGCGCGTTGTAATCCAGCGAATTATAGTACGTCGTCAGCGCACGTAGGCGGCCGAACAACCGGATGCCTCGCTGACCGTCACGCGCTCCAACCGAATCCCCTTGGGCAGCGTCTTCTTGAGACGCCGGAAGATCGCCGCGGCGACATGCTCGGCACTGGGCGAAGCGCGCCCGCTCCGGAACTCCGGAACGTCTTCGTTCAGAAATCGACCCCGAAGCCGCGCAATCTCGGTATTGACCGCCTTCTTGAGATCCAGAAAATCGATGGCCATGCCGGCGCGGTCCACTCGAGCAGCCGATACCACCGTCGCCACACGAAAGGAATGGCGGTGTGGCCGTTCGGTCCCGCCACGATAGTGGCGCAGCGCGTGCCGGGCGGTGAACCGGGTTTCAAACGTCGTTTCGTATCGCGCCATGCCGCTCGCACGAATCGGCGGAGTACCGGAAATGAAAAGTCATGCAGGCAACACCGCCCGCAACGTCCCATTCCCTATCCGTGACTTCGTGTCTACTCCGTGGTGAAAGACGGTTCTCACACCCCTTCGACCGCCACGATCTGTTCGAACTGCTGTTTCAGCCGATGCTCGATCCCCATCTTCAGCGTGATCGCGGCACTCGGACAACCGTGGCAGGCGCCGCGCAGCCGCAGCCGCACGATGCCGTCCTCATAGCCGACGTACTCGACGTCGCCGCCGTCCATGGCGATGGCCGGCCGGATTTCTTCGTCCAAGACCTTATTGATGCCCGCCTCAATCTCGCTGTTCGGCGCCGTCTGGGCCGCCGCCTCGGGAGAAACAGCGGGTTTTCCGGATTGGATGTGCTTGAGGATGACCGCCTCAACGGACGTCCGGAGCGTAGACCAGTCCGTCCCGGGTTGGGCCGTGACGGTCAGGAAATTCCGGGCCACGAGCACGCCGGTAATACCCGGCAAGGCAAAGAGGGCCTCGGGCAACGAAGAGCCCCTGGACTTCTCAAGGCTTGAAAAACTTCGCCCGCCCTTCTCCATCAGTATCCGGTTGACCGTGAACCGTACACTCAAGGGGTTGGGCGTTCTCTCTGGAATTACCTGGATCTCATCGTCCCCACAACATCCACCACCGTGGTCATGTTCGCAGCAAGCCATGTCTGAATCCCCTTATCCGGTTAGCGAATGTTCCATTCCCGCCCAGGTATTCACGTCTCTCAGTCCGTAGGTCACCGTCCCGCCAACCCGGAGAGCTCCTTCCAATGCTCTTTGGGCCGCAGCGCCTTGGAGCCCTGCGTGCAGAGCGGGCATTCCTCCGGCTTCCAGGTGTGAATTGAAGGTGTGATCAGAGCCCTGATCTGGTAGTCCCCCATCCGCCCCAACCCCGAACGGTTAACCAGACAGAGAACATACGGAAGGATTCGGACGCCTTCGCAACGCCGCAAGGCCTCGATCGTCTTCAGTGTCGACCCGCCTGTCGAGATGACGTCCTCGACCGCCAGCACCTTCGCGCCCGCTTGGATGCTGAAGCGCCTTAATTTCATCGAATCGCCGTCCTTTTCGGTGAACCCGGCCAGCGCACCCATCTGCTCGGCGGCCGCGAAAGCGAACGTGATCGCACCCATGGCGGATCCGACGACCCAATCCGGCTTCTCGTCGTCTGACGGAAGCAGGGGACGCAGCCCGTCATGCCCAGTCAACATGCCGCGCACCAGAGCCGGACGCTGCATCACGAGGGTGCAGTTTACGTAGCCGTCTGAATGAAGCCCGCTGGTCAACAAGGCATGCGGGCTCTTCGCGGACCCGTCATGCAGCCAGATGGCACCTGCCCGCACAAATTCTTGCATCCAGTTCGTCACGGCTATGCTCCCTGAAAAGTCCCAGAACGCGCGTCGTCATAGCAAACCGCGCCGCCGGTGCAAGCGGGAAGTTGAAAAGAGCAGGTGATCGGGCGTATTCCGAGAAGCAAACGACAACGGCATGGACCGCCAGGACGCCGAGGACGCCATGAAAACGGGGAGAACGAATGAAGCCCAACTCCCGTCCTCGCTCCTTTCCAGATGCCACAAGTGACTCGGGTGCGCCACCGTCCACGCCCAGCGCACCCGGCCTCCTCCGACCACTGGAGACCGATTACGGATGACGGATCACCGATCCCGGCCGCTCACGTCGCCGATTTCTTTCCCTTCTTCCCCGCCGGGTCCTTCGTCATGTTTCCCTTGTCGGCCGCATCGGCATTTTTGCGCGCCTTTTCGCGGTCTCGAGCCATCTCTTTGACGGTCTTGGTCTTCACCCGCGCGGCGCCCTCGGTCACGATCCGCTTCACGCGCGTGCCGTTCTTCACGGCTTCGTTCAGTCGCGCCTTCGCCTTGGGAATCTCGTCGCGATACTGCGGCAGCCACTGCGCCTGCTCGACCAGCATCTCGTCGGTGAGCTGCCAGATCTCTTCCGGATTGCAGACCGCGCCGGTCAGCGGGTCGTGGAGCATGGCCAGTTTCAGCAGGCTCACATCGCCCTTCACAGCCGCCTCCACCGCCATCTGCTGGACACGGGCCGACGCCGAACACGTCGCGGCGCATCCCTGCGGCAGATCGCCGACGACCGGCGCATGCAGCCCTGTGCGGTCCACGTAGCCGGGAATCTCGACGATACAGCCGTCCGGCAGATTGGTGATGTGGCCGCGATTGACGACATTGAAATGCCCGCGATAGGTGCGACCGGTCTCGAGCGCCTCGATGATGTACGAACCGTGCTCTTCACTGCGCTGATCCGGCGCGATCTTGGGCGGCTCTTCCTTCATCCAGTTTGGGAAATCAGTCTCGAACCAGTTTCGCCCTTCGGTGCAGACGCGCAGGTAGCCACCGGTCTCGCCGTTGATCCAGCACGACATGTCGATCCACTTCGGAATCTCGGCGATGCGCTTGCGATACCACGGCAGGTACTCGCTGAGGTGGCCGTTCGACTCGGTGCTGTAATAGCCGAAGCGCTTCAGCACATCCAGGCGGACCTTCTCGGTCTGCTGCATCTGAGGGAGCAACTGGAACATCTCATAGAGCTTCGAGGTCAGATCGCGCCCGCGCCACTTGATGCTGATGAACCAGGTCTGATGGTTCAGGCCCGCGGCGATGACGTCGACGTCGCGCCGGTGGAGCTTCGCATCCTGCGGCAGCAAGCCTTCCTTCTTTGCCCACGCCTCGACGGCACTCGTAATCTGCCAGTGCGCGCCCTGGACGCCGTGGCAGAGCCCGACCGTGCGTACGCCGCCGTAGTGGTTGCAGGCCCAGGTGTTCATGGCCATCGGGTTCGCGTAGTTCAGGAAGAGCGCGCCAGGCTTGGAGACTTCGCGGATGTCGCGACAGAAGTCCAGCAGCGCCGCAATGCCGCGCTGCGCGTACATGATGCCGCCGGCGCAGAGCGTATCGCCGACGCACTGGTCGATGCCGTACTTCAGCGGGATATCGATGTCGAGCTGGAAGCCTTCCAGTCCACCCTGGCGGATCATGCAGATCACGTAATCCGCATCGGCCACGGCGCGGCGGCGATCCGTCGTCGCGGTGATCCTGGACGGCAGCTGGTTGGCCCGGATGTCGCGCTTGCAGAGCTGCGTGACCATGTCGAGGTTCTGCTGATTGAGGTCGGTGAATGCGAAGGTCATGTCGGCTAACTCGGGGACGCCCAGCAGGTCCCGCATCAGACGCCGGGTGAACCCAATCGATCCGGCTCCGATCATGGCGACTTTAATGGCCACGTGTGTAGTCCTTTCTTGAAGATGAACCCCATTGGATACTCCATCTGTGAGTATCCGCCTCTGGGGGATACCCCATATGCTATAGATGGAAGTCCACTTGCAATGGTCCATTAAGGCGATGTATAGTCTTATTGTGAATGTGGCCGATTCGTCCGATCCGTCGGAT
>CAYSBP010000312.1:0-4033 GCA_964429255.1 uncultured Planctomycetia bacterium
ACGGTGGCCACGGCAACGTGACAAACGAGAAAAGCAAGCTGGGCTCTCGGCGCCGGGCCAGGACGCCTCACCACGGAGGCACGGAAACACGGTGCGTTCTAGGAACGGCTGTGTGCCCAGCGTGCCGTTTCCGCCAGGACTCCACGCCGAAGTGCTCCGGACGGACAAGGCGTCATCCGTGCCGCCGTGGCGAACCTTCGTTCGGGTCAGCCCTTCATCCCCGTCATCGCGATGCCACGCATGAAGGTCTTGCGGGCGAGCAGGAAGAGCACGATCAGCGGCAACGAGAACATCACGTTGGCTGCCATCAACACGTTCCACGGCGTCCCACCGTGCTGGCTCTGCAAATCCTGAAGGCCAATCGACAGCGTGAACTGCGATGGATCGGTCAGATACAACATCGGCCCCATGAAATCCTTCCACGCGCCGATGAACTGGAAGAGCGCCACCATCGCCAGCGCCGGCCGCGCCAGCGGCACGACGATGTGCCAAAGGATCTCCAGCTCCGTGCAGCCGTCGATGCGCGCGGCGTCCAACAGGTCCCTGGGCAGGCCCAGAAAGAACTGCCGGAGCAGGAAGATGTAGAAGGCCCCGCCGAACCAGGCCGGCGCCCAGAGCGGCTTGAACGTCCCCACCCACCCCATCCAGCGAAAGACGTCAAAGAGCGGAACCATGGTCGCCGGGAACGGGATCATCATCACAGCCAGCGAGACCGCGAAGAGGATGTTTCGCCCTGGAAAATCGAGGAACGCGAAGGCATACGCCACCAGCGTGCAGGAAAGCACCACGCCAAAGACCGACATGAAGCAGACCCACAGCGTATTGCGCACATATCGCGCAAAACCCCGGTCATACCATGCCGCATCCGGCTCGCTCTTGGCGTCCATCCGGGTGATCGCCGCGTTGTAGTTGGACACGAAGGCATGCGGCTTCATCGTGATCGCCGTCTCCGGCACGCAGTCACGGCGCGCGGCGCCCCTCTTCTGTTCGCGTTCCTTGGAAAATTCGGGCGTCCATTCCGTGATCTTCCAGTACCCCACGGGCACGTCTCTCAGGACCTGGACGCGGACGGGCGTCGGGTCCAGCACTTCGCGGCCACCCTGCGCAACCTTGATCTGCACGCGGTGCTCGGCACCGGGTTCGACCTTGGCGTCCGGAATCTCGCTTCGCCGCAGCAGTCTCCGCTGATCCTTGGCCGGACCTTCCAGAACCAGCACCAGCACGCTCGCCTCGTTGACCTTCTGATCCTTCGTGACGATGGTCTCTTTTCCGTCCAATGGCGCCAGCGTCGCTTTCGGGATCCAGGTCGGCGGAAAGGCCATGGCCTGATCGTTGGGCTTGAGCGACGTCGAGGCCATCCACAGCAACGGCAGCAGGAACATCAACCCCACGACCATCAGGATGGCGTGGGCGAGCATGGCCCAGCCACGCCAACCGCGTGACATGCGGCCATACCCCGAGGGAAGGTTGTCTTCTTGGTCGGCAGCCATGTACCCTTCACTTCCCCGCGTAGTACACGCGATCCCGCGACATGCGGAACGCGAAGATCGTCAGAACCAGGATCATGATGAACAGCACCCAGGAGAGCGCGCAGGCATAACCCATTCGCATGTAAACGAACGCATTATCCCAGATGTACATGGGCAGAAACGTCGTGGCACGGTCCGGTCCACCCTTGGTCATCAGGAACGGCTCGGTGAAGATCTGGCACGCGCCGATGATGCCCATCACCAGATTGAAAAAAATGATCGGACTGATCTGAGGAATCGTCACGTGGCGGATCTTCTGCCAGACCGAAGCGCCATCCATATCCGCCGCCTCGTAGAGTTCGATCGGCACGTCCTGCAGCTTGGCCAGATAGATGAAACACATCTGCCCCAAACCCCACAGCCCCATCACCACCAGCGCCGGCAGTGCCCACTGGGGACTGCCCAGCCACGGCGGAGGCCCCCACAACACCGATGGATCCGTCTGCATCTGCGCAGCCAGGTCGGAACTCAACCAGGCGCGGACGCTGTTCAGCGCGTCGTACACCGGTCGCAGACCGCTGTTCAGCAGCCCGATCTCGGCATTCAGGATCCACATCCACAAGATGGCCGACGCCACCGCCGGCACCAGGTGCGGCAGGAAGAAGATGACGCTGTAAAGCCACTGCCCGCGCCGCGTCATGTTCACGATCAGCGCCAATCCCAGCGCACACACGATCCCGCTCGGGATGGCCAGCGCGACATAGTAGATCGTGTTCCAGAAGACCTGCCAGAAGACCGGGTCCTGCGCCATCTCCGTGTAATTGTCCAGACCCACCCAGACCGGTTTCTCCAACACGCTGAAATCGGTGAAACTGTAGTACAGCGACGCGCAGAAAGGATACAGCGAAAAGACCGCCAACCCCACGATCCAGGGCAGGGAGAAGAGCACGCCGCGCCAGCGTAGACCTCGTTCGTTCATGGTCTCATCCCCACCCGCTCCCGCCGGCGCTGAAGATCCAACGCGCGGTCCAGTTTCGGCTGGATCCGTTCGTTCACCGTCTTCATCGCCTCCGCCGGCGTTGACGTGCCCAGCCACACACGGTCAAAGGCAGCGTCCAGTTCGGCCCGATACTCCATCCACACCGCCACTTTCGGCGTCGAGACGGCGTTCCTGCTCTTGGCCAGATCGATGAAGGTGCGGAGATGCGGGTGCACGTGGCTCTCGATCCAGCCTGGCGTGTTCTCCTTGAATGCCGTCAGCTTCCCCTGCCCGCCGCAGACATACTCCATGCCTTCCCGCGAATTGAGGTACTTGATCACCTCCCACGCTTCGTCCGGTTGCCTGGCTCCGCGCGGAATCACAATCACGTCCATTTCGGCCACCGTCACGTCCTGGCCTTTCGTGTCGAAGCCCGCCGGGAAGGGCGCCACACCGTAGTTCAGGTTCGGGTTGTTGAAGCGAATGAAATTGTGCATCCAGACGCCTTGCAGCACCATACCGACCTTGCCGGCCAGGAACGCATTCTGCGGCGAATCGAACGAACCGAATCCCTGACGAAAGGCCAGCATCTCCTCGCGGCCATACTTGCGCGCGAAGGATTCAACCCACGTCAGCGCCTCGATATTCTTCGGATCGTCCGCCGTGATCTTCTCCAGCCCATCGTTCAGCTTGCCGCCAAACCAGTACCCCCAGGCCCAGTTCCACCACCCGGGCTCCGGAGGCAGAAATCCAATACACGTCACGCGCCCACCGACCTTCTTCGCGTGGGTGATCCGGTCAGCGAACACCTCGAGTTCCTTCAACGTCTGCGGAGGCCGTTCGGGGTCGAGACCGGCTTCCTTGAAGAGATCCTTGTTCCAGTGCAGGGCCACGCAAGCCGGCGTGGTGCACAGACCCCAGATGTGTCCCCGGTGCCGAACGGATTCGTCGTACACCTGCGCATACCGGCTCATATCAAGACGATCGCGCTCGATGTACGCGTCGAGCGGCAGCAGCGCGTTCCTATCGGCAAAGACATGCGTATTCTGCGACCCGAAACCCACCAGGTCGGGCGGCGTGCCGCCGGCGATCGCCAGCATCGCCTTGCGGTCCACCTGCGTGGTGCTCAGGTAGCGGCAGAAGATGACGTCGCCGTTCTTGTTCTTGACCTGCTTCTGGTTGAACGCATCGATACCCGCCTTCATCGCCTCGCCTTCAAAACCCGTCCACTTCTCCCAATACACCACGCGCCCGGGAACGATAGGGGGACGATCGTACAGAAACGCCCCGACGAGCAGAACTCCGGAGAAGAGCAGAAAGAGGTGCGGCGTCTTCAAGCGACTCGCTCCTGAGCGCATCCCGGACATACTCCGTTTTAAGCGCCCAACCTTTATCCACGGAGTTCACCGCATCGCAAAGGTGAAAAGGTTCGCTGTTTCTCCTCTCTTCGATCCCTGGATGCCGAGGCTCAACAACGCGGAATTTTTCGGACGTAACATACGGTTAACGCAACAGGTTAACATCGATTCCCGCGCGCCCGCACTTTTTTCTTCTTTGCCGGTTGGCCAGTTGACCGGTGAGCGAA
>CAYSBP010000313.1:0-3983 GCA_964429255.1 uncultured Planctomycetia bacterium
CCTCACGAATGCATAGTGCCGGGCCGCTTGGGCCCGGCGCTGTTTGGTACTCGCTGCCTGTAGAAGAGACGGTCTTAGTGGTGGTGATGGCGGCCTCCCCGGCGGCTGAAGTCGAAGCCCAGTCCGATCCCGATGCTGATGGGTAGGCTGCCGGCGTTCGGATCGCGGCTGTTGCGGATGTCACCGGCCTGGCCTTTGAGGTCGTTCATCAGGTCCTTGTCGCTCTGAGGGCCGTCACTGGTCATCTGATTGCGCGTGCCCTGAAGCGTCGTGCCGTAGGGGCGTGAGTCGGAGACGATGATCTGGTTCTGCAAAATCATCCAGTTGTAGTCCTTCCAGCGGATGTAGCGGACGCCGCCCTGATTGGGAGACGGGTTGAAGAAGATCAGGCTGTCTTTTTCGAACTTCCAGGCCTTCTCGCTCTCGTAGATCGGAGCCTGCTGGACAGGCTGCTGCATCTGAGGCTGCTGCGACTGTGTCTGCGCCAACTGTCCTGTTGGCACGCCTCCCTGCGCGGCAGATGCGGGCAGTGCCCAGAACGCCACGCCAGTCACCATGATCGCTGCGAAGGTCGCCAGAGTTTTGTTCTGTTTCCGGTTCATCGTTCTCTCCTTGGCCTTGATAGGCCGCTTGCGTTTCACGCTCGTCAACTCCCGGTGAGCGTGATGAGCAGTCGGTGGGCCAAAGCGGTGATATTAGCATAATCTAATATATGATAACGACTAATGTATTCGGATGTCAGCACTTCTCGCGAGGACTGTTTGACGCGACAACATATCGCGGTGGGGTGCAGGAAGACGACGTGTTGGATTGGACAACGGTGGGTGCCTTGATCCCCTTGGAACTGAGGCTTCCATTCGCCCGCCGAGAGCTGCTCATACAGTTCTGCCATCTCCGTTCCTGCCCCCTTGTGGGAGAGGGTAGGGAGAGGGTAGGGAGAGGGGTTTGCCGGCAGGCGATCAGGCTTCATCCTTGCCCTGCCCTTTGAACTGGCCTTCCTTTGCCGCGAAGAGAAGATTGAATGTTGTCAGGCTGCCGTAGCAGCGCGTGATGTAGCCCTGAAACTCCAGTTTCTCTTCACCGCTCAGCGTCGGGTGCGCATTGAGTTTCTGTTCGAGCACGCGCAGTTTGTCGCGGATGCCGACGAGTTTCTTGAAGAACATTTCGACGGGCACATCGCGGCTCTGCGTGTCTTCCTTGCCCGGAAGCAGCCGCAGCGTACCGCCGGTCCAGCGTTTGCCCATTTCCACGTCGATCTCGAGCCAGCCGTGATCGCCGAGGACTTCGCGCACGGCTTGGCGGATACGGTCCAGCTCCGGATCGCCGGCCGGTTCTTCGG
This sequence comes from uncultured Planctomycetia bacterium, assembly GCA_964429255.1. Lineage (GTDB taxonomy): Bacteria > Planctomycetota > SZUA-567 > H5-PLA8 > H5-PLA8 > CAYSBP01. The sequence goes on from CAYSBP010000313.1 coordinate 1,340, forward strand.
CCTTCATCGCCTCGAAGAGAAACGCGACGCGTTTGGCCTCGCCGCCCTTGAAGAGCACCACGTAGTCCAGCCCCTCGTAGGCCATGATCTTGCCTTTGCCGAAGAGCGGGTGCGAGACCCATGTTCCCAGGCCAAGTTTCGGGGTGCCTGCCGTCGGTCTTTCGTCCATTGCTGTGCCTCCTCGTTCATCGGGTGGAAACGGAAGCCTACGCGGGTCGGCCAAGGCGTCAACATGAGTGGGCGTGGTGCAATTAACGAGACTACATTGGTGACACACCGTTACGCAGCGCAATCGCGTTCGATAAGCTCGAATTGGTGCGTTTCTTGCTGAAGCATGGCGCTGACCCAAACGTGGCGGTTGACGATGGATACACGTGCCTTCTGACAGCCATCGAATCTGACGCAGCGGAATCAATACAGGTTGTTGCCGAGTTGATTCAAGCCGGCGCGAATATTCACACGACCGGCATAAACGGTTGGACACCGCTCCATATGGCGGCGACCCGTGGACAGGTGGAAAAGGCTCGTCTTTTGATCCGGGCCGGCGCGGATGTAAATCAACGAAAGGAAATTGATGCTTCTGAAACCCCATTAATGGAGGCGGCGTTCACGGGGCAGCCATCAACGCTTCTCGTTCTGCTTGAGCATGGTGCCGATCCATCGATGCGTGATACAGTCAGGAATCGAACCCCGCTGGAAATAGCCCAAGACGTTGTCAAAGGCCATGATCCAAGTGTGGTTGCCTACCTCCGGAACGAAAACACCTCAATCGACGTCGACGAGCTATTGGGTGACATGGACTTACCCGCCGACTCATTGCATTTGATGAAACAAATGATGAAGAATGTCGACATGGCGCAACGTTACATCGACCATTCCAACGAACTCGTCAAAAAAGGGAATCATGTTGAGGTCATTCGCATTCTCACCGAACACCGCCGATAAACGCAATCGCAATCGTAGCTCGGCCGGTACTGTCTCTGAACGAAGATGACCGCGCTGGAATCCATCGTGGCACCCGTTTCCATCACGACTGGTGGAACCACGCTAAAGCATTTTTTGGGCCTGGGCCGCCGCTTCGGTACCCGGGAACTGCTGGATAAGCTGCCGCAGGTACTGCCTGCCCTGCTCCTGCTTACTGCGTATCGGCGACTTGAGCATCTGGGTGACGATGTTGTCCAGCGCCGTACGCGCCTGGACCTCTTTTGCGACCACCTTGTCGCTCTTGAGCTTCGACATCTCGGCCGCCGCGCCCTTCGACTCGGGGAAATCCTTATAGTTGGTCGAAACGCTCATGAGAATCTTGTAGGCGGCCCACTTCTCACCGGCATCGGTCTTGGCCTTCACCTCAGTCAGCATCGTCTCGATCTGCGTCTTAACCGACTGGGCCAGTTTTTCCGCGCTCGCTTTGACCTTTTCGTCGCGCGCCTTGAGCGCCTGGGCAATCAGCGGCGCAGCGACGCTCGTCTGCCCAAACTCCATCGCGCGCCAAGCCGGTTTGAGCGCGTCGGTTACGTCGGCGGGTGAAACCTTCCAGCGTGCCGTCGACATGACGTTCTGCAACGCCTCGCCGGGATCGTCACTGCGGCCGTTTTGGAAAACGCCATTACCGTCCGCAACAAGCCACCACATGATGTTTTGCAGACTAATTGGTTGGGGCAGCAGTTTCATCGCGAGCAACTGCTTCTCGAACGAGCGATCGGCATCCACGTACATGGGTACTTTGATGCCGTTGGATTTTACGTAACTCTCCGTAGCGCTCTTGGATGCGCCGGGGAGAATGCCGACAATCAGTACTGGATCGTTGGCCATTTTCGTGGCGAGTTGGTCCAAACTGGACCATTTTTTTACGCAATTCGGTCACCCACGCTCGACCATGAAGATGAGCACGGCCTTCTCTCTTATACCGCTTACCGTGTATGGTCCACCATTTGCCCACTCGCCCGTGAAATCGGGCAGCAGGTTATCGCTTGCGGTGACCGCCGAAACCAACACCAGTAGGGCGGCGACCACTGAACTTGCCGTGCGCATGGCTACACTCCTTATCCCCGATAGCCGGTTCTGATAGAAGACGCGCTAACTTTTTCGTTGCTGCAACAAAGACCTTCAAAAATTCTCACACCGGTCAACGATACCGTGGCAGAGACTGATGAAGCCGTCGTCGTGACCGTGGCGGCCGGCATCGGCTACGCGATCGGTGCACCCAATACGGCGACCGTGACGATCGAAGACAACGAGACGCCGATGATCGCCGTGACGGCGACCGACGCGGCGGTTTCGGAACCGGGGACGGACACGGGTGTCTTCACCTTCAGGCGGCTGGGCAACAAGAACACGGCGTTGACGGTCAACTTCAAGGCGTCTGGGGACAGAGATTAATGGTGCGTGAACTTCGTCAGCTCGGCTTTCAAGAACACTGATTAGCTGTTGCGCATCAAGTACTTACAAGAAATCACCCGCAACAAAGCTCAGGATAATCACGGTCCCCAAGTCTTTTTGACGACCTGGCGGTGGAAGTCAACGAGACCGTCATCCTGACCATCGGCGTACCAACCAATGCCACGGCTGGCACACCAAAAGTGCACACCGTTACCATCGCCGACTGATAGCGACGCTGCGGGCGCGGGCGCGGGAGAAAAGACAG
>CAYSBP010000314.1:0-3053 GCA_964429255.1 uncultured Planctomycetia bacterium
ATGACGGCCAACCCGATGGCCTCGGCTTTCAGGGAGAGGCCCGGACCGCTGGTGCCGGTGACGCCGATGGAACCGCCAAAGGAGGCTCCTATGGCCGCACAGCAGGCCGCGATCTCGTCCTCCAACTGCAGGGTTCGCACATCGAAGCGTTTCAGACGGGACAGTTCGTGCAGGATTTCGCTGGCCGGCGTAATGGGATAGCTGGCATAGACCAGTGGACGTCCGGTCTTCTGGGCGGCGGCGGCGCAACCGAGAGCCAGCGCCTCGTTGCCCGTGACGCGCCGATAACGTCCCTTGGGAAGTTGCGTCGGCGCAATGTGGAAATGCATGCGGAAGAGTTCGGCCGTGTTGGCGTAGTAGTAACCGGTGCGCAGGGCCGCGCCGTTCGATGCCACGGCCTCGGACTGTTTCTTGAACTTCTTCATGATCCATTCCAGGACGGGCTGGAGCGGACGGTCGACGAGCCACATCACCAAACCCAGGGCCACGAAGTTCTTGCAGCGGTCGCGGGCCGACTTCTGCATGTCGAGGTGTTTGAGTGCCTCCTGATTCAGTCGCGTGATGGCGACGGGAATCAGGCGGTACTCGCGAAGCGAATCGTCGCTAAGGGGATTCGAATCGTAGCCGGCCTTTTTCAGATTCTGTTCGGTGAACTCGTCCTCGTTGGCCACAATGATCCCGGACGGTTCCAGGTTCGGCAGCGAAACCTTCAAGGCGGCCGGGTTCATGGCCACGAGAACCTGCGCGTCGTCGCCCGGTGTGCGGACTGTGCGGTCGGCCAAGGTGAGCTGGAACCCGCTGACGCCGCCCAGCGATCCAGCCGGCGCGCGAATCTCGGACGGGTAATCGGACAGGGTACAGAGCGAGTTGCCCATCAGGCTGGAGAGGTCGGCGAACTGCGTACCGATCAGTTGCATTCCGTCACCGGAATCGCCCGCAAACCGGATGGTGATCTGATGAAGCGGGACCAGCGGTTTTGTCGATACGACGGCCATCCGAAACCTCCCTGAAAAGGAGCCGCAGCGTCCAGGTCCAGTATTTCACACTCAAATAAGAAATCAAGAACATTTTATCTTGATTCGTCGCCTGCGATGAGGGAGAATGGCGTGTCGCGTGGGCAAACCGTGATGGTAGACAGGGAGCAAACAGGGTGTTTCGCTACGGCAAGATGACGCAGCACGCGGTGGCGGCGATCAGCCGGCTGGCCGAGTTGTACGCACGTCCGGGGCACAACGCGTCCAGCGCCGAGATTGCCCGGGACTGCAAGATTTCGAAGCCCCTGGTGGCCAAGATCCTGTCGATGCTGGCGCATGACGGGTTGATCTTGGGCGCACCCGGACCGGGTGGCGGGTACCGGCTGGCGCGTCCGCCGCGCGAGATTTCGGTGCACATGGTCGCACGGCTTTTTGAACGCAACATGGAATCGATGAAGTGCCCTTTCGGACGCGCTTGGTGCGGCTGCGGGACGCCCTGCCCGGTACATCACAAGCTGGTTGGGCTTTGCAAGCAGGTCGAGGGGTTCCTGAAGACCACGACGTTGGATGTGTTTGCGGATCGGGATTCGCTGGAGAAACGGATACGGGCCGCGTTGGCACTCGGCAAACGCAAGGGCAAGGCCTGCGAGATCGCGTGAAGCCATGGTACTGACCTGGACAACGGACGCCCGGAAAGCCCGGGAGCGGGCGCCGCGCATACGGTGACCTCTCATCCGCTGCCCTGGCGGACCATTCAGATGACAAGGAACAACAGATGATCAGCACGACCGGTACGTACGCGTTGCGCGCCATGTCCTACATGGCCCGCTATTCACTGGGCACGCGCATCTCGGCGCAGTCCATGGGCAGGGACCTGGGCATCCCGGTCACCTATCTGGGCAAGGTGCTCCAGTCGCTGGCGAAGTATCGGTTGCTCGTGGGCTACCGAGGCCGGCGCGGAGGATACGGACTGACGCATTCGCCGAAGAAGATCACACTGTACGAGGTGCTTAGCGCCGTCGAACGGGTCGACCGCTACGGCAAGTGCATCCTTGGGCACGCAGCCTGTCCCGGCGACGAGCACTGCCCCATGCATTCGTTGTGGGGGGTGGCGGAAAGCAAAGTGCGAACACTACTCCAGGAGACTTCCCTCGAGACATTGGCTTGGCACGACCATCAGGTGAGCCGTCTCAGCAAGGAGCCTTCGGGCAGTGGCCGGATCCGCAAGAAGGCCCTGGCTGCCTGCGTCTGAACGGTCGTTACCGCGGTCGGGAGCCTCTCGGTGTTCGGCCGCTGGACGGCATGAAATAATCCATCGAGCGGTTGCAGAGGGGCAAGGAGTGTCGCCTATGTGTGGCTTGATTATAGGTGAGCAGCATGCCATTCGATTTAATTGGCTTCAAACCGATTGCGTGGATCCCCGCCCGAACCGGACGTTGGCCGCTGCCTCGGCCAGACCTGCACCGAGGAGGCTGATGGAACCGTCCTCTCGAAACTGCGCCGCCAGCGAGCCGGAGCCGGTCGCCGAACACTACGCTAGCGCACGGCATCAGTTCCAAGCCGGTCGGTTCGGCATGTGGCTTTTCCTCCTGACCGAACTGGTCATGTTCGGCGGCCTTTTTACGCTTTACTTCGTCTTTCGCGCCAACCGTCCGGAGGCCTTCGCTTGGGGTGCTCACTTCCTCGACAGGGGCCTTGGCGCGACCAACACGGTCATCCTTCTGACCAGCAGTCTCACCATGGCCTTCGCCGTGCGCGCTGCACAATTGGGGCGATCGCGCCAACTCATCACCTTCCTGTCGATCACGTTCCTTTGCGGCGTTTTCTTCATGAGCGTCAAGTACGTCGAGTACCGGGGGAAATGGGAACACGCGTTGTTGCCCGGCAGGCACTTTCAACCTGAAGATTCGTATGTGCTGGCCAAGCTTCGAGGGGAAGGTGGCGACCGGCGTTCCGTTGCTCCGGGGTTCGATCCGCACCACGCGGCTCGCGGCTCGCGTGTCTACGCCAGTACCTGTGCTGCGTGCCACGGAGCGAACGGCGAGGGGATGCCGTTCCTGGGCCCTGGTCTGCGCCAGA
>CAYSBP010000314.1:3063-3982 GCA_964429255.1 uncultured Planctomycetia bacterium
AAACGACGACCTCAAGGCCTTCATCGTTGCCGGCCGCGCGGCGGACCACCCGGACAACCAGATGAAGCAGCAGATGCCGCCCCGCGGAGGAAACCCCGCTCTGACCGACGGCCAGATCGTCGATACGGTGGCGCATCTGCGGGCATTGCAGACCCAGCAGTGGGAGTACGACACCTACCTGCGCAAACCGCCCGGCACGAATACGTTTTTCAGCATCTACTTTCTGCTGACCGGACTTCACGGCATTCACGTGCTCGTGGGCATGGGCCTGATGCTCTGGCTGGTAGCGCTGACGGTGGCCGGTCGCTTCCACGCCGGCTACTTCACGCCCGTCGATACCGTCGGTTTGTACTGGCACGTGGTGGACATTATCTGGATATACCTGTTCCCGCTGCTCTACCTGATCCATTGAGCCGCGGGGGCGTTCTTTGCAGGAGGTCGAGGGCATGTCTGAGGATCTGGGCACTCCACAACGGATTCCACGTCGCGGTTTTCTCTGCCAGCTGGCGGCCAGCGGCGCGGGGTTGGCGCTGCTGAGTCGCAGTGCGCTGGCCGATGGCGATGCCCTGCAGGCGCTCGACATCGCCAATCCGCTCTCGAAATACCCTCATCGCGACTGGGAGAAGGTCTATCGCAATCTCTATCAGTCCGATTCACGGATCACCTTCCTGTGCGCGCCGAACGACACGCACAACTGCCTTCTCTTCGGCTACCTGAAGAACGGCGTCGTCACGCGCATCGCGCCGACGTACGGCGATCACCAGGCGACCGATCTGGACGGCAACAAGGCCAGTCGCCGTTGGGATCCGCGCTGCTGCCAGAAAGGCCTGGCGCTCGTGCGTCGTTTCTACGGCGACCGGCGATGCAAACGGCCGCTCGTCCGTAAGGGCTTCAAAGATTGGCTGGAAGCAGGCTTCCC
>CAYSBP010000315.1:0-3978 GCA_964429255.1 uncultured Planctomycetia bacterium
TCCGCCAGGCGTTCAAGGCGGAGCTGCGAAGGTGGGGGAAGAAAGGGTGAGGGGCGGCCACAGGGGCCCGGCGAGCCGGAGCAGTAAGTTAGAGGGAGTGAATGCCGATGAAAACTCTTCCAATGATTGCAACACTAATGGGTTGTGTCGTGAGTGTCGCGGCTGAACCGAACCACGACTGGGAGATTACTATTTCCATGGCATCTGAACGTAGACAGTTCGTGCTCCACGAGCCCATCCCAATCAAGATTACATGGCGAAACAACACCGATAGGGAGCAGGTGTTCTTTCTTGTTGAACCAGAACTCACGATAACCATGGACGGTACTGAGCGAGTCGTCGAGCCGTACGTACCGGGAGATGGTCTCGCACTGCCTATCCTGGTGAAACCGAAGGAGTCGCATGACTGCTTCTGGTGGCTGGTCATGGAACGTCCGAGCGGTTCACAACCGGACTTTCTTTTCAGTAAAGAGGGCAAGTGGAGGGTGGCGTGGCCAGATAAATCATCTTCCGTTGAATTCTCGGTTACAGGACCGCAGGATGCCGACAAAAGACCCTATAGCCTCTTCTCGAAGGCTGCTGCATCGGTTTTCCTAGGGGCAGATCCGTCAGTATCCGCCACTTCGGATCTCACTACCATCGCTACTGACTTTCCAGATTCTACCTATGCGCCATATGCTATGGTTGCACTGACGCGAATCGAGATGAAGGGGCCTCCAGACGCGAACAAGCAGAGCAAGATTGATGTTTGGCTGGAGACAGTCATCCGGACACACCACGACGACATTCTAGGCCAGATGGCCCTCGAACTTGCCATATCAAGAGCCGAGCTTGAGGGGGATTACGCCAAGGCGGAGAATCTGTACGACAAGCTCAAGGCGGCCTTTCCCAAGAGCAGCCAAATCGATTCACTGCGCGAGAAAACATATCAGGTGATGGGCGGTTTGAAGGAACCCGAGGACGAGAACAACCCGGTGGAGAACGTTTTTCCGGAAAACAAGACGCCTGATGTCGCGCCTGCCAAAAAGAAGTCAGATGCGAAGCCCCAGGCGTCTGGGGACAGAGATTAATGGCGCGGAGATTAATGGCGCGTGAACTCCGTCAGCTCGGTTTTCAAGCGCACTGATTCGCTGTTGCGCGTCAAGTGCTTGCAAGAAATCACCCGCAACAAAGCCAAGGGTAATCACTGTCCCCAGATGTTCTTCTGACCGGAAGTGGAGTGGAAAATAGAATGGAGACGTCGATAGGTTGCCATAGGAATACTGCACTTCGCACCGTTCTTTGTGGATTGACTATTTGTGCTGCACTCCGGGCGATATCCGTTGCCGCTGAGGAGCAGCGGATCCCCGCCAACCGGGATAACTCCATTGTGCTCTATCCCGGCGAAGAGGAGATCAATGCAGGACGGCAAACGCGCATTCGGATCAAGGGGAATCAGCATCTGGTTGCGCTTGGATTCGATCTCGCCGGAATGCGCGGCAGAATCGTAGAATCCGCTGAACTGGTCTGTGCGCGCGCCGATGAACAGATTGCCGGCGTCACCCTTTCCACCATCCAGGCAGAATGGGATGAAGCTCGATCTAATGCGTTGACGGCCGGTCTGCCCGGAGTCAACGGTTGGGGCGTTGCGGGGTTCCATTTTCCGGCCGTGTGTGACGGCAACAGTTTCTCCCTCACCTGCCACGCCGTCAGCCGCGAGGTTGATGGCTGGTATCACTGGGCGTTGGCACCGGATCTGGTACATGCCATGGCCAGCGGCAAAGCCTTCGGGCTGGCGATCCACGAGGACAGCAGTGACTACTCCCGTAACCCGACCATCTTCTCCCGGGAGCAGAGCGGACGCGAGCCATATCTCCTCCTTCGTCTGGGCGCCAAAGGGGCGACGCGGCCTCCGGCACCAACGCGGCTGGCGCTGGTGCAGAACGGCGATCCCTCCTCCCGACGATTGCACCTGCTGGCGCCGCCGCAGGCATTCGCTTACCACGTGACGATTCTGGACGGGGCGCGCGCCCTGGCCCTGCCTGCCTGGGATCTGCCATACGCCCAACCAGGCACAATGCAGTCCATCCCACTTCGTGATCTGGATCTGCCGGTCAACCGTGATCTAAAGGTGGAGGTGCTGCCACTCAATCGCTGTGGACAAACCGGACCTCCAGCCCGACTGCAGATCCGTCTGACAGAATCCCAATTGCCGGCCATGCCGCAGATTGCCGCGCTATCCGATCCCGGCACGGCTCCAGTATTGCGCATTCATCCTGTCGCCGATCGATTCTCGCCCGACGGCCAACCGCTCGGGAGCGCCCCCGCAGCCAATGAAGTCAGCCCCGGCGACGGTACCATTCGTTTTGCGGCGGCACGCGGAGAGACGGTCAGCGTACAGCTGCTCCTTGGCGGTAAAGCCCCAGTGACCGTAACCTGCAAAGTACCTGGCATCGTGACCGAGGTGGCCTATGCCGTATATGTCACCACGCCGGCCGGCCCATTACCGGATCCGCTCATTGTCAGCGATACGATTCCACTCGCCGCCGAGAAACTCACGCCAGTGGTCATCGACTTCCAGGTTCCCTTCGACTGCGGTGCCAGAAAGATCGTCGGCGAGGTCCAGTTGTCCGATGGCCGACACGTACCGGTACAGATCGCCGTCCGTCCCTTTGCCCTGCCGCGCAAGGCCTCATTCCTGTGCGAGATGAACAGTTATGGACTGCCTCCGTCCGTGGCGGAGTACAATCAACTGCAGCGCGTCGCGCTTGACCACCGCGTTCATGCCAACCTATTGCACTACAGTCATCGGACCGCAGCGCCGGGGTCGCGTCAGTGCAATCTGGATATGCTGCTGCCCAACGGTCAGCGTATGGATGAGAAGCGCTACTGCAATATCCAGCCCGGTGCCAAACAAGGCTGGTGGGACGATTTCATTGCGGCCTTCAATCCCGTGCTCACTGGTGAAGTGGGGCGCGACAGCACGCGCGGGCCGGTTCCGGTGCCGGGCTTCTATCTCACCTTTCACGAAAGCTGGCCTTTGCACGTGCGGCAATACTTCAACGGCAACCCGGACGCCTACCAAGCCTTTGTGGAGCATCCCGAGTACGTCGCAACATTTGAGAATCTCGTGCGTGACTTCATCCATGTCGCAGCACGTCAGAAATGGCACGATGCCGGTTTCCAGATCTACTGCAACAACAAGGGTTCGCTGCAGGATCAGACGAAGGCTCCCTGGATTCTCGACGAGCCGACATCCTGGTGGGATTACCGCGCACTGGCATTCTATGGAGACCTCGTGCGGCGCGCCAAGGGCGGGAAGTGTCCCGTGAAACTCTCCTACCGCATCGACATCTCTCGCCCGCAGTTCACACGTGGAGCGTTGGACGGCAAGGCGGATCTCTGGGTGGTCAATCAGGAATCCTTCGAGCGGTATCAACGGTTGCTGCTCGATCGCGCGGAACGCACAGGCGAAGTCCTCTGGATCTACGGATCCGCCGCTCCGGTCGCCGTAGACAGCCGGCAGATTCAGGCGTGGGTCCTGCAGTCCTGGCGGCTCGGCGCTACGGGAATTGTTCCGTGGCAGACGATCAGCCGCGACGGCAAGGCCATGCAGCAGGCGGATGACCTGGGGCTGTTTATCTTTGACCGGCAGCCGGACGGCAAGTTGATCGTGCGCCCCACCATGCGCCTGAAGGTCTTTCGACGCGCACAGCAGGATATCGAATATCTCCTGCTGGCTCAGGCAGGCGCCAAACAGACGCACACAGCCATGTGCACTTTCCTGGAAAACTACCTCAACCTGCAGCAGCAGGTGTCGCGAACCAGCGAGGAAGATGCCGGCACGGCCAGCTTCCGCGGGGTAAGTGGAGAAGAGTTTCGACGGCTACGCGAAGCCGCCGCAGTGTGGGCTGCTGGAAACTGAATTCGCAGACGTCTGTGGTCCGAGGCGTCTGGGGACAGACAGAGATTAATGACGCGTGAACTTCGTCAGCTCGG
>CAYSBP010000316.1:0-3977 GCA_964429255.1 uncultured Planctomycetia bacterium
ACGTACGGGCGGCCTTCATCGCAGGCGCGGACGACCTTCGGGTCCAGCGGCACGGCGCCGAGGAACGGCACGCCCATCTCCTCCGCCATCGCCTCGCCGCCGCCCTTACCAAAAATATCGAGTACCTCGCCGCACTTGGGACATACCAGTCCGCTCATATTTTCGACCACCCCCAGCACGCGCAGGTTCACCTGGTGGCAGAACGTGACGGATTTGCGCACATCCGAGAGCGCGACTTCCTGCGGCGTGGTCACAATCACCGCGCCATCGGCGTCCGGGATCAGTTGACAGACGGAGAGCGGTTCGTCACCGGTGCCGGGCGGCGAGTCGATGATCAGGAAGTCGAGATCGCCCCAAGCCACATCCTTGAGAAACTGCTGGATCACGCCCATCTTCATCGGCCCGCGCCAGATCACGGCGTCGTTGCGGTGATGCAGCAGAAATCCGATGGACATCACCTTGAGATCACCTACCTCGACGGGCACGATCATCCGGTCTTCCACTTCGATGCGTGCGTCCTGCAGATTCAGCATGCGCGGAACGCTGGGCCCGTGGATATCCACGTCCAGCAACCCGACACGCTTTCCGGCCAGCATCAGCGAAACGGCCAGATTGACGGCGACGGTGCTCTTGCCTACGCCGCCTTTTCCAGAGAGAACGACGATCTTGTGACGGATATGCGCCAGACGCTCTCGCAGCGCCCGCTGGTCCTGGACCTCCGCCGCACTGAGTTCCTGCCCGTGGTGGGCGCAGGAACCCTCGTCACACGAACCGCAGGTGCGATCGCCGCAGGCCTCTGTTTCACCCGCGTTGCGCTTAAGGTAGTCCTCGGCGGCCGCTTTGACCGTGTTTGCGGCGAGCAAAGCGCAATGCCGATGGTCATCCGGCAAACCGCCAAGCGCTTCGAGGACCTCCAATTGCGCGATGCGCGCCACATCGCGCGGATCGCGGCCTGTAGCCATCTCCGCCACCATGCTGCCGCACGCGCGGGAAGCCCCGCAGCCCGTGGTAGTGAACCCGGCCTGCTGGATGCGACCGCCGACCACCATCAGCCAGACTTCCATCGTGTCCCCGCACGGACCGGTGATCCGCGCATGGCCGTTCGCTTCGGTCAAAGGTCCCATGTGGGACGGTTCGGTAAAACGCATCAAGGCTTCGTTGCCGAAGCCGGCATACAACTCGCTCATCGGTTCATGCTCCCTGGTTGTGTGTCGATCAAAGAACGAAGACTTCCCCAGATGCTTCGTATGTCAGCGGCGGCCGGCGAAGACGCTTCCTCCACCACCGCATGCCCCTGAACCTGGGCCCGTGTCACAGCCGGATCGTAGCGGATGCGGTTCAGTACGGTCCAACCGTACTCGCGGGCGCGGGTTTCGATCTGCCCGGCTTGCTCGGGATTGATGTCCGCCTTGTTCACACACAGCGCGGCCGGCAGTTTGAAGTGGTTCACCAACTGCGCGAGACGGGAGAAGTCATGCTCGCCCGAACAGGTGGGTTCGGTGACGACCAGCGCCAGGGATGCGCCGGTCAGCGAGGCGATGACGGGACAGCCCAGGCCCGGAGGACCGTCCACCAGGAGCAAGTCCCCGCGTTCGCGCTCCGCCAGCGAGCGAGCTTCGCGGCGTACCAGCGAGACCAGTTTCCCTGAGTTCTCCGCAGCGATGCCGAGTCGGGCGTGAACCATCGGACCGCACCGCGTCTCCGACACGTACCATTCGCCGCAGAGCCGTTCCGGGAAATCGATCGCCTTGACCGGACAGAAGCGGACGCAGACGCCGCAACCTTCGCAGGCCGTCGGATCGATGGTGAATGTGGCCTCTCCCGCACCAGGACCATCCATCTTCACCGCCTTGAAACGGCAATGCGCAAGGCACGCGCCGCACTGGATGCAATCCGGTTGCCGGATGACCGCCTGGTGTCCACTCCTGAACGCCTCGGTCCGCTGGATCTTGGGCGCCAGAATCAGATGCAGATCGGCGGCATCCACGTCGCAGTCGGCGAGAACTTGGTTCCGCGCAAGGACCGCAAACGAGGCGACCAGGCTGGTCTTGCCCGTGCCGCCCTTGCCGCTGATGACGACCAACTCCTTCATGATCCTTCTCCGCACGAGCGCTTGCCGCATTGCTGTGAGCGCCCGCAGCACGGCTTTTCGCGCCCGCAACTGGGTCGTTGAGGCTTCGGTTCGGCCTGTTTTCGAGTGGCGTAAAACCCGTCGCCCTTGAAAAGCAGTCCGGCGCCGGCGCCGATCTGGCGCTTTACCGGAGCGCCACATTCCGGGCACTTGCGCAGCGGCGCGGCCGTCATGGTCTGAAACTGCTCGAACCGGTGCTCGCAGCGCGAACAGATGTACTCATACGTGGGCATTCGAAGCACCTTTCTTCTGCGTGAGGTGAACGTGGGCCAGTTCGCGTACTGCGGCCAGGAGTTCCTCGAAGCGCGCGCGCATCTCAGGGATGGCGTCGACGATCGGCACGCCGCGCGAGTAGGCTTCGGCCACACGCCGGTCATCGGGAAGCTCGGCCAGTAGCGGCAGGTTCTCGGCGCGGCAGTACGCCTGCACACGGTGGTCGCCGATCCCCGCTCGATTCAGCACGACGGCCATGGACCGCTTCAGTTCGCGCAGCGTTTCGACGGCCAGCGTCAGGTCGTGGAGGCCGAACGGCGTCGGTTCGGTCACCAGCAGCACCAGATCGACGCCGCGCACCGCGGCAATCACAGGACAGGACGTGCCCGGCGGGGCGTCGATGAGTTGCAGGGCGGGCGGGACGCCCGCGCTCCCCGGACTGCGGCCATCCTGGCCGCATGCGGGCGGGACGCCCGCGCTCCAGAAGTCCGCGCTCCGGACGGCGCGGATCAGCGGCGGCGACATCGCCTCGCCCACGCGCAAGACGCCGTGAACGAACTCCACATCGCCAGAGCGGCCATACTCGATGACGCCGATCTCGCGCGGAACCTCGGCGATCGCCTTCGTCGGACAGACCTTGGCGCAGCCGCCGCAGGCATGGCAGAGTTCCGGGAAGAGGAGCGGCTGCGTCTTGAAGGTGACGATGGCGTGGAAGCGGCAAAATGCACCGCATTGGCCGCAGGCATTGCATAGCTTGGCCTCCACCTGCGGCACCAGAACCGTCACCGGCTCGCTTCTCGCGATGGTGGGCTTCAAGAAGAGATGCGCGTTGGGCTCTTCGACATCGCAGTCCAACAGTCGCGTACCGGAACCGGCGACGAGCGCCAGGTTGACGGCTACGGTCGTCTTGCCTGTGCCACCTTTTCCGCTGGCGATGGCGATCTTCATGGCTGCCGCTCCCGTAAGCGTCGCCTGAAACAATGCAGGTCTCTCACTTGCCGGGTACGCACGAAGTTTCCGTCGGCTGTTATCGCGTTGAGGATGGCTTGGCCGCTCATAAAAAAATCGCCGACCGCAAGCGTTCCATCGAGCTTCAGTACCCGCGCGATCCCATCAAGGACCGTAGCCGGGGCGTCCAGTTCGTGAAGCACGTTACGTACGAGCGCAAAATCCATGGTCTGAGGAGGAAGAGGTCCCAAGCCGTCTGACTCAATGGCGATGACATTTTCAAGCCCGCGTTTCTGCGCGGCATCCTGTACCCATCTGACGGCCCAGGGGTTGGTGTCCACGGAGTAGACTCTGCCATGGGGTCCTACCAGTCGAGCCGCGGCGATTGAGTAGCTTCCCGGGCCACAACCAAAATCGAGGACGGTCAAATCCTTCGCTATGCCGAGTTCGCGCAGCGGCCACTCCGGTGGCCAGATCGCATCGCGAACACGAAAAGAGATGGCCATGAATGCAAACGCCAGTCGGCCGGAAGATCTGAACATCTCAGGAATCCTTCACGTGACCTGCACCGGGGCAAGTCTGCTAGTAGTACAGGTCACGAGCACCGCTCTCCTCGATACGCTTCAACCGCGCGCGCAGTTCCTTCTGCGCCGTCTTGGGCAGACGCTCCATCTCCCGTGCGATG
>CAYSBP010000317.1:0-3944 GCA_964429255.1 uncultured Planctomycetia bacterium
TCCGATCACCGCCCTTCCCCTCCACCCGCCTGACGCCTCCCCAGTCCTTGTCACGAACCGCCCTCGGTGATACGAAAGGACCGGCAACGCTGCGAGCGAGGATAGCGCGACGGGATGGATCCCCAACTGCAGGCCGACCTGATCTTCCTGTCCGGCACCTTCAAAGGCCGCCGGGTTCTCTTGAGCGGCCGGCGCATCTGCATCGGACGTGCACCGGGCTGCGATGTCCTGCTCGACGACGAGACCTCCAGCCGCCGCCACACCGAACTGCTCTTCAGCGACGGAAGGCTGCTGGTGCACGACCTGAACAGCACCAACGGCACCTTCATCAACGGCACGCGCATCGAACACGGCGAAGTGCACGATGGCGACCGGCTCGCCGTCGGCGCGACGATCTTCCTGGTCGAACTGCGCGCCCCGCGACGGGACCGGCCCACCACGGTCATCATCGTCGAGAAGCAGCGCACACTGACCACGCATCTCACGCTGAACCTCGAAGATTCGCGCATGCTGCGCCTGCCCACGGGCGCCGACCTCACGGATGCGCAACGGCAGCTCGACGCGCTTCAGCGCTTCATTTTGCAGGGCACCGGCCTCCTTCACCTCCCCGCGCTGTCGCTGCGGGCACTGGATTTCATGATCGATTTTTTCGGCGCGGAATGCGGCGTGATCCTGATGCTCGGCCCCGGCGAGGCGCCTGGCGTGCAATTCTCACGGTGGAAAAGCCCGCCCGAAGGCCGCCAGGAGATTTCGCTGCCGCGTTCGCTTCTCCAGCAACTGATACAGCGCAAACAGAGCGTTCTGTCCGAGGAGACCGAGACCTCCGAGGCACCTGGATCGCTGCCGGTCACACGCCACATCCTTGGCCTCCCGCTGAAAGCCAAGGACCGCCTGCTCGGCCTCCTCTATCTCGACAGCACGCTCCGCCACTTTTCACCGGACGATCTCAAGCTTTGTACGATCATGTCGCTACACCTGGCCTCCGCGATCGAGAACGCCTCGCTGTATGCCGAACTGCTCGATGCGGCCGAATTCAACAATTCGGTGCTGCGTTCAATCGCCAGCGGCATGCTGGTCGTCGACCTCGACGGCCTGGTCACGCACATCAACCGCGCCGCGCTCGAGATCCTCCAACAGGACGAGCAGCGCCTGCTGCACCGCCGGTTAAGCGATCACGAAGCGCTGCGGCCCCTGGCTGAGGTCATCTACGCGACGCTGGAGACCGGACGCCCCGAAGACCGCTACGAGGTCCAGTTAACCGTCAACGGCGAAGTACTGCCGCTGGGACTGACCAGCGCGCTGCTGACCGACCACGGGGGCGAGAAAGTCGGGGTGGTCGCCTCGTTCCGCAGCCTGAGCAACCTGCGCCGCCTGGAACACGAGCTGCAACGCGCCCAGCAACTCGCCACGCTGGGTCAGATGTCCGCGGGCGTGGCGCACGAGATCCGCAATCCACTCAACTCGATCCGCGGCTTCACCCAACTCATCGCCGAAGAGTCGGCGGCCTGCCAGAAGAAAGAATGCGCCGAGTACGCGAAGATCGTGATCGATGAAGTCGACCGCATGAATCACATCATCCAGGACCTGCTGGACTTCTCACGAGACCGGGACCTGGAACTGGCCTCGATGGCGCTTGAGGACCTCCTCCGCGGTGTGTCCAAACAGATGAGCCCCGAATACAAGGCCGCCCAGGTCGAGTTGCTGCTTCAGGCGCCGGCCGCACCGCTGCCGGAGATCATGGGCAACCCGAACAAGTTGACCCAGGTGCTCCACAACATGCTCTTGAACGCCCTGCAGGCCTCCAAGGCCGGCACGCAAGTCACCCTCGGCGCACAGCTCCTGGAACCCGTCGGCCAGCAGCGCGAGATCGCGATTACGATCGCCGACCAGGGCCACGGCATCCCGGCCAACGTGATCGCGAGAATTTTCGAGCCGTTCTTCACGCTCAAGGCCGTCGGCACGGGACTGGGACTGGCCATCTGCAGCAAACTGATCGATCAGCACAAAGGCCGCATCACGGTGCAAAGCGAGGAAGGTAAAGGTACCGTCTTCACCATCTTCCTGCCGGTTCCCCGGAAGGCCTGAGCGCGTCGCGAAAAATCAAAAGAAAGTGCTTGCGGAGAGATGTTAGCATGTGGTTGAGTAGCGTTGTGAGGCAAGGGACAGAACTTGCGGATGTGAATGGTACCGCGGGTTCCGCCCACTTTCCGGGTTCCGGTTGAGGCCGAGATGGCCAACGCCCCGGAGAGGAGTGCTTGAACGCCGCCCTGACGGGCGGCGCTTTTTTTTGCCCACCGTTTAACCCACTTCACCGGCACTTCCGCCTTACCGTCCATCTTCTTCAGGTCCCCCTCCGCCCGCTTGCCGTCGGCCTCAACGGCGCGTCAGCTGCAGCATGCCCGCAAAGGAAGAAAACCACCTCGGTACCCTAACATACGCGTACGAAGGCAATCGAACCAGACGTCGTGAACGCCGGTGGGGATGGCCCGCCCGGCCCGCTGGCCGCCTGCGTCCACGGCTTCGATGACGGCACTTCCTGGCGGTTCCTTGACGCCTCATCGCCAACCCATACCATGTTGTTCTCTGTGCACTCCGTGATCTCTGGGGCAGATGACGCGGTCCGATACGACCGGCGCTGGGGGGGATTCGATGGGTCTGCGCATTCTGTCCGGCATTCAACCGAGCGGCAAGTTGCACCTCGGAAACTACTTTGGCGCATTGAAGCAGTACTTGGAGTTGCAGCAGATTCCGGACTCCGAGCCCTTCTACTTCATCGCCGACTTCCACGCGATGACGACGGTTCAGGATGCCACGCAGTTGCGCCGGCACGTGCTGGACGCGGCATTGGACTTTCTGGCCTTGGGGGTAGACACGAAGAGGTCCGTCTTCTTCCGCCAGTCCGATGTTCCTGAAGTCACCGAGTTGGCGTGGATGCTGGGTTGCGTCACGGGCATGGGCCTGCTGGAGCGTGCCCACTCCTATAAGGACAAGTCAGCGAGGGGCATCAAGCCCAGCGTGGGGCTCTTCACCTACCCCGTCCTGATGGCCGCCGATATCCTGATCTACCGCCCCAAGCTCGTGCCGGTCGGCCAGGATCAGGTTCAGCACGTCGAGATGGCACAGGATATGGCGCAGCACTTCAACCACACGTATCGCTGCGAGGTCTTCGTGCGTCCCGAGCCTAAACTGAATACGACGCCCAGAGTGCCCGGCACCGACGGCGAGAAGATGAGCAAGTCCTACGGCAACACGATCGAACTGCAACTCGGCGGTAAGCCGCTCAAGAAACTCGTCATGAGCATCAAGACGGACTCGACGCCGGTCGAACAGCCCAAGAACCCCGAGACCTGCAACGTCTTCGCGCTTTATGCGCTCTTCGCCTCCGAAGCCGAGCGCGAGGAACTGGCAGCCAGGTACCGCGCCGGTGGGATGGGCTATGGCGTGGCCAAGACGGCACTGTTGGAGAAGATCGAGGCCTACTTTGATCCGTACCGGAGGAAACGCGAAGATCTGAGCAAGAATCTGGACTACGTTCAGCAGGTCCTGCGAGAGGGTGGCGAGCGGGCTCGCACGGTGGCGCGCCAGACGCTGGATGACGCGAAGAAGGCGGCGGGGCTGCTGTAGGACGACTTTTCACCGCGGCGGCACGGCGGTACGGAGATGCTCTTTTCGCGAATCGACACGACGGCTTCTCGTGTTGCCCTATTCTGTGCTCTGTGACGGATGGGGCCCTGCGGAACCGGCGACGTACAGCAAGAGGAATGCATCCATGAACGAGAAGAACAGCCTAACCGATGGCATCCACTGGATCGGCGCGGTCGACTGGAACGCCCGTGACTTCCATAGCTTCACCACCGAACGCGGCACCAGCTACAACGCCTACCTGATCCAGGATGCTCAGACCGCGGTCATCGATTGCGTCAAGGAAGAGTTCACCGGCGAAC
>CAYSBP010000318.1:0-2406 GCA_964429255.1 uncultured Planctomycetia bacterium
TCACCCACGCGATCATCGCGCGTTTCATCGCGCACTGCGTATCCATGGCACCAACACCCAATAACCGAATCCCACGTCCAGTTTCTCGTGGCCAAACGCCAACGCGATCTCCTTTTCGACTCCGACCCCGATCTGTCGGCGATGAATCTCGTTCCCTCTCTCCTGCCATCACCCGTTTGACCCGCGTGCAGGCACTTCTGCGGCTTATCCGAACGCACGGGTCCATTGAAAGGAAGTGGCGCAACTCCGTGCCTCTGCTACACTTCGCCGCATTGGGCACGTTGGGAGTTGGGAGTCGCGCCTTTCGGTGCGGCGCTCCGGCGTGCATGGTTCTTCCGGGTTGGTTTTGGGCTTCGTCCAAGTCGTTTCCCGCCCAAGCACCACTCAAACAAGAAGCACCTTTTACCACGGAGACACAGCGGCGCGGAGCAATCGTCTGGGTTGCCCGTCGCTCGTGGTCTGATCGGAGCCGGCACCAGGCGCTGCGATCAACGCCTTCGAAGACGACCCGGATTCGGTCATTTAAGAATCCTCCGTTTCTCCGTGCCTCCGTGGTGAGAGTCGAACAGCACCAGAAAGGCGGTTCCAAGAATGGCCAAGCGTTTTTCCACGTTGGACATCGGCATCAGTTTGCAGGACCTGGAGTCTGAAGTCGATCTGTGCATGAAGGACGTCGGCACCGAGCAGGCGTTCGACGCCAAGCTTGAGCAGTCCGTTTCCGAGTTCACGCCCGGCGCGATTCTGAAGGGCAAGATCGTGCGCATCGCCGGCGACGACATCGTCGTCGACATCGGCTACAAGTCGGAAGGTTTCATTCCCAAGCAGGAATTTGAGACGCTGGACGGCGTCGAACCCGGCGTGATGCTGGAAGTCTTCCTCGATCAGATCGAAGACAGCTCCGGGCTCGTGGTCCTCTCCAAGAAGAAGGCCGACCGCATCCGCGGATGGGAACGCGTGATGGAGACGTACAAGGTCGGCGATGTGGTCAAGGGCAAGGCGGTTCGCAAGATCAAGGGCGGCCTCCTGGTCGACATTGGCGTGCACGTCTTCCTGCCCGCCAGCCAGATCGACGTCCGCCGGGTCGGCGATCCGGGCGATTGGATCGGCAAAGAGATGGAATGCAAGATCATCAAGATCGACAATGATCGCCGCAACATCGTCCTCTCACGCCGCAAGATGCTGGAAGACGATCGCGATCGGATGAAAAAGGACCTGCTCAGCCACATCCAGCGCAGCGAAGTTCGGCGCGGCGTGGTCAAGAACATCACCGACTTCGGCGCATTCATCGACCTTGGCGGCATCGACGGCCTGCTGCACATCACCGACATATCCTGGGGCCGCATCCAGCACCCCAGCGAAGTGCTCAAGGTCGACCAGACGGTGGAAGTCAAGATCCTCGACTTCGACGTCGAACGCGAGCGCATCAGCCTGGGCCTGAAGCAGCTCTCGCCCAACCCGTGGATGCAGGTGCCGACCAAGTATCCCATCGGCAGCAAGAACAGCGGCGAAGTCGTGAACATCATGCCGTACGGCGCCTTTGTGAAGCTGGAAGCCGGCGTCGAAGGCCTGGTGCACGTCTCCGAGATGTCCTGGACGCGCCAGATCCAGCACCCGTCGGAGGTTGTCACGCTGGGTCAGCAGGTCGAGGTTGTGGTGCTCGACATCAACCAGGACAAGCAGGAGATCAGCCTGGGCATGAAGCAGGCCGAAGCCAACCCGTGGACCTACGTCGAAGAAAAGTACCCGCCCGGCACGAAACTCAAGGGCAAGGTCCGCAACATGACGACCTACGGCGCCTTTGTCGAACTGGAAGAAGGCATCGACGGTCTGCTGCACGTTTCCGACATGTCCTGGACCAAGAAGATCACGCACCCCAGCGCAATGCTGAAGAAGGGCGACGAGGTCTCCGCGGTGGTGTTGTCGGTGGACAAGGAGCGTAAGCGCGTGGCACTGGGCCTCAAGCAGCTCGAGGACGATCCCTGGGCGACGGACATCCCCTCCCGCTTCCACGCAGGCGACACGGTCAAGGGCGTGGTCACCAAGCTGACCAGCTTCGGCGCGTTTGTCGAGATCGCTCCGGACCTGGAAGGACTGCTCCACATCAGCGAGATGTCCGACGGCAAGATCGACAAGCCGGAAGAGATCGTGCAGCCGGGTCAGGCGCTGGAGCTGAAGGTCCTCAACATCGACAGCAACGAGCGCAAGATCGGCCTGTCGTTGAAGGCGTTGGACGGCACCTTTGCACCGCTCCCGCCCGTCACCCAACCGGCAGGAAACGCGGAAGAGAAGAAGGAAGAAGAGAAGAAGGAAGAAGAGAAGAAGGAAGAAGAGAAGAAGGCTGAATAAGACCAGCCCTTTCATTGAGCTGAACCAGCGGGGCGGGCGGCGCGAGCCGTCCGCCCCGTT
>CAYSBP010000318.1:2506-3943 GCA_964429255.1 uncultured Planctomycetia bacterium
TGGCGGCTGCTGGGGATCTTGAGCTTCTCGCGATACTTCGCCACCGTGCGTCGGGCGATGTCGGTGCCGTCCGCCTTCAGCTTGGCCATGATGTCTTCGTCGGAAAGCGGCTTGTCCTTTGACTCGACCTTCACCATCTCCTGGATCTTCAGCATGATGGCGCGGTTCGACTCGTCATCGCCATCGCTGGTCTTGAATCCGCCCGTGAAGAAGTACTTCATGGGATAGAGCCCCTGCGGCGTCTGGATGTACTTGCCGGCCAGGGCGCGCGAGACGGTCGAGACGTGCATGCTGATCCGCTCGGCGATCTCCTGCATCATCAGCGGCCGAAGGTGCGACGGCCCATGTTCGAAGAACGGCTTCTGAATGTCGACAATCTGTTGAGCGATGCGGTTGAGGGTATTGCGCCGCTGGATCACCGACTCCATCAGCCAGACGGCACTCCCGAGCTTACCCAGTACGTAGTCACGTACGACGGAGTCTTTGGGTTCGCCACGCAGCAATGCCAGCGACTCCTGGGACACACGGAGCGACGGCAGCGTGTGCTCGTTGATACGAATGTGGTACTCGCCTTCCACTTCGTCCACAGTCACGTCCGGCACCACGTACTGCGGCCGGGTGCCGCCGAAGCCGCGTCCGGGATTCGGGTTCAGGTGGCCGACGTGCGCCAGGCCCTCCTTCACCTTCTCGATGGTGCAGTCCATCTCCTTGGCGATCTTGGGCAGGCGGTTGTGGCTCAGGTCGTCCAGGTGATGGGCGACCAAACGCTCTTCGAAGGAAACGTCGTCGCCATGCCGCGCCAGCTGCAGCAACAGGCACTCGCGCACATCCCGCGCGCCGACACCCGGCGGATCGAACCCCTGGATCAGTTCCAGCGCCAGCCCCGCCTCTTCCTCGGTCACCTGGTCGTCCACCAACGCCTGCCGCACACCGCCTTCGTTGCGGTAGAAGAGATCCATCAGCGCGACGCGCAGGAAGCCGGACTCGTCGAGCGACCCGACGATCACTTCGGCGAGGACCTTTAGCCGCTCTTCCTCCTTGCAGAGATGCAGCTGCTGCATCAGATGCTCTTCCAGGGAGGTATTGGGGGCGGCGGTGTTGGCCATCGCCTCCATCTTGGCGTCTTCGTCGCCGGAGTAGCGCGAACGGGTCGATCGCGTGTTCGGGTCGTTCCATTCACGCAGCAGCATCTCCATGCGCTTGAGCCGCGGATCTTCCGCTTCCCCGGCGTCCGCAGCCGCGTTCGCGTTGTCGCTCCGGATTTCCTGAGGCGACGTCACCGATGGTTCGGGCGCCTCGTCGCTTTCCGTCATCTCGAGCCACGGGTTGCCCACCAGTTCCTGCGTGATGTTCTGCTGGAGGTCCATCAGCGGCAACTGAAGCATCTCGATGGACTGGATCATCTGCCGAGTCATCACCAGCTTCTGTTCCATCCGC
>CAYSBP010000319.1:0-3924 GCA_964429255.1 uncultured Planctomycetia bacterium
CCTTCCGCCTTCGCCAACAGCGGCTACGGCAGGACAAGTGGCGTCTTGGCGGTACCCGCCGTTCATTGCGGTACGAACGACTGGTCGGGCTTGAGGGCCAGCAGCACTTTGGCCAGCAGGTTCGCCGACGCTTCCACGTCTTCCAGCGAGACGACTTCGATGGGCGAGTGCATGTAGCGGTTGGGGATGGAGACCAGCGCGGCGGCGACGCCGCGTTTGCTGATCTGCATGGCGCCTGCATCGGTGCCCATGATGCCGCCGTCGCCGGAGATCTGTATGGCGATCTTGTTCTTCTTCGCGGTGGACTCCATCAGTGCGGCCAGCGGTTGGTTGATATTTGGTCCGCGGTGAAGGATCGGGCCTCCGCCGAGTTTCAGATCGCCGACGACCTTCTTATTCTCTCCAGGATAATCGGTGGCGAACCCGACATCGACGGCGATGCCGACGTGGGGTTCGATGGCGAAGGCGCTGGTGGTCGCGCCGCGCAGGCCGACTTCCTCCTGGACCGAACCGACGGCGTAGACGGCGACCGGGCACTTGCGGCCCTTGGGCTTGCGCTGTTCGAGCGCGACCTTTTTAAACGCTTCCATGATGACAAAGGCGCCGATGCGGTCATCCATGCCACGGGCGACGGCCAGTTTTTCGGTGAGGCGTTGAAATCCGTCGGCGGGGGTGATCGGATCGCCGATGGCCACACGCTTCAGCGCGTCGGCCTTGTCCTTGGCGCCAATATCCACGAAGATGTCCTCGAGTTTCGCGCCTTTGTTGCGGTCTTCGGGCGGGGTGTTGTGAATAGGGCGTTTGCCGATCAGGCCCAGCACGGGGCCTTTCTTCGCGTGCACATGGACGCGCGTACCCCACAGTTGCACCGCGTCGGGGCCGCCGATGCGTGTGACCCAGATGAAGCCCTGGTCGTCGACATAGCGCACCATCAAGCCAATCTCGTCCACGTGTCCGGAAAGCATCACGCGCAGCGGCGCGGCAGGGTTCAGCACGAACCACTGGTTGCCGTGAACGTCGCGGTTGACGACATCGGCGAAGGGTTCCATGTGCGAACGGATCACGTTCTGCACGCGCGCTTCGAAGCCGGACGGTGATGGCGTGGAGAGGATCGATTCGAGAAAAGCCATGGACTCGTTGGATGGAAGCGGCATCTACGGTTCTCCTTGGTGTTGAGGGAGCGGCATTAGAACGAAGTCCAGGTCGCGCTGCAAGTGCAGGTGCTGGACCCGGCACATCCGTGTGCCGATTTGACTGGCGCCTTCGGCCTGTTTAGCGTAGTCTTCCACATCGAGTGCCGCGATTTCCGGATCGAGTAACCCCCTGGACCCGTTCCTTAAGAAAGGTGGATGCAGCGTGAAGGCTCCCTGGATTACCTGTCGCCCTGAGATCAAGGTTTTGGATTGCACGGTTCGCGATGGCGGACTGATCAACGACCACCGTTTCGACGACCCGTTGGTCAAGTCCGTCTACACGACCTGCGTGGAGGCCGGCATCGACTGCATGGAGGTCGGCTATAAGAACGCCCGCCGTCTCTTCGCCAAGGACCAGTTCGGCGCCTGGAAGTTCAGCGACGAAGCTGACATCCGGCGCATCGTTGGCGACAACCCCACGCCGCTCAAACTCTCCGTGATGATGGATGCCGGCAAGTCCGACTGGCGGACCGATCTGTTGCCTAAGAAGGAGAGCGTCATCGACCTCATCCGGGTGGCCTGCTACATCCATCAGATCCCGGAAGCCGTCGACATGGTCAAGGCGGCGGCGGACAAAGGTTACGAGACGACATGCAATATCATGGCGATCTCGACGGTTCAGGAGTCGGAGATCGACCAGGCGTTGGAGGTGTTGCGCGAGACGCCCGTCGGTACGGTGGTCGTGGTCGATTCGAACGGCGCGCTCTACGCCGAGCAGGTCGAGATATTGGTCAAGAAGTACAAGGCGGCGATGGAGGGAACCGGCAAGGAAGTCGGCATTCACGCGCATAACAACCTGCAGTTGGGCTTTGCGAATACGATTGAAGCCATCATTCACGGCGCCAACCGTGTCGACGCCACCATGGCCGGCATGGGTCGCGGAGCCGGCAACTGTCCCATGGAACTGTTGCTTGGTTTCCTGAAGAATCCTAAGTTCAACCTGCGCCCCATTCTCAAGCTCCTCCAGGAGCAGTTCGTCCCGTTGAGCGGACAGCTCGAGTGGGGCCCGCTCGTGCAGTACAACATTGCGGGTCAGCTCAACCAGCATCCGCGCGCGGCGATTGCTGCACGGGCGAGCAAGGACCGGCATAACTATGTGGAGTACTACGACCGCTGTATCGCGGATGTCTGAGCGACAGGGTTGCCACGTTGAGTGCGGCGAACGTGCCGATCCAGACGTGTGATCCTGGACGCGGGCACGCGGGATCCATTACCTGCACTGTTTTTCCAGGTCTTCGAAATACTGCGGATACGTCTTCGCGACGCAGGCGGGGTTCAGGATCGTCACGCCGGGGCGGGCGAGGCCGACCAGGGTCATGGCCATCGCCATGCGGTGATCGTCGTAGGTCTTCACGTCGGCGCCGCAGGGGCGGCCCGGCGCGATTTCCAGCCAGTCGGGTCCTTCCTTTACCTCGGCACCCAGATGGGCGAGTTCGTTGTGCAGCGCGGCGAGCCGGTCGGTCTCCTTCAACCGCAGGTTGGCGATGTGAGTGAAACGCGAACGCCCGTCGGCGAAGAGCGCCACGGCGGCGAGCGTCTGGACGACGTCGGGCACGTCGTTCAGGTCGGCCTCCAGTGGCGCCAGGCGTGTGTGTGGTTCGCGCGAAACTTCGACGCCGAAGCCGCCGGGCAGGAAACCGCGGCGGACGCGGCAGCCCATGCGTCCCAGCAGGTCCGCGAAGGCCGCGTCGCCCTGTGGTGAATCGGCGCGCAGGTTGGTGACAGCGGCGCGGCCGCCCAGGATGGCGGGCAGCGCCAGGAAGTAGGTGGCCGCGGAGGCGTCCCCCTCGACAGCGTACGAGCCTGAACGGTAGCGCTGGCCGTATGCGGGGGCGAAGAGCCGGTCGCCTTCGCGGGCCGTTTCGACCCCGAAGTCCTTCATCACGCGCAGCGTCAGTTCGACGTAGGGTCGCGAGACGAACTCGCCGACGACTTCGACGCGTAAGCGTTCGCGTGCGTACGGCGCCGCCAGCAGGACGGCGCTGACGTACTGACTTGATCGGCTGCCGTCCAACTGCGCGCGGCCGCCGGGTAGGCCGTCGGCGTCCAGCACGACGGGCGGGCAGCCGTTTTCGAGTTCGCAGCGGATCGCCACGCCCAGGTTGCGCAGGCCATCGACGAGATCGCGGACGGGGCGTTCGCGCATGCGCGTGTTGCCGTCCAGCCGGAAACGGCCGCGACCGATGCTCAGCCCCGCGGCCAGGAAGCGCATCGCTGTGCCCGCGTTGCCGACGAAGAGTTCGGCGGTATGCGACGGAATCTGTCCGCCCAGGCCCACGATGCGCGCCGTCTGCTCCTCCGGTTTTGCTTCGACGTCGAAGCCCAGCGTGCGGAGCGCTTCCATCATGAAGTGCGGATCGTCGGCGAAGAGCGCACCGGTGAGGGTCACGGGACCTTCGGCCAGCGCGCCCATCAGTAGCGCGCGGTTGGTGATGCTCTTGGAGCCCGGCACGGCGAGCTGGATGTCAACAGGTCCGCCGAGCGGTTCGATGGGGAGACGCTCAGGGAGCGGTGGGGTAGGGGGCGTGGTGGCGCTCAAACCGTTACGTGCCTCGATCCTCGAAAGGTCGCCATGGTAGCCGCTGCGTGGAATGGGACAAGCGATGGATGCAGTCCTCATTCCCTTCTGGACGAGCGTTCGGAATCGGAGACGGTAGTGGTCCGGGAGCATCTGGCGCTCTGCCAGGCTATCTATAAGGAACTGATGGGGACGGGGCGTGCGCTTCTTGCA
>CAYSBP010000320.1:0-3913 GCA_964429255.1 uncultured Planctomycetia bacterium
GGCCCAAAGAGCGGAGCCGCTCAACATGAGCAGAAGCGCCCCCATAGCCATTCCAGCCGCCATTTCTTTTCGCACCGTAATCATCAGACCTCTCCTCTTAACCTGGTTTGTGGCGGGGCACTTGCCCACCCTCGCCAGATACATTCGCGGGAGCCACACGGACAAGTCATGGAAATGCGGATTTTTCAACGTCGGCGCCGACCGAACTGATGGCGGCACCGAAGGTCGATGTAGCGGCGGCCCAGCGAGCGCTCATCTGGCTTTCGCAGGCAACATCTCCCGAAAATCTGAGTCAGAACACATTATGGAATAACGAGTTAATTGAAAGTGCGCGCGCCCGCACTTTTTCACCGCAGGGCGCTTTGGAGTGTGGCGGCTTGACGCCGCTTTTTCGTGCGAGGCCTGACGAGCACGCGGCCTTTCCGCAGGAAGTTACCGTGGAAGGGTCGATTCTAAAGCCTCAAGCCCTATACATCACATCCCTTGCAGCCAACACGCCATGCCTTCGGCCACCTGCAAGCAAGCGTGTGCGGCCAACGCGCCACCCGTTCGGTGTCAAGGCGCCGAACGCAAAGCGCAGTCAAGCCTGCGAACTCCACCCCTGCATTCCATCTGTCTCGCCTCCGGCGCTCCCCAGATCTGCAGAGCTCTTCTTTCCCAGGGCTCGCCGCTCGACGTTGCTCACGGCTTCTCCCTGGGCCACAATATGAACAGCCCTGACGGGCCTTGTGGCGCCGGGATTCCAGGCGGCCGAGGGCCTCGCATCGTCATGTTGCTGTCCCTCATTTTCCACTTAACCCAGAAGATCCAGCAGACCGCGCGCGTCGTGCCGGCTGAGCAGGAGCGCATGGGCGTTCCCGACCTTCCGCTCGGCGACCACGAGGCCCGCCATGTTTGTCTGCTTCGCGACCGCTTCATCGGCCGCACGGCTGGTGAGCACGACCTGAACCGGCTCCTTGCAGCACTCGAAGAGCAGCACCACAGCCGGCCGGCCTTCGAAGTCCACTTTCGCCGCGCCCAGCAGGTATGTCTCGTGCCCACCCATGCCAGGCTGCTGCATCAGCATCGCCAGTCCTTCGGTCTTCACGTCAAGCCCTTGCTGCTTCAGTAGATCGCGAATGGAGTTAAGCTGGGGACCTACATCCGCTCTGTTTCTCAAGTGGTCCACCGTCTCGGATCTCGCCCGATCCAGCCACGCCACCAATGTGGCGGGCGGTGTCTGAGTCGTCCACCATGCTACCCCGACTACCAGCAGGATCGCGGCCGCCGCAAGCCCAGCGTAGGGCGTCCACCTTCTCCAGATCGATCGGGTCTCCGTCGCGGTTGTCTGGGACGCGGTGTGGATTTGAGCGGTAATCCGTTCCCAAAGCGCATCGGGAACTTTCTGGTCGTTCAGCGCTCCACGAGCGGCTTGGATGAGCGCGCGCTCCTCATCGACGAAAGCCTTCTCTTCCGGGGTGAGCGTCGGTTCCAGGGAGGCCCGGTCCGAAGGCGACAGTTGGGCGTCCGCGAGGGCCAGCAGCCGTTCGATCCTTTCTGAAGACGTATCCATCGCCCTATCCTTTCTCCTGCTCCGTCCTTACTTGAATTCGTGGTCCGCCCCAAGCTAAGTCATGAAAATCGCGGACTCATACGTTCATGGCTCGGTGCTGAAGTGCGTCGCGGAGCTTCATCCGTGCTCTCGACAATCGGGTGATTACCGTGGTCTGCGGCGCACCGGTGATCTGGGCGATTTCGGCATAGGTCAATTCGCCAAGGCTCAACAGCAGGAATGCCTCGCGCTCCGAATCGTTCAATCGGGCCACCGCGCCCCGGATATCCTCGTCGCAACCGTCCAGCACCGAGGCGGGGCACGCGATCAGTTCATGGATGTCGCTGACGGATTCGGCGGAAGACGCCACGCCCGAAAGGGGTTGCGATCTCGCGTATTGTTTATCCAGCCCGCGTCGACGATTGGCTGTGTAGACCTTGTTGATCAGGATCCGGAACATCCATGCGGCAAAACGAGTGCCCGGTTGGAACTGGTCGCGCTGGGTCCATGCCGCCAGCACCGCCTCGCTCAGCACATCGTCTGCGTCCGCCTTCACGTTGAGCACACGACGCGCGTAGTTGTAAAGCTTGTCCTTGATCTGCTCCAAATCGGCAATAAACGCCTGCGCGTCCATATCCCCGCTCCCCTGACCTGAGACCACCGTACATCCATATCCGAAGGAAGATGTCCGGCCTGACGGTGGACATTCCCTATCGATATTCCTGACATAGTTTGGACTCGCCTGCGAATCAGAACACGGACAGGAGCGCGCGGTGGATCGGACATCCGCGCGCAAGGACCATTCAAAAGGAGACGATCATGCGAAGGATTACGGCGATTTTCATGCTTCTGGGGTTGACCACCTTTGTCTCTGGCGCTTTCGGCGCCCAGGAGGAAGGTCAGGCCTGGTTCGAATCGCTTGAGTCGGCCCAGGCCCATGCCAGGGAGTCCAACAAACCGGTGCTTGCACTCTTCACCGGCAGCGACTGGTGCGCCTGGTGCATCAAGCTGGAGAAGGAGGTCTTCGGCAGCGAAGCCTTCTCGAAGTGGGCCGGCCAGAATGTCGTTTTAGCCATGATCGATTTCCCGCGCAGAAAGCAGCAGGCCCCGGAGGTCCGGAAGGCCCATGAAGCGTTGGCGGAGAAGCACGGCATCGAAGGATTCCCCACCGTTCTCTTTTTGAGTTCCGATGGTGCGGAATTGGGACGCATGGGCTACGAGCAGGGCGGGCCTGACGCGTGGACGCGTGCCGCCCAGAAACTGCTCGAACGCAAATGACACCGGTTGACTGGGACCGAACCGATCGGACGCTGAGCCTGTCCAATAGGTACGACTGATATCTCGGCGACTTTTCGGATTCCACCGCCGGGTTGCCGGCCGGACCTTTGACGAACGCCTTTAGACAAATCCAATACATTGGCCTTACAGGAGACTAGCCTGGATGATTCACGCTCAGAGGGATGGGCGTTGCAGACTGCCGGCGCCGCGAGCGTGAATCATCCAGGTTAGCCCTGAGCGAGGCCTCGGGAGAGGCCGAGTCGAAGAGGATTATTCATGGGAAGGGGCCCATGAATAATCCGGGCTAGAGGGCGATGCACCACGAAGCATGACGTCGGACCCGGAAAGCGGAGATGAGGCAGGCGCGGCGTGGTACCGCGCTTGCCCGCGCCGCGGAAGAGAGCGAACGATGAAAAACAGAACGCCGAGGTGCCTTGCCTGGATCCCCATCCTCCTCTTTCCGTTCTTAGCGAACTGTTTCGCGCAGCAGGACTCGCCTGATGGTCCGGGAAAGCCGGGTGCAGGAGTGCCTGCTTCGGCGGATGGACGCCCCGCCAACCGGCTGAAGGACGCCACCAGCCCCTATCTGCTCCAACACGCGCACAATCCCGTAGACTGGTACCCGTGGGGTGAAGAGGCCTTCAAGAAGGCTCGCGATGAAGACAAACCCATCTTTCTTTCGGTCGGTTACAGCGCCTGTCACTGGTGCCACGTCATGGAGCGCGAATGCTTCGAGAACGAGGAACTCGCCAAACAGCTCAACGCCAGTTTCGTGGCCATCAAGGTCGACCGGGAAGAGCGTCCGGATATCGACGAACTGTACATGCGGTATCTTCACCTATCGGGAAGAAATGGCGGCTGGCCGATGTCGGTCTTCCTGACCCCGGACGGTGAGCCCTTTTTCGGTGGGACGTACTTTCCCCCGCGTCCGTTTGTCCGCATCATGAGCGGGCTTTCCGAGGCCTGGGGCAAGAAGCGCGATCAGATCATCCGAACCGCTCGAGATGGCGCCGACGCGCTGCGCGAGAATGCCAACGCCGAATACCGCACGCCCGAGCGACCGCTGTCGTCCGAGACGTCGACGCGCGCGGTGGCCATGTTGAG